>JAJDZQ010000005.1 GCA_022824565.1 Anaerolineae bacterium | reverse complement strand
TGGCGGATCTTGATATGCCGCAGGTCCGCGCCCTTGCCTTCCAGCAGATTCTCGGGGTCGGGCAGGCGCGCGCCATACATAAAGCCCAGGTTAAGATGCTTCTTAAATGGCGCGATATAACAAAAATGCTGCGACATTTTTTTCGGGCCGACGCCATAACCAGCGATCTTCTGGCGCGCCCAGGGCACCTCGGTGATGCCCGGCATGACATCCGCCAGCAGCTGGCGGGCAGCGTGCGCCATGGCCTGAATCTCTGGTGGTGAATTGGCGATCACCTCCTGGAAGCTGCCATTGCCGCCGACAGTGTTGATGTTTGGCTCGGTCATCGCTTTTGCCTCTCGCCGTCAATGCAGCAAATGGTAGCCGCCGTCCGCCGCCGAGTCTACCCCTCCCCCAGCCCCTCCCCGACGAGTCAGGGAGGGGAGTCAAGGTATGTGCCTCCCCCTGACCTGTCGGGGGGACCGAGGGGGGTTTGTGCCTCCTCCTGACTTGTCGGGGGGACCGAGGGGGGTATCTATGGTATACTCGCGCGCGACCAGGCAGCATTCGAGACAAGCTATCCATGCCCAAAGTCAGCGTCGTCATGGCGGTATACAACGGCGAGGCGTACCTCAGCGAAGCCATCGCCAGCATCTTGACGCAGACCTTGGCCGACTTTGAATTTCTGATCGTCGATGATGGCTCGCAAGACGTTTCGGCGCAGATCGTACAAGACTGCCAGCAGCGCGATGAGCGCATTCGTTTGTTGCAGCTGGAGCGCAACATGGGCATGGCCGATGCCCGCAATCATGGCATCCGGGCCGCGGCGGGCGACTATATCACCTTCATGGACTGTGATGATATCAGCCTGCCAAAGCGACTCGAGAAACAGGTCGCATACCTGGAGGCGCATCCCGCAGTCGGCGCAGTTGGCACAGAAGGCGAGTTGGTCAACCAAGATTTGTCGCAAGTGCTCTACCGATTTGCCCTGCCACAGCAGCATGCCCTCATCCTTTTCGATATGCTGGGCGGCGTGAGCTTCATCTACACGACGGTCATGTTTCGCCGCGAGCTGCTGCAGGCGGTTGGCGGTTATGAAGCAGGCCGGCGTTCTGGCGAAGAACGGGAACTGCCCTGGCGCATGCTCAAACAAACCAGCATACAATTCGCCAACCTGCCCGAAAGCCTCTATCGCTACCGCCGCCATGAAAGTTCGCACAGCGCCACACGCAGCCAGGTCCCACAGCACCAAGCCCAGGCCGACGAAGCCAAAGCGCGGATATTGCGCGACCTATGGGGCGAAGCGCCAGGGGCCAGCCTCGACCGCTTGCAGCGCATCGCCAAGGGGCAGAAGCTCGGCTGGGCAGAGCGCAGGGATGCCAGGCGCGATATGGAACGGATCATTGACGCTTTACTCGCCAAATCGCTGGTCGCGCCGCAGGATAAAGCGCTGCTGACAGCAGAAATGCACCGCCGCCTCGAGCGAACGATGCCCTATCGTTGGCAGCGGCTGGCACAGATGCGCAGAGCCCTCTTCGCCCGCTAGCCACCTATACGAGAACGAGGACAGCATGATCACAGACAGCTTGCTACAATGGCGCGGCGAATTCCCGATCCTGGAGCGCTGCAATTACCTCATCAGCAATTCACTGGGCGCCATGCCGCGCGGCGTCTACGACAGCTTGCAGCAGTATGCCGATACCTGGGCGGGGCAAGGCGTTTCGGCTTGGGGCAGCGGCTGGTTTGAACTGCCGCAGACCGTCGGCGACAAGATCGCCCCTTTGCTGGGCGCGGCGCCGGGCACGGTGCTGATGCATCAAAATGCCAGCATAGCCAACAGCATCTTGTTGGGCGCGCTGGACTATAGCGACACGAAACGCGACAAAGTGGTCATCACCAACCTCGACTTCCCCAGCGATGTCTATGCCTTGCGCAGTTGGCTGCCGCCACATATCGAAGTGCAGATGATCGAATCGCGCGATGGAATCAGCATCGATATCGACGAGCTGCTGGCTGCGATCGACGAGCGCACGCGGCTGGTCAGCATTTCGCATGTGTGCTTTCGCAGCGCCTTCATCATGCCAGCGCGGGAGATCACGGCAAAGGCGCATCGAGTCGGCGCGCAAACGTTGTTCAATGGCTATCACAGCGTGGGGGTCATCCCGGTGGATGTCGCCGCCTGGGATATCGACTATTACATCGGCGGCACCCTGAAGTGGCTCTGTGGCGGACCTGGCGGCGTGTTTATGTATGTACGTCCCGACCTGCTGCCCGGCTTGAAGCCCAAAGTGACTGGCTGGTTCGCCAGTCGCGCGCCATTCGACTTTGATGTGGGCGGGCTAGACCTGCGCGAAGACAGCTATCGGCTGATGAATGGCACGCCGGGCATTGCCTCGCTGCATGCTGTACAGCCTGGCGTGGACATCATCGCCCAAGTTGGCGTCGCTGCCATCCGCGGAAAATCCATGCGGCAAACTGCTTTGATTATCGAATTGGCAGATGCGCTGGGCTATGAAGTCGTCTCGCCACGATTGCCCGAAGAGCGGGCCGGCACCGTCACGGTCAATCCGCCCCATGCTTATGAGGTCTCCTGCGAGCTGCTGGCGCGCGATATCAAGATTGACTTTCGTCCCAAAGCTGGCATCCGCATCGCGCCACATTTTTATACCACCGATGCAGAAATCCGCGCGGCGCTGGCGGCGATTGAGCAGATCCTGGACGAAGGCAGTTGGCAGCGGCATGTGCATTGATCGCAGGCGACCGCTGCGCAAAGGCAAATCCCCTGCCTTCAGTAGCCTGCTTCCCTCAGCAGACGCCGAATTGAGGATTCCGGCAATTCTGGACAGTCGTTGCGCGCACAGATGCCCAATAGAATGACGATTCTCTCGTCTTCCACCAAGTAGGCAACTCGAAAACCGCCACTTTTCCCACGCCTGGCGGATGGATTCGGCAACCTTTCGCGAAAGACTGTAGCGCCAACTCGACGATACAGTTTGCCTGGTCGTTCACCCATCGCAAGCCTATGCGTAATGTCTTCTACCACATCAAGGACAGCGGGATACCGTCTTGCGAGTCGCTTGAGGCGCGACTTAAACGCAGTGGTTTGCCTTATCGTTGTTGGATTGAATGGCAAGTTCTTTACGGATCTCCGCGATGCTTTCGAATGAATCGTGCAGCTTGCCCTCGCTCATTTCTCGCAAGCTGGCGCGGATATCTTCTAGATATTGTGCTTCCCCATCCAGCTCACATTCCTGCACAGGCGCAACATGGCGCGTCTTGGGTCGGCTGGCGACAGTTGTGCTCAAATCCGGTCTCGACCTCATGTCATCTCCAAGCGCAGTTTCTGACTATAGTGTAACAGATAGCCATGCGTTCATCAAATTCCCACTGAAACCGGAGTGTCGAATGATGTGGACACGCTATCAAGCCCCCATCCCCCGGCCCCTTCCCCAGGACGAGGGCAGGGGAGTTTTCAGCGATGCCAGCTGGTTTTGAAGCCCCTCCCTCATATTGGGGGAGGGGTTTGGGGTGGGGGCAGAGCATCTCGCATCCAGCAAAATCGCCACTTCCCTGAAACGGGCG
>JAJDZQ010000016.1 GCA_022824565.1 Anaerolineae bacterium | reverse complement strand
TATGCGGCAAAGACGGCAAGCCGCGCTGGATATTGAGCGTGTTCAAAGAAGGCTTACGCTACTTTCAAGACGAAGTGGCAAGCAACGGAAAGCTACCTGATACACACTACTTCATGCCGAGGCGAGCATGATGAAAAAATGTGGTGTCGTCAGCCTGACCCGTCGGGGGGATTGAGGGGGGTCAAGCGGGCACCTTTGTGATTTAATGCCAGCATGTCCAAACGCAATATCTACCTCACCGATATCCCGCTGGACGAGGCGCGCGCGACCCTGCAAGCAGCGCTGCAGGCCGCCGGCGCCGCAAAGCCCATGCCAGCCGAGCGCATCTGCTTGCAACAGGCGCTGGGCAGGATTACGGCGCAACCCGTGCAAGCCATCCGCTCATCGCCCCATTTTCACTGCGCGGCCATGGACGGCTATGCCCTGCGCGCCGACAACACGATCTCGGCGCGGGAAACACAGCCTCTGCGATTGCAGCCGGGCGAAAACGCCTTTCCGGTCAACACGGGCGATCCCCTGCCCGCCGATACCAACGCCGTCATCATGATTGAGCATGTCAACCAGGAACAGGATGGCAGCTTGCTGATTTATGCTGCGGTCCCGCCCTGGCAACATGTGCGCCTGATGGGCGAAGACATTGTGACCACCGAGACCGTGCTGCAAGTCAATCATGCCCTGCGTCCGGTCGATTTGGGCGCGCTGGCTGGTTGTGGCCATGCGCAGGTGGCGGTGCGGCGACGCCCGCATGTGCGCATTATCCCCACTGGTGGCGAACTGCTGCCGCACGATCAAGAGCCGGCTCGTGGGCAACTGACTGAGTACAATAGCCTCATGCTCGCCGCGCAGATCGAGGCTGCGGGCGGGCTAGCCAGCATCGGCGACATCATCGGCGACGACCCGGCGGCACTGACGGCTGCATTGCAATCGGCGCTGGACGATGAGCCACAGCTGGTCCTGTTGCTTTCCGGTTCATCGGCGGGCGCGCATGACTTCAGCGCCACTGCCATCGCGCGGCTGGGCGAGGTGCTGGTGCATGGCATCGCCGTGCGCCCGGGCCATCCGGTAATTATCGGCATGGCACGGAGCCTGCCCATCATTGGCGTGCCTGGCTACCCTGTCAGCGCCGCATTAACGGGCAAACTGCTGATTACACCGTTGATCCGCCAATGGCTGGGGTTGACGCCGCCGCAAGTGAACCAGGTCGAGGCATTTTCGACACAGAAGATCGCTTCGCCGCTGGGCGATGATGATTATGTGCGCGTGGCGCTGGCAGATATCGACGGACAACTGCAAGCGACGCCACTTGGGCGGGGCGCAGGCGTGATCACTTCGCTGGTGCGGGCGGACGGGCTGGCGCACATCCCGCGCTTTCATGAAGGCGTCGACCGTGGCGGCCGACTGCAAGTGGCGCTGCTGCGACATCGCGGCGAAATCCAGCAGAGCCTCATGATGATGGGCAGTCACGATCCGCTGCTGGACCTGCTGGCGACGCATCTGCGGCTGCGCGCTGGCGGACGGCTGGTATCGGCTAATGTCGGTTCGCTGGGTGGCTTGCTGGCGCTGCGGCGGGGCGAAGCGCATCTGGCTGGCACGCATCTCTTCGACACCGAGTCGCGCAGCTATAACACGAGCTTTGTGCGGCGCTATCTGGGCGAAGAGCCCGTGCAGCTGGTCACCTTTGCGCATCGCGAACAGGGGCTGATGCTGGCGCCGGGCAATCCACTGGGCATTCATACCCCAGGCGACCTGCGGCGAGCGCGTTTCATCAATCGGCAACGCGGAGCGGGCACGCGCGTGCTGCTGGATCATCTGCTGGCGGAGCAAGGCATCGATCCCAAAGAAGTAGCCGGCTATGAACACGAGGAGCACACGCATCTGGCGGTGGCGGCGGCGGTGGCTGATGATATCGGCGATTGTGGCATGGGCTTGCGCGGCGCGGCAGAAGCGCTGGGCTTGGAATTTGTCGGGCTGGTGTGGGAGCGCTTCGACCTGGCGATTCCCCGGCGGTTCATGACGATGGAGCGCATGCAGGCGCTGCTGGAAACCTTGCGCGACTCGACATTCCGAGACGAACTCGGCGCGCAGAGTGGGTATCGCAGCGACGAAACGGGCAAACTCGTAAACCCCTCCCCCAGCCCCTCTCCGAAGTGACAGTGCAGGGGCGAGGCGGTGACTCGCCCGTTTAACCCCACCCCCAGCCCCTCCCCGACGAGTCAGGGAGGGGAGTTCAGGTATGCGCTTCCCCCTGACTCGTCGGGGGGACCGAGGGGGGTTGCCTGCCTCCCCCTGACTCGTCGGGGGGACCGAGGGGGGGTCGCAGGGCTTAGCCTGTCAGGTTGAAAGATGCTCAGCTATCATATTAGTAAAGCGTTTCTCGATATCGTTGCGGTTCCAAGTTACGCTAGTTCGGTCCATTCAAGCGGAAGCAATCTGATGCCCAAAATCACTTTTATCGGCGCTGGCAGCTTTGGCTTCACGCGCAAACTCGTCAAAGACATCCTCACCTTTCCCCTGCTGGAAGGCGCAGAGATCGCGCTGATGGATATTGATGCCGAGCGACTTGATTTCGCCCAACGCGCCGTGCAGCGCATCGTGACGGCTGGCGGCTATCCCGCGACTGTCAGCGCCACGCTCGACCGCGAAGCAGCCCTGCGCGACGCCGATTATGTGGTCGTGACTATTCTGATCGGCTCCACCGATGTCTGGCGGCACGATATCGAGATCCCCATGAAATATGGCGTGGATATGAATGTTGGCGATACGCGCGGTGTCAGCGGCATCTTTCGCTCGCTGCGCACCATCCCCGTCATGGTCGATATCGCCCGCGACATGCAGCGGCTGTGCCCCGACGCGCTGATGTTGAATTACACCAATCCCATGGCGATGCTTTGCCGGGCGCTGGATATCGAAACCGACATCCGCGTGACCGGCCTCTGCCACAGCGTGCAGGGCACATCCAAAATGCTGGCGAAGTGGATCGGCGCGCCCTATGACGAAATCAACTATACTTGCGCTGGCATCAACCACACCGCCTGGTTCATCGACTACACTTGGAATGGCGAAGATGCCTATCCGCACATCAAGCGCGCCATCAGCGAAAATGCCGAGGTCTATAATGCCGAGCAGGTGCGCAACGAAATGTACCTGGCGCTGGATTATTATGTGACCGAGTCCAGCGGGCACAATAGCGAATACAACTGGTGGTTTCGCAAGCGCCCCGACCTGATTGAGAAATACGCCACACACGGCACCAACTGGAATCCCGGCGAACATGCCTACATCCTGAAAGAATATCGCCGGCGCGAGCACGACTGGCGCGATGACATTCACGCCTGGTTCGCCGAAGAAGAGATCGACCTGGCGCGCGGACACGAATACGCCGCCTATATCATCAATGCCATG
Source organism: Anaerolineae bacterium (assembly GCA_022824565.1). GTDB lineage: Bacteria > Chloroflexota > Anaerolineae > Aggregatilineales > Phototrophicaceae > UBA6055. The sequence continues at coordinate 8,474 of JAJDZQ010000016.1, read as the reverse complement.
GAAGGTGGCGAGCCGTTCAAGTTCAATGGCAATGTGCCCAATCGCGGTTTGGTCGACAACCTGCCCGCCGAAGCCTGCGTCGAAGTGCCGGTCTGGGCGTCTCGTGATGGGCTGGAGCCAGTGGCCGTGGGCGCACTGCCCGCTTCGGTCGCGCCATTGACCAATTTGTATGCGCAGATCGAAGAGATGGCAGTGGCTGGCATCTTGCAGGGCGACAAACGGCTGATCTATCAGGCAGTCGCCTATTCGCCCCTGTCGGCGGCTGTCTGCTCATTAAAAGAAATTCAAGCGATGGTCGACGAGCTGTTCGCGGTCAATGCAGCGTATCTGCCGGCTTCATAAGCCTCGCGCGGGCGACCTGCTGGCTGTTATGCCACCCCCCAACCCCCTCCCCGAAGCATCCTGAGGAGGGGGAGCCATTCAGAGAAGCTGAATTCTGATGCTCGATTTCTTGCAGATTAGCAATAAACGCATAGGTTTCTTGCCGAGTCACTCTTCTCCATTGATATGGGGAAGGGCCGGGGATGGGCTAGAAAAAAGTGTCCCCCCCTACTGCCCACTATGCGAGAGAGGCTTCAAAACCTACTGAATCGCTGTAAAAACTGCCTGGACTGCTAGACGATGCAATCTTTTACACAGCCTGTGCTAGAATAGCCGCGCGTTATCCAAACAAGTGCGAAAGAGCGGCGCATGGCACTCCCGCAGCGAGAATCGCCCCAAGGCAAGGTCGTCTCTTTGTTTGTCACCTGCATCGTCGATATGGTGTATCCGGGCACGGGCATGTCGGTGGTGGATATCCTCGAGCATGTGGGCGCGCGCGTGGTCTTTCCGCCAGCGCAGACCTGCTGTGGGCAGCCAGCTTTCAACAGCGGCTATCGTGACGAAGCTCGCACGGTCGCCAGGCATTTTTTCAAAGCCTTCCAGGATGCCGAAGTTATTGTTACGCCTTCGGGCTCGTGCGCGACCATGCTGCGCCACGAATATCCCAACCTGTTCGCGCCCGAAGATGGCGAGCTATACAAACAAGCCCGGCGCATCGCCAGCATCACCTGGGAATTCAGCGAATACCTGGTGGAGGGGCTGGGCTTGGTCAACCTGGATTTGGCTTTGCCCGAGCCACAAAGCTTCGCCATGCACGATGCCTGTCATGGGCTGCGCGGTTTGGGATTGGGCAGAGCAGCGCGCGACTTGTTGGCGCAGCTGGGCAATGCCGAGCTTTGCGAACTGAATGAATGCGAGGTCTGTTGTGGTTTTGGCGGCTTGTTCAGCATCAAGATGCCGGCGCTAAGCAATGCCATGCTGCGCAACAAAATCGACAATATCAACGCCAGCCCCGCCGAGACGATCGTAACCGGCGATGTCAGCTGTCTGACGCAGATGAATGGCGGCTTGTCGCGCGGCAAGTCCAACAAGCGCGTCCTGCACCTGGCGGATGTATTGGCGAAAGGGCTGCGCAACCCCGCCTGGGGAACCTCGACAGCCACTCGTAGGGGCGAGGCGCTGGCTCGCCCGCACAGACCCCCCCCGGTCCCCCCGACTGGTCAGGGAGAAGCGCAATGAGTGTCGAGCTGCGTTCCAACGACTTTGTCTCGCTGGCCGATATCGCCCTGCGCAACCCCGATTTGCAGAAAGCGGTTGGCAGCGGCACCCGTGGCGGCTATCACAACCGCGCCAAAGCCATGTTCGAATTTGGCGATGCGCACGGCGAAACGATGCGCGCCCAGGCGGCCGAAGCCAAACGACGCGCCCTGCGCAAGCTGCCCGAGCTGCTGGAACTGGCAGAAGACCGGCTGCTCGAAAATGGCTGGGGTGTCGAATGGGCAGAAGATGCCGCAAGCGCGAACCAACTGGTGCTTGATATCGCGCGGCGACATTCGGTGAAAACCGTCACCAAGAGCAAGAGCATGCTCAGCGAAGAACTGGGCGTCAACCAGGACCTGGAAGCGGCGGGACTGCGCGTTGTCGAGACAGACCTGGGCGAATACATCATCCAGCTGAACAACGAAACGCCCAGCCATGTTGTCGCGCCGGTTATGCACATGACCAAAGCCGAAATCCGCGATGTCTTCGTGCGCGAGCTGGATATGCAGCCGACCGATGATGCCGAAGCCATGGTGGCTTTTGCGCGCAGGCGGCTGCGTCAAGACTTTCTGGGCGCCGATATGGGCATCAGCGGCGGCAACTTCCTCATCGCCGAGACAGGCAGCATCGGCTTGGTGATGAACGAGGGCAACGGACGACTTTGCACTTCTATGCCGCGCGTGCATATTGCGCTGGTCGGCATCGAAAAAATAGTGGAAACAGTCGCCGATTACGCCATGCTGACCCAGGTTCTGCCGCGCAGCGCCACCGGCCAGCCGCTTTCGGTGTATACCAATATCCTCAGCGGACCAAGGCGCGCGCACGAAGCCGATGGACCCGAGCACTGTTATGTCATCCTGGTCGACAACGGACGCAGCAAAATTTATGACACCGATTATGCCGAGGCGCTGGCTTGCATCCGCTGCGGCGCTTGCCAAAATGCCTGCCCGGTCTATCGCAGCGCGGGCGGGCATGCCTATGGCTGGGTGTATGGCGGTCCGATCGGCGCGGTGCTGACGCCGCTGTTGGTCGGCTTGGACAACGCAGCGCCTTTGCCGCATGCCAGCAGTTTGTGTGGCAGCTGCAAGCAAGTCTGCCCGGTCGATATCGACTTGCCACGCATGCTGCTCGACCTGCGCCACGATCTGGTGCAAAGCGGCGAATCGGCGGCTGGCTGGGATGTGGCGATGCAGCTCTGGGCTGTGGGCATGACATCGCCGACGCGCTTTGCCCTGGGTGGACGCGCGGCGCGGGCTGGTCAAGCGCTGCTGGGCGACTATATGCCCGGTCCGCTGGGCAACTGGAGCGAGTTCCGCGACTTCCCCGCCTTTGCGCCCAAACCGTTCCGGCAGCTGTGGAAAGAACGCAACAATGATCACGCATAAGGGCGAAACCCCCACCCCAAACCCCTCCCCCAAAATGAGGGAGGGGCCTTTTGCCCCCACCCCGAACCCCTCCCCCAAAATGAGGGAGGGACCTGCTAGCGCAAATCTGGGATTCCTTAGCTACCTTTGCCTCATCTTGGGGGAAGGAGCCGGGGGCTGGAGGGTACGATGAGCACGGCGCGAGATCGCATATTGGGGCGTCTGCGCGAGGCGCAGGCCGCGCATGCCAGCCACGATTCGGTATTGAGCCGAGAGCCGGTCGCTATCCCGCGCAACATGATCCCGCCGCGGGAGCATACAACCGAGCAACGCATTGACCAATTCGTCGCAGCTGCCGAAAGCCTGGGGGGTTTTGTGCACCGCGTGGGCGGTCTTGGCGAAGCGGTCGAGCAGATCATGACGTTGCTGGATGGCGACACCAAGGCGCTGGCCTGGGACGATGCACAGCTGCCTTTGGATGATCTGCGCGGCACACTGGAGTCGCTGGGCGTCGGCATCGCGGCGCACGCTGACGAAGAGGCGCGCGTCGGTATCACTGGTGTCAGCGCGGCGCTGGCCGGCACAGGCAGCCTGGTGCTAGAAAGCGGCACGGGGCGTTACCGCGCGACATCGCTGCTGCCCGACTTGCATATAGCGCTGCTGTCGCCAGAGCAGATCTTGCCCGACCTGGACAGCTGGGCAGAGGCACAGCGCGGGGCGGGTTATAGCGCTTTCCGCGATTCCAGCAATACCATCATCATCAGCGGACCCAGCAAGACCGCCGATATCGGGCATGAGCTGGTCAAAGGCGCGCATGGACCCCGCGAACTGCACATCCTGCTGCTGGGCGCTTGAAACGCGAAAGGACAAGGCATGCCCTATTTGATGGGACTCGACATCAGCACAACCGGCGCAAAAGCGCTGATTATCGACGCGGCGGGCGCGGTGGCGGCTGTCGCCAATACGCCCCAGCCGATCAGCCAACCCCAACCACTCTGGAGCGAGCAAAACCCAGCCGACTGGTGGGCGGGCATGCGCAACAGCATTCGCGCGGCGCTGGCGGATTCGGGCTTGGCTGGCGGCGATATCGACGCGATCGGGCTGACGGGGCAGATGCACGGTTTGACGCTGCTGGACGAGGCGGGCGAGCCGCTGCGACCAGCCATCTTGTGGAACGATCAACGCACCCAGGTTCAATGCGACTATATGACCGAACGCATCGGCGCGGACAGGTTGCTGGCGCTCACGGGCAACCCGGCGGTGACCGGCTTCACCGCGCCCAAAGTGCTATGGGTGCGCGACCATGAGCCAGAAGTTTATGCGCGGGCGGCGCAGATCTTGCTGCCCAAAGATTACATCCGCTACCAGCTCACCGATGCCTATGCCACCGATCTGGCGGGGGCGGCTGGCACCTCGCTGCTGAATGTGGCCGAGCGCGCCTGGTCGTCCGAGGTGTTGGCGGCGCTGGCTATCCCCGCGGATTGGCTGCCGCCGGTGCACGAAGGCACAGAAGTCACCTCGGTCATCAGCGCGGCTGCGGCTGCAGAAACAGGCTTGCGGGCGGGCACGCCAGTGGTGGGCGGCGGCGGCGACCAGGCCGCGGGCGCAATCGGCATGGGCTGTGTCACGCCCGATACCATCGGCGTCACTGTCGGCACATCGGGCGTGGTCTTTGCGCCGTTGTCCAGTTATGCCTTCGAGCCGCAAGGTCGTTTGCATGCTTTCTGTCATGCTGTGCCTGGCACCTGGCATCTGATGGGCGTGATGCTCAGCGCGGCCGGCAGCTTGCAGTGGTATCGAGATAACTTCGCGCCCGGGCTTGGCTTTGATGCGCTGCTGGACGAGGCGGCGCTGGTCGCGGCGGGCAGCGAAGGCTTGTTCTTTACGCCGTATCTGACTGGCGAGCGCACACCGCATCCCGATCCCTTGGCGCGCGCAGCCTTCATCGGCATGACCAGCCGGCACACGCGCGGGCATCTGACTCGGGCGGTGCTGGAAGGCGTGGCTTTTGGACTGAAAGACTCCTTCACGTTGATCGCCCAAGCCGGGCTGCCAGCAGACTACGAAGTGCGCATCAGCGGCGGCGGGGCGAAGAGCCCGGTCTGGCAACAGATCATCGCCGATGTGCTGGGCGCGCGCCTGGTCAATATCAACACGACCGAAGGTGGCGCATTTGGCGCGGCTATCCTGGCTTCGGTCGCGGCCGGCTTGTTCGCAGATATACCGGCCGCCTGCGCTGCCATGATCCAGCGCGGCGCGAGTGTGGCGGTCGGCGCGAATGCCGATGTGTATGCCCGGCGCTATGCTACCTATCAGTCGCTGTATCCGCTGCTGAAAGACACCTTTGCGCGGCTCTGATCTCCTGTGCCCCCACATTGGGATGAAAAAGTTTGAACACAGAGGACACAGAGGACACAGAGGACACAGAAGTAAATCCAATGGAGAAGTGCAACAATATGCAGGAACGTCGTAGGGGCGACTCTTGAGTCGCCCACATGAAAACTGGCGTCATCATGGGCGAGACCAATCTCGCGCCTACAGAGTTCAAATCCGAGCGGCACCTCAGTGGCAATCAGATAATTTAAGTCGATTGCCCTGCTCTCACTTTCGCCGACACTTTACATTTATCCCGCCTTTGCTGTACATTGAACACTAGGGACGCAGGCCGGCTCGCTCTGTTGGCATCGGAATGAAGGAACGCGCGTATGGCATCGGCAACAGATAGTTCGCAGCATGTCGGCTTGGTCCGCAGTCTGGGCTTGTTCGATATCACCATGATCGGCGTCGGCGCGATGATTGGCGCTGGCATCTTTGTGCTGACGGGCATAGCCGCTGGCACAGCTGGCCCCGCGCTGATCTTGGCATTCGCGCTGAATGGCGTCATCACTGTCCTGACGGCGATGGTCTATGCCGAGCTTGGCTCTGCCATCCCCGAGGCGGGCGGCGGCTATCTGTGGGTGAAAGAAGGCTTGCCGGGTCCCAACGGTTTTTTGGCGGGCTGGATGAGCTGGTTCGCGCATGCTGTGGCGGGCAGCTTGTATGGCGTGGGCTTTGGCGGCTTCATTTACGAGCTGATGCGCATCTTGCTGCTTGATCCCGCGGCGCATCATGATGAGCATGCCGGCATCTTTTTTCAGGGTTCGCTACAGTTGCCTTTTGGCATCGCCTTGACCGAAGCGGAGGTGGTGCAAAAGCTCTTCGCTGTGCTGATTATCCTGCTGTTTTTATACATCAACTATCGCGGCACATCCGAGACGGGCGCTGTCGGCAATATCGTGACAGTGCTCAAGGTTATCATAATCGGCATCTTTATCGTCAGCGGCTTGTTAGTCATCTTTGGCGAGCCAGCGCGTTTGGAGGCATTCCAGCCTTTCGACCCCAATGGCATCATCGGCATTGTCAGCGCCATGGGTTTGACATTTATCGCCTTTGAAGGCTATGAGATTATCGTGCAAGCCGGCGAAGAAGTGCGCGAGCCGCGCAAGAATATCCCGCGAGCCGTATTCTTGTCGCTGGCGATCGTCGTGCCGATTTACATGTTGGTGGCGGTTGTCATCATCGGCGCTGTCGACCCGCCCGAGGGCGTGCCCATCTTTGAGTGGCTGGGAGATCTGGGCGAGATCGGCATTGCGCGCGCCGCAGCCCAGTTTATGCCTTTTGGCACCTTTTTGATCATGATTGGCGGCTTGCTTTCTACCATGAGCGCTTTGAACGCGACGACATTTTCTTCGACCCGCGTCAGCTTTGCCATGGGGCGCGACCGGGCGCTGCCAGACAGCTTCAGCTCGGTGAGCTCGTCAACGCGCACGCCGCATGTGGCGCTGGGCTGGTCGGGCGTGTTGATTTTGTTCGTGGCTTTGACGCTGCCCATCGAAGATGTGGCGGCTTCGGCAGATATCATGTTCATTCTGCTATTTTTGCAGGTCAACCTGGCGGTCATCACCATCCGCGGCAAATATGGCAAGGACTTGAAATATGGTTTCTTGCTGCCCTTCTTCCCGATCTTGCCCATGATCGCCATCGGCATGCAATTTCTGCTGGTATTGTCGCTCTTCAATGTGTCGATCATCGCCTGGGTCTTCGCGGCGGTGTGGATCGGCAGTGGGTTTTTGATCTACTTTTTCTATGCGCATCCGCGTCAAGAGCGCGCCCATCGCACGCCAGTTGTCCAGCAAACCGAGTTGCTGACGCCGGTGCTTGATGCGCCCTATCGCGTGCTGGTGCCGGTCGCCAATCCCGATTCGTTGACGACGTTGCTGCCGCCGGCTGTGCACGCCGCCAAGCTGCACGATGGCAAGGTGACCTTGCTGCATATTGTCACGGTGCCCTCGCCGACGCCGCTTTCGTCTGGCTACCGCTATCTGCAAGCCAGCGATGCGCTGCAAAAGCAAGCCATCGACATGGTCGCCGATGAAGATGTGGCGGTTGAATACATCGTGAGGGTGGCGCGGCGCGTCGCCCCCGCCATCATCGACACTGCGCGCGAGCAGCATGCCGATCTGGTGGTCATCGGCTGGCGGGGCACCATGAATGTAGAAGGCAAAACCACGTTGGGACCCAATATCGACCGCGTGCTGTCCGAGATCAACTGCGATGTGATGATGCTGCAGCCCGGTGATAGCGCCGCCGCAACGCGCATCCTGCTGCCCGTGGCCGAACCGCGCCAGGTCGTGTATTCGCTGGGGCTTGTCCAGCAATTCTCCGCCGACTTGCAGCTAGACCTGTTGCATGTATTCTCGGCAGACGCGAGCTCCGCCCAACGTGAGCGCACAACACGCGCCTTGCAACGCCAAATCGATGCCGTCAAAGTGGCTGGCAAGCAGGTCAATCTGCTGCTGGAACAAAGCTCCGACCGAATCGATGCGATCGTGCAGGCGGCGGAGGAGTACGATTATGTGGTGCTGGGGGCAACGCGCGAGACCCGCGTGAGCCAACGGTTCACCGGCGGCAACACCTCCATGGTAATCGCCGAGCGCACCGATACGCCCGTGCTATTGCTGCATCCCGAGACCAGCTCCATCGAATTTGGCTTGCAGCAGACCTTCGACTATCTGCGCGGCGGCTATCGCGAGGTCGACCCAGAATCGCGCCAGCGGCTGGAAGAGCATGGCTATATCGAACGCGCCACCACCTCGGCTGTCGGCGCCTTGAAATCGTCGATCAAACAGCCGGTGGTGATGATCATCGGCGTGCTGACGGTGGCGGCGGCTTTCATGATGTACGCAGGCGGCGGCAACTCATTGACCTGGGCGGGGGCGGTCTTGTACTTCGGCAGCTTGCTGGCTTTCACCTTCGTGGCGGTGCGCGCGGCGCGCAACTAGACCCCTCAATCCCCCCGACAAGTCAGGGGGAAGCTGACCCCCACCCCAAACCCCTCCCCCAAAATGAGCTGACGACACCACAGTTTTAGTCTGAATTTGATTGGCGCTAAGTCACTTTTAAGACAAAGATTCATCGGCAACACTCCCTCACTCTCATGTAAGAAAGGTGAAACCGATGAATCTACGAGTATTGTATCAGTGGACAGCT
>JAJDZQ010000113.1 GCA_022824565.1 Anaerolineae bacterium | reverse complement strand
GATGCGTCATGGCCTACGACATCGTGAACTGGCGGTTGAACCCCTCCCCCTGACCCGTCGTGGGGACTGAGGGGGTCAAAGCCAACCCCTCCCCCAGCCCCTCCCCGTCGGGACGGAGAGGGTAGCCAATGCCTTATGCTCCTCCCGACCCGACAGGTGGATTGATGGGGTGTGAAAAGCCCCTCCCTCATTTTGGGGGAGGGGTTTGGGGTGGGGGTCAGCCTCCCCCTTCCAGAATTGCAGACAGAAAGAGTTACTCCTCCAGCAGTCTCGCATAACGCGCGATATCTGCGTCCGAGTCGTTGCAGCCGCAGATCAAAAGCGCCAGATGGGCATCGGCAGGCAGACGGTCTTTGATGCGCAAAGCCGCGGCCAGGGTGCTGGTCGCCGCCAATTCCGGCTGCAGGTCTTCGTGCTGGATAAACCACTGTTGGGCGGCGATCATCTCCATATCGCTGACCAGGACGAGGTCTTCCAGATGCGCCTGGCACAAGTCCAGCGCCGCCTGTCCAACAAAAGGTCCGCCCAGCGTGGCCGATAGCGAGCCGGGCACGATATTGACGATCTCTCCCGCCGCCAGCGCTCGCTGCATGGTCGGCGCTTTGATCGGCTCGACACCCCAGACGCGCAGGTCCGGCTTCTGCGCCATGACCGCCGCGATGACTCCTGCGATCAACCCGCCGCCGCCAATGCTGACGATAATGTCGGTCAAGTCCGGGCAATCTTGCAAGATCTCCAGCGCCACGCTGCCGTTGCCCGCCATTTGTTCGCGATTGTCAAAAGGATGCAGGGCGCTGCGACCAGCCGCAGCCAGCTCATCGGCGCGCGCAAAAGCCGCCACCGCATCGGGCAGCAGCTCCACTTCTGCGCCGTAATCGCGTGTGGCAGCGATGGAGCCCGCTGGCGCATTTTGTGGCATACAGACAATGGCATCCACACCCAAAACGCCGCTGCAATAAGCCACCGCCCTGGCAAAGTTGCCACCGCTGACGGCAACCACGCCGCGTCCCAGCGCAGCATCGCCCAGCGCCAGCATCTGATGAAATGCCCCGCGCGTTTTGAAAGAGCCGCTGTGTTGGACCATCTCCAGTTTCAGCGAAACCTGGCAGCCCAGTCGCTGGCTCAAGGCAGGCGAAGCGCGCTGTGGGGTACGGATGGTGTAGGGAGCGGCCACCTCGGCGGCGGCGCGGATGTCATCCAATGTGATCATGCGGGCAACTCGTTGGGTCGGCTGGTGGATGTCAAGGCATTGTAGCCGGTCTGTCGCCGCTATGACATAGCACATCCCGACGCTGCGTTAGCGGAAGCGCAGGGGCTGGGTGCGCTCGATGCAACGGCTGTCTGGCTCGACCAGCGGCGCGCTGATGAAGGCGACAGCGATATCAACCGCGCAATCATCGGAGCGCAGAACCGCGTGCGCCACATGCGGCAATACATAGGCATGCGCTCTCGACAAGGTCCTGGCTGCGATATCCGCATAGGCCGGCGGCGTGATGGGGTCATAATTGCCCGAAAGCAGCAAAGCCGGCACATCGCTGTGCACAGCCTGGTTGACCTTGTCGGGCCTTGCCAAACCGCCCCATAGCTCGCACAGCTGCGGCAAGGTCGCCTGGCCTTCGACCGGGTAGGCCAGGAATCCGCGCAGATGAGGATGCGCCGCCACCAGACTCGCATAATCCCGCTGCGCCGTTCCATATTCTTCTTGGCATTGTACGGCGTAGTGCATCCCCAGGCTGAGCGTGACCATCGATTGCTCGAATAGCGCGCCCATGGGAACGACCGAGCGCGTCCGTCCACTCGCCAACTCAAATACCAGTTTGGGGATCAGCCGAATGGCATCGACCTCGTAGAGCCAGCTGAAGACCCAGTCATAGAGCCGATAGCCGCTGATTTCGATGGTCACGCGGCGCGAGTCGGGCAGCTGATAGTCCGCCAGCATCGGCATGTCGTTCAGTTGGGCATACAAGCGATAAAACACAGCGCGCAGGTTGGGATAGCGGGCGTTGCAGCCGGGCGAGGCAGCACAAGCCTCAAAAAGCACATCCAGCGCGCGCTCGCCGCTGTAATAGGCATCCATATAAATATCGGCTTGCGGCGGATAGACTGAATCCAGGATGACGCTGCGCAGGAATTGCGGATAGTCGCGCATCATCGTCAGCGCCAGCTTCGTGCCATACGAGACGCCCACCAGATTCCAGCGCTCATACCCCAGCGCCAGCAGCACATTGACCACATCGCGAGCGATGTTCGCGCTATGATAGGTAGCGAATTGCACTCCCCGCTTGGCTAGCCGCCGTTGACAATCACCCAGGATTTCCAGCAACAGCTCGGCATGTTCTTCGTGCGGACTTTCCAAGATGTCGCCCAGCCGGAAGAGCGCTTCGCGGCAATACAGAGGCGGATTGGACAAGCCAGTGCCGCGCTGGTCGATGATGATGATGTCGCGTTCTGCGGCGAAGGCCTGCAAGTATTTCTCATAGCTGACGGGCAAGAGATGCGTGCCGCTGCTGCCTGGTCCGCCAACCAGGTAGACCAACGGGTCGGGAGTGTCCCCGCGGCTGTGGATCTGCGTGTAATAGATCTCGACGCGTCCGCCTGCGGCATCTGCATAGTCTTGTGGCAGGGCTACATATCCGCAGCTGGCGACTGTGCCGGGCGGCTGGGCAGCGCAATCTGCCGATTCGATCGTGGCTTGCGCGCCGACGATTGACTGGGTCAACAGCAGCGCGAAGAGGCAAAGCTTGCGCAACATGGGCAATCTCGCTGATTCTCAATGCAAGTAAAGCATACTATTGCCTGGCTGCCAAATAGAGCGCCGCCTGTTTCAGACCACGCAACGTCCATTCATCCCGTATAATTCGTCTCATGCGCAGACTCGTCGTTTTGTTCCTCGTCGCCATCAGCTTGCTTGGGCTGGACTTGCACTTTCGCGGGCTGGCCTGGCAATTCATCTGGTCGCAGACTGGCGAAGAAACGCCGCTCGCCCAGCTGCGCGGTTTGGTGGAAGTCGCTGGCAACCTGCTTCGTCATCCGCTGGCTACCGACCCGCTCGCCGCCATCGATCACAAAGCCGATGTGCCGTATGGCATCAATACATTCTTGCAGCAGGAGGTCGAGGCAGACAAGATCGAAGCCATGCTGCGGATGATTCACGCGGCAGGATTTCGCTGGCTGCGGCAAGAATTTCCCTGGGAAGACATCGAAACCGACGGGCGCGGACAATACACCGACAGCCGCCTCGACCGCGATGGCGATGGCATCCGCGATACGATTGACGCCTGGCTGAAATACGACCAGATTGTCGATCTGAGCGAACGACATGGTTTGCGCTTGCTGGTGCGCTTGAGCAATCCGCCCCGCTGGTCGCGCGCCAACCCCGACGAGCTGGACCTTGCTCCGCCCGATGACTTGCAGGACTTCGTCAATTTTGCTGTCGCGGTGGCAAGTCGCTATCGTGGGCGCATCACGCACTATCAAATCTGGAACGAACCCAATATCTATCCCGAATGGGGCGATAATCCTGTCGACCCGGCTGGCTATGCCCAAATGCTCTGCAGAACCTACGACGCATTGAAAGCTATCGACCCCGCTATCGTTGTCGTCAGCGGCGCCATCGCCCAGACAATCGCCCTGGACGGCTATTGGGGCATGAGCGACCTGGTCTATTTGCAAGCGCTCTATGATCATGGCGCGGGCGCATGCTTTGATGTGCTTTCGGCGCAGGGCTATGGCTTGCGCAGCGGACCCACCGACCAGCGGCTGCGCGCGACTTCTGTCAATGTCGCCCGGCATACTTTTTATCGCGACATCATGGTGCGCAATGGCGATGCGCACAAGCCGATCTGGCTGAGCGAAGTCGCCTGGAATGCCACGCTGGATGCCGCCTTGCCGCCCGAGCAGATCGTCGGCTATGCGAACTATGGCAATGTCACGCAGCAACAAGCCGCGCAATATATGCCGCTGTTTTATGAGCGGCGAGAGCGAGACTGGACCTGGGTGGGCAATACCATGTACTGGTTTTTCACCCGCCCCGATCCTTTTGAAGCCGGGCAAGCCTTCTACTACTTCCGCATGGTCGAGCCAGACTACCAGCCCGACAAACCCAGCTTCACGCCGCTGCCCATTTATGACAGCGTAGCGAACTACATCGGCAGCCAGCAGCCAACGCTTTACCGCGGCACGCATCAAGCCGAAACCTGGCAGATCGGCTTGGGCGAAGCGCTGTTGGACGAAACGGCGCGTTTTGGGCGGGCGCAGGCTTTTGCAGAGGACCTATCTTTTCGCGCGCATGGCACGGCGTTGACGATCCGCTGGCGGGCTGTGGGTTCGGCGCAGTGGCGCATCAAACCGGTGCCTATCTCGGCTGGTTTGGCACAGACGCAACAAATCCACTTCGGCGCTGGTCCCCTGGTGGTGGACGAGATCGTCGTCTATGACCGCGGCGATTCCCGGTTGCTGGCCTGGCTGGCGCTGGGATTGTCGCTCGGGCTGGTTGGGCTGGTCTGGCTGGTTGCCGCTCTGCGTGGACGGTCGCGATGAAGCGGGCGAGAACGGGCGACCGGGTAGATCGCCCCTGCGCCGGTCTGGGTTGCGCATGAATCGCGTGAGACAACTTGCGTCTTTGTTGATGCTGGCGGTATTGCTGCTGGCGGCCGCGGCGCGTTTTCACCGGCTGGATGCGCAGTCGCTCTGGTATGACGAAGGCATAACAGCCGCCCATAGCGCGCGCAGCCTGACTGAGCTGATCCCGCTGCTGCAAGTCAATGTGCATACGCCCGCCTATTTTGTGCTGCTGGCTGGCTGGACAGATGTAGCCGGCGATTCCGAATTTGCGCTGCGTCTGCCTTCGGCGCTGTTCAGCATCCTCAGCGTAGCATTGGCATATGCGCTGGGCGCTCGGCTCTATGGCCGGCTGGCGGGTGTGGCGGCTGCCGCTCTGGTGGCGCTCAACAGCTTCAGTATCGGCTATGCGCAAGAGGCGCGCATGTATGCCATGCTGACAGCCATCGCTGGCGCCAGCATGTGTCTCTTCATCCGCATTCTGGATGGGCGGGGCTGGCGGGCGCGGACCATCGTGGTTTTTGGCTTGGTCAACGCGCTGGGCATGTACACGCAGGTTGTGTTCGCGCTGGTCATGCTCGGGCAAGCGCTGCTGAGCGGGCTGTGGCTGCTGCGATTACTCCCCTCGGCAGCACCCCCCTCGGTCCCCTCGACAGGTCAAGGAGAAGCAAGCATTGGCTACCCTCTCCGTCCTGACGGGGAGGGGCTGGGGGAGGGGTTTTCCCCGACAGGTCAGGGGGAGGGGTTGCTCCCGACAGGCCAGGGAGAAGCAAGCATTGGCTACCCTCCCTGTCCTGACGGGGAGGGGTTTTCCCTGACAGGGCTGGGGGAGGGGTTCGGGCAGGTATTGATTGATTATGCGCTGGCGAATTGCCTGGCTGTGCTGCTTTTTTTGCCCTGGCTGCCACACTCTTTGCAACAAGTTTTTTCCAGACCCAACCGCGCGCAGGTCGTCCCGTCCGACGAAGTTCTGCAAATCATCGCCGGGCACTTCGCCTTTGGCAGCAATTATGCGCTGGATATGGGCTTGGCCTGGCTGGCTTTTTGCCTCTTGTTGCTGGCGGCTCTGCTGCCACTGGGCGTCAGGCGTGGCTGGTGGCGCTTGCTGCTGCCCCTGGCGTGGCTGGGCGTCTCGGTTGTTCCCTATGTGAGCCTGGAATTGACGACGCGTTATCTGCGCTTTCTGCTGCCGGCCCAATTGGCCTTTGCGCTGCTGCTGGGGCGTGGCGTCTGGGTGATGTGGCAGCGGCTGTGGGCCAGACTGGCGGCTGGGCTGGCGCTGGGGGCGATCTTGCTGACCATGCTGGCGGGGCTGGACAACTTCTATCAGCATAGCGACTTCCAACGCGACGACATGCGCGGGCTCGTGCAGGAAATCGCAGACGACCTGCGCCCGGACGATGGCCTAATTTACAGCGCGCCCGGCTTGGTCGACCTGCTCAGCTACTATTACCGTGGCAGCGCGCCCACCTATGCCGCCCCCAGCACGCGCGATGATGATGAGGCCATCCGCAGCGAAATCGGCGACATCATCAACCGGCACGACCGCCTGCATGTGATCTTGTATGGCGCTCGCGAGCAAGACCCGCGTCAAGTGGTCGAAGACACACTAAACCGCCAAGCCTTCGAAATCAGCGACCGCTGGGTGGGCGACCTGCGCTACTTGCGATATGCCGCTCCCGCCGACCTGGACGAGCCGATCTCCACCGGCTGGTCATTCGGGAAGGCCATCACGCTGCAAGCCTACGCATTGAATTCGCCCGTGCTTTCGGCGGGAGAATTGATACTGGCGCGGTTGACCTGGTCGGCGCGGCAGCCCGTGAACAGTCGCTACAAGATTTCAGTGCAGTTGCTGGACGCAGCGGGCGTTTTGGTGGCGCAGCGCGACAGCGAACCAGCTGGCGGCGCAGAACCCACAACCGGCTGGCAGACCGGCGCGCTGATTGTCGATCAGCACGCGCTCGAAATCCCTGCGGACTTGCCCGCTGGTGACTATCGGCTGATCTTGAGCCTGTACGACTCGGCCGATCCCTTCGCCCGGCTGCCGGTTGCAAACGCGGATCATGTCGTGTTGAGCGAGATCAGGGTAGGTCAATCGCGCTCATAGACCAATTCGCCCGCCACATAGGTTGCCGCCACCGCCCGATCATCGGCGCAGATCAAAAGCGCAAACAACAGCTCATCCAACGTTTCGGCGACATCCGCCCGCAGCCGCAGCAATGGCGTCGCCTGTGGATCGAGCACGATGATATCGGCCGCGCGGCCCGCTTGCAGACTGCCGACCTGCCCCGCGATCCCCAGCGATTCCGCGCTGCCCAATGTCGCCAGGTAATAACACTGCGTCGCTGTCAGGCTGTTGCCGCGCAACTGCGCCATCTGATAAGCCGCGCTCATCGTCTTCAACATGGAGAAGCTGGTGCCGCCGCCGACATCGGTTCCCAAGCCCACTGTGATCGGACGCGCCGCATCCCGCACTCGCGCCATATCGAAGAGGCCGCTGCCGATAAAAAAGTTGGATGTCGGGCAATGCGCAATCTTGGCGCCGGTCTCGTAGAAGCGCCGCAATTCGCCCTCGCTCAAGTGAATGCCGTGCCCATAGATCGCTCGCTCGTCAAGCAAGCCGTAATACTCGTAAATATCGGTATAATGCGCGCGCTCGGGGAAGAGTTCTTTTGCGCGAGCCACCTCAGCGAGATTTTCTGAAATATGCGATTGCAGGCGCAGGTCGCTGTATTCGCTCAGCAAAGCGCTGGCCAGCTCCAATTGCCGCGGGCTGCTGGTCAGCGCAAAACGCGGTGTCACCGTATAGAGACATCGTCCCTGTCCGTGCCAATGTTCGATCAGGCGCTTGGAATCGTCATAGCTGGCTTGCGCGGTGTCCAGGAGGTTCGCGGGGGCATGGCGGTCCATCATCATTTTGCCAGCCAGAATCTGCATATTGATAGCATGCGCCGCGGCAAAGATGGCAGCGACCGAGCCAGGCGCAGATGTGCAAAAGACCGATGCCGATGTGGTGCCATTGCGCAGCAGCTCCGTCATGAAGAAATCGGCGATGCGCCGGGCATGCGCGGGGTCGCTGAATTTGGCTTCGGCCGGGAAGGTGTACTTTTGCAGCCACTCCAGCAGCTGTGTCCCAAACGAGCCGATGATTTCGACTTGCGGATAATGGATGTGGGCGTCGATGAAACCTGGCAGCAATAGCGAATCTGGATAATGTCGCAGTTCAGCGCCTGCAGACATGCGCCCGCGCAGGCTCGCATAATCGCCGACCGCCACGATCTGGCCAGCGCGGATGATGATCAGCCCATCTTCGCAGCTGTAGACGCAATCGGACTGCGCCTGCAAGAAGGGGTCGTCTAACAGCGTGAACAATCTGCCGCGCAGGCCGAGATCAGGCATGGCTTTCCACTATCGCGCTCATTGACGCTAGGCACTTTAGCCCAACTCCTCCGATGGCGCTATAGGAAAGTGCCTGCCAGCCGCGGGATTATTCGCAGACGATGCCGTCGCCATCCGCATCGCGCATAAATTGAAAGGCGGGATGGTCGCTGTGTACGGGAGCGATACCATGCTGGCGCGCTTCGGCACAGGTGATCCTGCCATTGTCATTATCGTCGTAGAGGTCAAGAGGATCGCCCAGGGCTTCCGGCTCGGGGAAATCTGCTTTCTCGAGAATCACTATCTGCTCGGGAAAGGATGCCTGCTCGGGCATCTCCAAAAGCACAGTGAAACAATGCGCTATGGCATTAAGCAGAGCGGCCGCCTCGCTCGCGTCGATGGAAAGCCTGTATTTTGCTTTCACCTTCAGAATCGTATGCGCGTACCAGCAAGCATTTTCAGCGGGCTGCCAATGGGCGAAGTCCTTGTCATTCTTTAGATTTCGATTGACATGGGGGCTTGCGAGCGTCAGGTTCTGCAAGTCTTGGGCGAATTCTTGCCGCTTTTCTACACCAGCGCCACAAAGCCCGCTATCGTGCGCTTCCGATATCGCGACAATGTGCTCGATGTCCGTATCTTCTAGGCTGGCAAATGCTTCATTGGTGTACGGGCTGACGATGCTGCCACCGAGGTTAATTTCCGCAATCCGCGCTTCAAGGCTTTGCGGATAAGCATAATCTTCTCGCAAATACTCGGAACATCTTTCTTCCGGCTTGATTTCAATTTGCGCCTGCGCCTGCGCCTGGACAAGCCAAAGACCGATACACAAGATGGCGCAACTGAGTTTTCTCATGAACTTCCCCAACACCACACGCAAGCTAAAATGCCAATTTGTAGACTATAGTCTACATTTAGCTCTAGCCGCAGTCAAGCGTAGGGAGCGGGCAGCAGCAACCGACTCAACATATTGGGATCAAATAGGCAGAAATCGAGCAAGATGTAGGGGTGTCGTTCAGGCGCGCGCAGTACCCGATCGTCTTTGCGCCCCGACCACCGACTTCACAGGAGGCTCTTGTGGGCAGGCAACGCCGGCAAAGTCACGCCAGGCGCGCGCTCGTCACTGCTTCCCAGCCGCCGCTTTGCCAGGAGCGAATCATGGCGGCATGCACATCGGCCACAGCCAGCGCATCGGCCAGGTTGGGCGCGCGGGACTTGCCAGCTGCCACCGCTTTCAAAAACTGATAGGCTTCGATCACTTTCATATCTTCATAACCGAGGCCGCTGCCATCGCCAGGGTTAAAATTGCCGTGGTAGGCATAGCGGTCGCCGCCCACCAGCCGCATATAGCCATCGTGGCTTCCATCGTCCCCCGGCAAATAGAGCTGTAGCTCGTTCATGCGCTCAAAGTCCCAGCTTATTGCGCCGCGCGTGCCATTTAGCTCGAACCCGAATTGATTCTTGGGACCAAATATCGTGCGCGAAACTTCCAAGCTGCCGCGCGCCCCATTCTCAAATTCTACCAGCGCGCCCACATAATCTTCGTTGCTGACGGGTCCTTTGGGGTCATCGGGAGCGCCGCGAGAATAATGCGTGCCCCGGCCCGGCACTGGCAGCGGTCGTTCGGCGATGAAAGTATGCGCATTGCTGACCAGTTGCTTCACTCCTCCGCACAAATACAGCGCCATATCGGTCACATGCGCCATGATATCGCCCAGCACGCCATAGCCAGAGACAGCCTCGTCAAAGCGCCAGGACAGCAAACCCAGCGGGTCGCTGCCATACATGCTGAAGAAGCGCCCGCGATACTGTTGGATTGCGCCGATTTTGCCTTGTTGGATAAGCTCGCGCGCGTGCATCACCAGCGGCGCCCAGCGATAATTGAAGCCAACAAAACTGTGTATGCCCGCCCGCCTCGCCAGCGCTTCAATCTGTGCTGTTTCGCCCGGCTCTCGCCCAACTGGCTTCTCGCAGAAGATGTGCTTGCCCGCCTGTGCAGCCGCCGCCACGATGGGCAAGTGCAGGTGATTGGGCGTAGCGATGTTGACGATGTCTACCGCTGGATCGGCAATGACAGCTTGCCAATCGTCTGTAGACCGCTCGAAGCCCAGCAGGTCGCGCGCCGCTTCTGCGCGGTCTGCCACATTGTCCGAGCAGACGACCAGCCGCGCTGCCACGCCGCCAGCCGGGAAGCGCTGCCTAACCAGGCTGTAAGAACGGGCGTGCACCTGGCCCATCCAGCCCATGCCAATGATGCCGATGCCCAGAGTCGTCATTTGGCAGTTCTCCTGGTCATTCGCTTTCCAGCGGCTCGATATGATGGCTGAAGCGGGAACGCGGATTTTCGCAATAGAGCCAGGCGCGCGTTTTGCTCATCAGGGTTACGCTGACGCGCTGATAGGCCTCGCCCTCGTACACATCCAGGAGCGCCAATTCTTCGCGGGTTACTTCGTAGAGGCGCCCAGAGACGGTCGAGCCAGCTTTGGGCTGCACGATTGTATAGTCATGGTGTATGCCGCGCAGACGCGACAGCCGATAGCCACGCAATGTATCGGGCGCGCCATCGCCCAGCAGCCGTCCCAACAGTCGTTCCTGGGTGGCTGGGTCGCACAATGTGCCGTATGCAAAGAGCTTTTCCATAGCAGACTATTCTTACCAAGCAGCGCTCAACTCGCAAGGCACGGCATTCATTCCCCCTCGGACTGATGCGCGCCGTCCAGATAACCGGCCAGCCATTTCATCATGTCTATCGCGCCATGTGGCTGCGCCTCGCCGTGCATCAGTTGGCGGTCGATGCTGTCGTCGCTGCGGATAAGCGAGGGTTTGCTGCGGTTTTCTGCCATCTGCGTGATACATTGCGACAGGTTGCGCAGGTTGGTCGCCAGAATATGCCGCTGCTCGCTGGTCAACGCCTGGCTGAGCGCGTCGACTTCGCTGCGGATGGTGCGGGAGTCGATCTCGATAGGCGCGCCATCAAAGGCATCGGCGAACTGCTCGACAATGATGAAAGCGGTATTGATGGCTGCGGCGAAGTCAACTGCGTCGCGGCTGTGCAGCCAACGCCGCATGGCCAGCGCCGTCTTCAGGATCTGCTTTTGCGGCTCGAGCTGTCGCTGTCCGTCCAGTTCGCGCTCGAGCCGTTGCAGCTGCGCCAAGGCCAGCGACTGCGTATAAGCGCGCCACCAGTCATTGACGAGCTCTTGCAGGGTTTTGCTCCAGTCGACATGCCGGCAGATGCGGGCGATGCCACCCACGAGAGCCGCCGGATCGGCCTCTTCGCCATATTCCCGCAGCAGCTGACTAACCGCCACGCGACAGCCGACTTCCAGCTGCAAGGCGCGACAGCTTTCATACAGCTTCCAGAGATGACGGTCTGGCGCTTGCGCTTCGGGATGTTTGGCAAGCAGCCGCGCCAGCGCTTCCATCATGCGCTGGGCTTGCGCGTCCCAGTGATAATGGTCGAGCAGGCTGAAAAAGGCATCGACCAGCGCTTGTGGCGGCGCGCCCTTGATGCCAGCCACCCCGTTCATGATGGCAATGAGCTTGTCCAGCGGCAGGGCTGCGCGCTCCAACGTTCGAGTCAACCGTGGAAATAGCTGCTGACGTTCCGCCAGGTGTTCGCTGGCTTTGGCGGTCAGCTCCAGATCGTCGCCAGCAACCAGCCGCGCAAACAAATAGTCCAGCGCATCGTCCGTCAGCAAGTGGCTGGATTGCGTCATCAGTTGCCAGATGAGCGCGCCGGGCTGATACTCGGCGGACAGGCTAATGCGCTCGTCCGCGTTTTCCAGAGAACATAATCGCCGCGCCACCGCCAGCGCAACCAGCGGCTCGTCGCAGGATTGCAGGCCGCGCAGCAGCGCCAGCAAAAATGTGCCCGCGTCTTGGTCGCCCAGCGCAGCGAGGTGGGCTGCCGATGGAGATTGCAGCGCCAACCGTCTGGGCTCAGAAAGCGCAGCCAGCAGTCGCTCGTCGCGGCACGATTCGTCGGCGATATCAGGGAAGCGCCGCGCCGCAATCAAGATTAACTGCATGCCCAGCTCGCCATCAGCATAGGCGCGCGAGCGGGCGGCCAACATGCTGTCGCGCAAGATGTCGCTCAACTCGTAGCTTTGCGGTTCGCGGGCGAGCAGCTCGAGCCAACGCGCCAGGGTGCCGCCATCGCCATCTTGAATCGCCACATCAAGCGAACTGCGCGCCGCGGCCTGCAATCGCGCGATCCAGCCCCGGTCGATGCCCTGGTCGATCAAACGATTGCGGATGAACACATAAACCGCATCGGGCTGGTTGTCCAGCATGGTGTCCAGATCGCGCAGAAGCCGCTCTTGCAGTTGGGGGTCGCTCGCCATTTCTTCGGCGACTCGCCGGCCCGCCGCGCGGTCGCGTTTGTGCAGGGCATTGTGTAGCAAATGCGCGAAATACACAGGCCGCAACTCGCCTGTTGGTGGCGCGCCGCCATCCACCGCCGCCAGCAAGGCTGCTGTTTCCACCTCGCTGCTTTCGGCCACTTGCTTGTCCAACCGATACCGGCTTGTTACGGCTGCCAATGCCGCAGCCAGGCCGCTGTCTGCATCGTCAACCAGGCCATCCAACTGCTGGAGTTCTTGTGCGAGCGCCTGCGCATCGCCCTGCCACAGCGAACGCAGCAAGTCGAGGTACGGATGCGTTTTCGCGGCTTCGTATGTTAGCGGAGCGCCCCATTCCACGAGGAAATCGTCCGAATTGGCGCTGTCGGCAAAGGTCAGCTGTGGCGCATGCTGGAACGAGACCGGCGCATGAGTCGCAAAGCTGATTCTTTCGGCAATCTTGCCAGGCAGCAGCGCTTGCAAGCCCGCGACCAGTTCCAGGCGCGCCATAAAATCTTGCGGAAAGCCAGCAAATGCCAAGTGGCGTTCAGCGATCAAGGCGCTCAACAGCGTCAAAGCAGTTTCGAGCTCGCCATCAGCCAGCTTTTTCAAGAGCCAGTCAATGCGCTGTGACCGACTGTCGGTTGTGGGCGGGACAAATTGCGGCGCAGACATCGTCATGACTGTCATGTCCAGATCGGAAGGCGCTTGGGGCAGGTGGGTCAGCCAGTCTTCCAGTTGGCTGGCATCTGGCGCAGACCCGTGCGGCACGAAGACATAATGTTCGGTAGAGCCGGCGTCTGCGTTGTTGGGCTGGCAGCTGATCAACAGCATGCGCGTATTGTCAAAT
>JAJDZQ010000018.1 GCA_022824565.1 Anaerolineae bacterium | reverse complement strand
GAGGGGGATGGGGTAGATAACTGCGGAGTTACTTCGCCAGCATGGGTCCCAGACTGCGCCCGCCCACCAAGTGCATGTGCAGGTGGAAGACTTCTTGCCCGCCATGCTCGTTGCAGTTGATGAGTAGCCGATAGCCGTCTTCGGCGATACCTTCTATAGCTGCGAGCTTGGCAGCGACCAGCATCAGCCTGCCCAAAGCTGCTTCGTCCGCGGGCGTGACATCGTTGGCGGTGGCGATCTCGCGCTTGGGAATGAGTAGAATGTGCACGGGCGCTTGTGGCGCAATATCACGAAATGCCAACACCAGCTCGTCTTCATAGACGATATCAGCCGGGATCTCGCGGGCGATAATCTTTGCGAATATGCTGCTCATTGGCACCCTCCGCTGGCTTCACATCACCATGCCGCCATCGACCACCAGGGTCTGCCCGGTGATATAGGCGGCTTGGTCCGACGCCAGGAATGCGACTGCATTGGCGATATCTTCTGGCGCGCCCAGCCTGCCCAAAGGAATCGCCGCAAGCGCGCTTTGTTTATGCTCGGGAGACAGGCTGGCTGTCATGTCGGTATCTACGAAGCCTGGCGCAAGCGCATTCACGCGCACGCCGCGAACCGCCAACTCCTTCGCCAGTGACTTGGTCAAGCCGATGATTCCGGCTTTGCTGGCGGCATAATTGGTCTGCCCGCCATTGCCAGCGATGCCGACCACGCTGGTGATATTGACGATGCTGCCGCTGCGTTTGCGCATCATCAGGCGCGCCGCGGCTTTGCAACACAGCCAGCAACTGCGCAAGTTTGTCGCCAGCACATCGTCAAAGTCGGTGGGCTTCATCATCATAATCACATTGTCGCGCGTCATGCCGGCGTTGTTGACGAGGATATCCAGCCCCCCCGCCAGCGCTCGGGCTTGTTTGAAAAGCTGCGCAACCTGCGCTTCGTCGCTGACATCGGCTTGCAGCGCGCTCGCCTCGCCGCCATGGGCTGCGATTTCCGCCACGACCGCCGCTGCCGCCTCGCCGCTGCGCTGATAGTTGACCAGCACAGTTGCGCCGCCAGCCGCCAATTCCAGGCAGATCGCCCGTCCGATGCCGCGACTCCCGCCTGTGACCAAGGCTGTTTTTCCTGCGAACAGTGTCATGGCAGCTTCCTTCTCTGGATTCATCCGCCTGGCTCTTGTGCAGGCTGTCAGTCTAGCAGCCGCCGCTGTTTGGGGCTATGGTCAGCCGCCCACCCAGCCGATCAGCTTGATCTGGCCCCGCAAGTCGCTGGTCAGGCTGGTCGCGCCGAATCCGTTGGCGCTGGCGATATACACATCGTTGCGCCCATCCACGCGCGGATTGACGCCGCTGAATGCCAGGTACTCGCCATCTGGCGAATAATGCGGGTCGCACATGGTCGGCGGGGGATTGCCAGTCGCGACCGATGCGAATGCGCCATTCTTGACGCGCACGCCATACGGGCAATTGCCACCGCTGCCGCCAATCGCCAGCCTGCCGCCGTTGGGCGACCAATCTGCCAGCATGCCAAAGCGCGGGAAGGCCAGGCTGCTATCTTCTGCCACCAATGTCCCATCCGCCAGCAGCAGAGCAGCGCGATTGCCGGCGTCCGCCCGCTGCACCAAGACACGGATGCCGCTGGGCGACCAGACTTCGGACAAATAGCTGGCTGTTGGCTCGCCAGGCAAGCGAACCTCGCGCACTTCGCCACTTACGATATTTGCCTGCCAAATGCGCCGCTGTGGATTGAGCAGATCAAACGGGTTGCCGCTGGAAAATGCCAACAGCGATTCGTTAATCCAGCTTGGCGGTTCGTGTGTCTTGACATCGGACAAACGGGTTTCTGCGCCGCTGGCCAACTCGTGCAGAAAAATATGCCCGCCATTGGGGGGCAGCTGCGCGCGCGCATCGCAGGCAGCCGGCTGGTTTGGGTCCCAGCTGGGGCAAGTGGCGCGGTCGGAAACAAAGGCGATGCTGCGCCCATCTGGCGACCAGCTTGGCCAGAATTCATGCGAACCGCTGCGACTGAGCCTGGCGCTGCTGCCGTCAGCCATGTCGACAAGGAAGATATCCAGATCAAAGCCCGAAGCGACTGTCAAGGCCATTTGCGAGCCATCGGGAGAAAAGCTGGGTTCGGAATAAATGCTGCGCTGCAGCAAAGGATTCTCGCCCGGCAGCACACGCGCGACAAGCCCCAGGCTCATGTTGAGAATGTACAAGCCAGCCCGGCTCGGGTTGTCATCCAAGCGCGCAAATGCCAAAGCATTGCCGCGTGGCGCCAGAAAAACCTCCAGCAGCTGCGCCGATTCCAGTTCCAGCACCGGGATGCGGCGGAATGCGCGCGCCGGTGAGGCGAAGTAGAGCGTCTGGACGCCAGTGAAAGGCTGCGCCGTGGCGATATTGCCGATGGTCTGTTGGTGGTTGGCGCTGATAAATGCCACTAGCGGGCTGCTTATGCCGTCGCGGATCGCTTCTGGCAGGTCGCTGAGCTGCCAGTTGTCAAAGACCAGTTGGGCAGATGGTGGCGGGGTCAGGCTTGGCGTGGGCGTCAGGCTTGGCCTGGGCGTAAGGCTTGGTGTGTCGCTGGCTGTCGGCGTGGCGGTTGGGGTCGCAGAAGGGGTCGCGGAAGGGGTAAAAGTGGCGGTGGGCGTGTCGCTTGGCCGTAAGGTTGGCGTCGCGGTGGCGGTGGGCGTGGCGGGCGGCTGGCTGAGCGCGCTGCAGGCCCCCAGCAAGAGCAGGGCGATGACCAGTTGCAACCTGCGCAGCATCGCCATGACTGGTTGGCGCATCAATCCGGCGCGCCGGGCTCTGGCTGGCATTTTTCCGCCGCTGCCAGCAAGACGAGCTCCAGCGCTTGCTGCATGTCATCGACGAAACGGATCTGCACATCGCGCAGCACGGCTTTGGGCAGATCGTGCAAATCTTTGCGATTTTCTTTGGGCAGGATGATCTGCGGGATGTTGCGCCGCCGGGCTGCCAGGATCTTTTCTACGACGCCGCCCACTGGCAGAATCGTCCCGCGCAGGGTGATCTCGCCCGTCATGGCGATATCGGCATTGGCAGGCCGGTCGGTGAATGCCGAGATTAGCGCCGTCGTCAGGGTGATGCCCGCCGAGGGACCATCTTTGGGCACGGCGCCTTCGGGCATATGGATGTGAATATCAACATTTTCGAAGCAGTCTGCTGGCAAGTTGAATTGCGCTGCGCGCGCCCGCAGGTAGCTCAGGGCTATATGCGCCGACTCTTGCAGCACATCGCCCAACTGCCCGGTCAGCAGCATGTTGCCTTTGCCGGGCACCAGCGTCACTTCGACTGTTTGGATCTCGCCGCCGTTGGGCGTCCACACCAGCCCGCTGACGATGCCAACCGCGTTGCTGCGATTGACTTTGGAATCCAGCACCCTGGGCGGACCCAGCAGCTTCTCGACCGTGGCGGGCAGGATGCGCCGTGGATAGGCAAGTTCGGCCGCCACCTTGCGCGCTGTCTTGCGGCAGACTTTGGCGATTTCGCGTTCCAGGTTGCGCACGCCGCTTTCGTATGTGTAATGGCGGATGATCTGCTGCAGCGCTGCCTTCGAGAAGCGAATGCCCGCCTCGCCGATTCCATTGGCTTCCAACTGCTTGGGGATCAAAAAACGCCGCGCAATCTCGATCTTTTCTTCTTCTGAATAGCCCTTGAAATCGATGACTTCCAGACGATCTTCCAGCGCCTCGGGGATGGCGTACAAGTCGTTGGCGGTGGTGATGAAGGTCACCTTGGACAGGTCGTACGCCACTTCCAGGTAATGGTCGACGAAGTTGCTATTTTGTTCGGGGTCGAGCAATTCCAGCATGGCTGAGGCTGGGTCGCCGCGAAAATCGGAACTCATTTTGTCGATTTCGTCCAACATAAATACGGGATTGATCGATTCGGCGCGTTCCATCTGCTGCAAGATCCGGCCAGGCATGGAGCCAATGTAGGTGCGCCGGTGCCCGCGAATCTCTGCTTCGTCGCGCACGCCACCCAGGCTGATGCGCAAAAACTTGCAGCCCAAGGCATCGGCTATGCTCTTGCCCAGCGATGTCTTGCCGACACCGGGCGGACCAACAAAACACAAGATGGGGCTCTTCATTTTGTCCCTTGCCAGCTTGCGCACGGCAATATGCTCGATGATGCGCGCCTTGACCTTGTCCAGCCCGTAATGCGCCTGCTCCAGGATGTCTTCGGCATGCGCCAGGTCCAGATTCTCTTCGCTCACGACTTGCCAGGGCAGCGTCAGTAGACGATCCAGGTAGGTGTGAATGACACCCGATTCTGGCGACATGGGCGGGATGGCGTTCAGGCGCGAGACTTCTTTCAGCGCTTTTTCGTGGACATCGGCTGGCAGGTTGGCGCTGCCGATGCGCTCTGTCAATTCATGCACCTCTTGCTGGAAGACATCGCCTTCGCCAAGCTCCTGCTGGATGACGCGCAGTTGTTCGCGCAAGTACATTTCGCGCTGGTTGGCAGCGATCTCTTCTTGCAAGCGCGAATGCACCTCGTCGCGCAACTCGCTATCGCGCAGCTCGGCAGACAAAATCAAGGTCAACAAATCCAGCCGTTCCTGGATATCCGTCAGTTCCAGCAGCTGCTGCAATTCATCGGCGGGCAGCGGCAAAATCGAAGCCAAGGCATCACAAAGCAAACCCGGTTCTTCCAGCGACAAGATGTACTTGACGACGCTTTCTGATAAGGTCTCGTGAAACTGGCTGCTTTGCTGGAAGAGCGCAAAGATCGCCTCGACCTGCGCGCGCTCTTCGGCTGTTGCCGGGTTTTCTGCCAGTGGACGGACGCGGACGACAGGCTGGTTTTCATCGTGCCGCGCCGCTACGATTTGCACGCGTCGCCGTCCCTGCGCCACGACATACGCGCCTTCGCCAGGCAGGTTGATGAGTTCGCCCAGCGCGACTTCTGTGCCGATGTGGTGTATATGGTCGAGCGGGTTCGCTCCCTGCGGGCTGGCGGATAGTTTGCAGGCGATGACAGTCTGCCCACGCAGCTTGGCGCCCAGCGCAGTCTGCTCATAATCTTTTGAGCTGAGCGGGATCATGCTCATGACCTGCGGGAAGACGACCTGGTCGGGCAGCGCCAGCAAGGAGCGCTCGAAGGTGCCATCGCGCCGCAGCCTGGCGTTGCGGATGTCTTTGAGTGCGCGAGTCTTGTAGCCGGGCAAGTCGCAACCTTTTCATCAATGCAGCCGATGCGGACCATTCTAGCACAGACAGGCAGGGCAGAAGAGACACAGCCAGATGGAGCACAGGCCAATCGCGACGCTAGCGGGCGCCTTTGACGCACTTGCCAGGCGGCATCCCCAACAGTAGACTTATGGGCATCTCTAGCTTGACGAGACGATTGCAAATGTCGATACCGCGCCTGCCAACCCTGCTCGCCGCCGCTGTGGGCATCCTGCTCGTGGGCCTTGTTGGCGCGCTGCTGCTTTCGCCACCATTGCCGCTGATCTTGTCGGCCAGCTTTGACCGCGCAGCTATCAGCCCGAATGCCGATGGCACAAACGATGTCGCCACCTTTGCCTATTCGCTGGCTCGGCCGGCGACCATCAGCCTGTCGCTGGCGGCCGAGTCGGGCCGGACCTTCTATTTTCGCGAGCGGCAGGTCCGCGGCCAAGGCGACTACACAGTGCAATTCAGTGGCGTCGTAGATGGCTTTTTGCACGACGGCGAGTCGGTCGCTGGCACGATAGAGCGGCGGCTCATCCCCAATGGCCGCTATACCTGGCATTTGGAAGCAAGCGCCGGGGACGAGCAAATGAGCGCGCAAGGCAGCCTCTTGATTGAAGAAGGCGATACCCCACTGCCTGTCATGTCGGAATTCGCGATCGCGCCGGCGGTTTTTTCACCCAATCAAGATGGCGTCGCCGACCGCGTCAGCATCAATGTGTATCTGTTGAAAGATGTCGAGCGGCTGGATATCTTTCTGCTGGGACCCGACAATGCGCGCATCCCCATCTCGGCGCGGGTCGAAGAGCGGGCATATGGCGAGGCGGGCCGACATCGCTACGATTATGAAGGCGGCATCGATCTGGGCGTCGATCCACCACCCGATGGCACCTATACGGTGGTCGCGCTGGCGCAAGACCATGTCGGGCAACGCATCCGCCGGCAGGGACAGCTGACAATCGAGCTGGGCGGCAAACCCTATGCGGAGATTGTGCCGCAGTCGCCGGGCGTTGATGTCGCCTTCGCGGTGCAGCCTTTTGACGATCGCCATCTTTCCAGCTCTGCGGGGCTTGGCCTGCCCTTGCCCTTGCCGGATGATTTCCGGTCATTCGCGCATTCGCAGCAAATCACCGCGCCCATCGATAGCCTGCTGGTCTTTCGCCTGACGGTTGAGAATTATGGCGATGTGCCCATCCGCACCAGCGGTCCGCCACCGGGCACGGTCTATCGGCAAGATCAACTGGCGGGCAGCCTGGATTTTTTTGACGAGTCTGGTGCCTGGCGAGTCGGCATCCAGTGTGAAACCTCGACCAGCAGCTTCCCCTGGCGCTGGGCGATCGCTCCCGATGCGGCGCTGACAGCGGTATTTGACGAAGCCAGCGGCAATACCTATCGTTACTTGCCGGCTGGCGAAAGAGCGGTGGTTTGGGGCGGCATCCAGCTGACGCAGGTGGCAGCGCGCAACCCGCAGAATTGTTGGGCGGGGCTGATTCATGAAGATGTCGCCATCAGCCTGCGCAACAACCATGTCGGCCTGCGCTCCATCATGATCGTCGATCCTGCAGGCGACCCCGACAGCCAATGAGCGGCGCGAAAGCATCTTTGGATCTCGCTGTCGTCATCGTTACCTGGAACAACGCCGCGGTCATCTTGCCGGCGCTGCAAAGCCTGCGCGCCGACCTGGACAATACCAGCCTGCGCCACGAAGTCTGGCTGGTCGATTCGGCTTCTAACGATGCGACTGTCGCGTTGGTGCGCGAGCACTTCCCGCAGGTCAAGCTGCTGGTCTGCGAGCGCAATCTTGGCTTCGGCGCGGCGAACAACCTGGCATTGAGCAGCCTGGGTTTTGCTGGCGGCGCGAGCAGCGACACGCCGGCTGCGGTCTATTTGTTAAATCCAGATACCTTGGCGCAGCCTGGCTCCACGCAGACCCTGTACGATACACTGATGGCTAACCCGCAGTTGGGGGTGGTGGGGGCGCGATTGAGCTATGCCGATGGCCGCTTTCAGCACAGCGCCTTTCGCTTTCCTGGATTGCGGCAGGTGTATTGCGAGCTGTTTCCGGTGCCAGGTCGTCTGTTGGAGGGACGTTTCAATGGTCGCTACCCGCGCAGCCTGTATGAGTCGGCGGCGGCTTTTTTAATCGACTTTCCGCTGGGCGCGACCATGATGCTCAAGCGCGCAGCCATTTTGCAGTCGGGCGGCTTTGACGAAGATTTCTTCATCTATTGCGAAGAAGTCGATTGGGCATGGCGCATCCGCAAACTGGGCTGGCGCATCGCCTGCGAACCGCGCGCGCATGTGATCCATCTGGGCGGCCAAAGCACTGGGCAAGCGCATCCCAGCAGCTTCGTCCATCTTTGGCGAAGTCGGCTATTATTGATGGATAAACACCTGCCCGGCTGGAAGCGCCGGCTGGCGCGTTGGCTGATCATACGCGGGATGCGACGCCGGCTGCGAGGTCTGGACGATGCCGAACTTGCCGATGCCTGCCGCGAGATAATGGAAATGGCGCAAAGATGATTCACCTCACAGCCATTGTCTTGACACGGGACGAAGCCGAGCAAATCGCCGATTGCATCAAGACATTGCGCTTCGCCGACCGCGTTATCGTCTTCGATTCATACAGTAGCGACGATACGGTGGCGATCGCGCAAGCCTGCGGCGCAGATATCTTCCAGCACGAATTCGAGAATTATGCCGAGCAGCGCAATGCCGCCCTGGATGCCGCCAGCGAAATGACCGATTGGGTGCTGTTTGTGGATGCAGACGAGCGCATCAACGAGGCTTTGGCTGCCGAGATCCGCAATAAGATGCGTCTGCCAGAATACGCGGGCTGGCGCATCCCCCGCCACAATTACATCTTCGGCGTGTTGACCAAAGGCGCTGGCTGGTATCCCGATTATCAGACGCGTCTGCTGCGCGTGGGGCATGCTCGTTATGATCTGGCGCGACCTGTGCACGAAACGGTTTCGCTGCACGGCGCAGAAGGCACCCTGCGCAACCCCATCATCCATTTCAACTATCGCGATCTGGCGCATTTCATCGACAAGCAAGAGCGCTATGCGCAGGTCGCTGCCCGCAACTTGTTTCGGCAAGGCATCAAAGCCAAACCGCAAAACTTTATCTTGCAGCCGCTGCGGCAATTCTATTGGCGCTTTGTCACACTGCGCGGCTATCGAGACCGCTGGCACGGGCTGCGGCTGTCGCTGCTGATGGCGCGCTATGAATATCGCAAATACCAACTGCTGGCGGCGCGCTGGCAAAGGCGTTAAGCCTGCCTATTGCGGGACAAGGATGCCATAACCGCCATTGTCGCGCCGATACAGCACATTGACCTGCGCGCTTTCGGCATTCATGAACATATAGAAAGTGTGGTCCAGCAATTCCAGTTGTTCGATGGCTTCTTCTTCGTTCATGGGCATCATCTCCACCTGTTTGCGGCGGAAGATATCGGTGGGCGCGCCGGCCACGGTCGCATCGGGAATGTCGTAGGCTGGCACTTCTTCCGCCATATTCAGCTCGGCCATGGTGGCGCGATAGCGATCACGCACCCGCTGATTCTTGGCTTTGCGCTTGCTCTTGAAGCGGTCGATCTGCCGGTGCAGCTTGTCGACAGCTTTGTTAATCGACCAGCGGATGGTATCGCGGTTTTCGATGCCCATGCGTTCTTCGGCGCGCAGAATCGCCCCTCGCGCGTGTTGCACGGTGATCTGCGCAATCGCCAGGTCTGCGCCACGATGCGTGCGGATGATCGCGAGCTCGACCCCCACATGCGCGATATTGGGCAAATACCGATCCAGCTTGTCGACCTTGGAGCGCGTATAGTTGTCCAGCGCCTCCGATATGCGGATGCCATCGCCATGAATGCTGATTTCCATTATTTCCTCCCGGGTGTTTCAGCTTTGCCCGCCCCTGCTGACAGCGATGCCAAATACCGCTGCCGCGCCATGTTTGCGCAGGACACTGGCGCATTCGTTTAGTGTCTCGCCCGATGTAACCACATCATCTACCAGCAAAATCCGCAAGCCCGCGACATCAGCAACAACTTCAAACGCGCCTTCGACATTGCTTTTGCGTTCCGCCGGGCTGCGCTGCGCCTGCTGCTCTGTCTTGCGGACCCGGGCAACGAAATCGGTCGCGCAGTACATGCTCAGTGCGACCGCTACCCTTTCGGCGAGCAACTCGGACTGATTATACCCTCTTTCGCGCAGTCGTTCACTGTGCAGCGGAACCGGCAGGATTATGTCGAATGACCAGTCCAACCATCTCAGCGCATGGATCAGTCGCTCTGCCAGCGGGTCCGCCAGCTCTTTATAGCCAGTATACTTGAGCGCATGTACAGCCGACCGCAACTTGCCTTCATGCGGGCCGGTCGCGGCTTCCCTGTCCAGCTTGTCGGCTCGGCGCGCTGTCATCTGCAACGGCGCTGCTTGCAAGGCGCGCAGACAATCCTGGCAAGACCGCACATCGACGCGATCGCAACACCAGCAAAGTGGCGGAAAGACCAGGTCTGTCAGCCATTCGGCGGCGAGCAGCAGATGGCTCCACTTGTCTGCCCAAGCGGCAGTCTCTGGCACGATTCTATCCCGTCCCTGCCTCAATAATTCTGTTGCCAACCTTACCCTGCCCGGCAACCATCACAACCAGATTCTAGCACAATCAGCCGCCGCGCCAGGCTGTCGCCAAGCCAAAAATGCAGTAGAATCGGGATTGGGCGCACAACAGAGTTGAGGCAGCCAATTGAACTGCGAAGTCGAGCGCATAAGCCGCGATGGTCTCACTTTCTACCGCAATGCTGCCTGGGCGGGATTGCGTCATGGCATCTTCACGCGGCGAGGTGGCGTCAGCAAGGGCGCCTGGTCGTCGCTCAACCTGGGCGCTTCCATTGGCGATGACAGCCAGGCTGTGCGGGAAAATCACGCGCGATTGTATGCGGCTCTGGGCGTGAATGCCCAGCGCGCCACGAGTTGCTGGCTGGTTCACAGCACCGATGTCATTGTCGTCGGCGAGGCGAAAAATGGGCGGCAACTGCCAAAAGCTGACTGCTTGATAACCGACCTGCCCGATACGCCTCTGGTGATGCGCTATGCCGATTGCGTGCCGCTAATCGCGTTCGACCCGGTCCAGCGCGCAATCGGGCTGGCGCATGCGGGCTGGCGCGGCAGCGTACAGGGCATGGCCGCCAACCTGGTGCAGGCGCTGCAAGCTGCCTATCACTGTCGCCCACCCGATATCGAAGTGCTCATCGGTCCAGCCATCTCGCGGCGCAACTACCCGGTTGGCGAAGAAGTCGCGGGGCAAGCGCAGGCCTATTTTGGCGAGTCGGCGGAAGTCATCTGGCGAGATCCTGTCAGCGGCGCGGCGCACTTTGATCTGTGGCGAGCCAATCTGCTGGATTTGCAGCGGCGGGGCGTCAACAAGGTTCAGCTTGTCGAACTCTGCACGCATGACAATACGCGCGAATTTTTTTCGCATCGGGCGGAAGCCGGGCGCACCGGTCGTTTCGGCGTGGCGGTGTCATTATGAGCATCGCCGACAACATCCAGCGCGTGCATGAGCGCATCGCCAAAGCCTGCGCACGTTCGGGGCACGATCCCAGCGAAGTGACCTTGGTCGCGGTCACCAAGCAGCAGCCGGTCGCGGCCATGCTGGCGGCTGTGGCGGCGGGCTTGCAACAGCTGGGCGAAAACCGCGTAGAAGAAGCAGCGCGCAAGATCCCAACAGTCGATGCGGCAGCCAGTCAGCCGGTTACCTGGCACATGGTCGGGCATATCCAGAGTCGCAAAGCCAAGCAGGTTGCGCCGCTGTTTGACCTCGTGCATTCTGTCGACAGCTTGCGCCTGGCGCAGCGATTGTCACGCCTGGCGCAGGCACGAGAGCGCGATTTGCCTGTGCTGTTGGAGATTAATATATCGGGAGAAGCATCGAAATATGGATTTGCGGGTTACAATTGGCATAAGGATGAGACGGTCCGACAGCAATTGTGGCAGGCTGTCTCGGCGATTAGGGCGCTGCCCCGCTTGGAGCTGCGTGGCCTGATGACCATGGCGCCATTTGGGGCGGAAGAACGGGTCATCCGCCGCGTCTTTGCCGACATGAGCGCGCTGCGAGATTCGCTGGATGCGAGCTTGCCCGAGTTGAGCATGGGCATGACGGACGACTACCCAATCGCCATAGAAGAAGGCGCAACGATGATCCGCGTTGGACGCGCCATTTTTGGAGAGCGCAACGGCTAGCAGGCATAGAGACGAAAGGCACAACCCCATGAGCGAGATATTTGTTGTATTGATTTGGGCGCTGCAGGCTTATCAGTTAGTTCTGCTGGCGCGCGTATTGATGAGCTGGATACCCAATCTCGACCCGAACAACCCGATCGCCCGCTTTCTGATTCAGGCGACCGAGCCGGTGCTTGCGCCCATCCGCAATGCCTTGCCGCCGCTGGGTGGCATCGACCTCAGCCCACTGGTTGTCTTCTTGAGCATCAGCGTGTTGATGCAACTCGTGCTCTAGCGCCGCCACTCACAGGCGCAGCAAAATCCTGCCGCAATTCTGGCAGTGCACGATGTCGTCGTTGCGGCTGATGGCGTTGATAACGACGATATTCTGTTCAATCCCACAGCTGGTGCAGGCATTGTCTCGCAGCGCCGCCAGCGGGCGATTGGCTTTGGGCGCGCGCATGCGAATGTAGGTGCGGAATAAATCGGGGCTGATCTCTGCGACCTGGCTTTTGCGCTCTGCCAGCATGTTGTTGACGGCTGTCGTCAGTGTATCTTTTTCTTCTTGCAGTTCGATATTGGCTTCTTCTCGTGCTTCGGTCAATTCGTCCAGGCTCGCTTGCACCGCGCTCAGTTGCTCGCCCAGGTCATCCCTTTCCAAAATCAGATGCAGCATTTCGTCGTCCAGTGTGAGTTTGCGGCGGCTCAACGCCTCGACCTCCATTTGCAGATCTTGCAGCTCTTTGGGATTTGTCACCGCGCCGCTGTAGAGGGTAGTTTCGGAGTTGCTGCGCTTTTCGACCACTGCGCGGATTTCGTGTTCATGCTCTGTGGCGCGTTTGGCTGCATCTTGATGGGCTGCCTGCGCTGCTGCAAAGTTGGCGCGCGCCTCTTCCAATGCGGCATCGCCCGCCATCTCCGCATTGATCGACTTGATACGCTCGGTGCGCGCGATGATATCCAACTCCAGTTCTTGAACATGATACAGCGCGAGAAGGTCAGACATTCGATTGAGTCCCTTCGGCTTCCCTAGGTGGTTTCACAAGCCCTATAATACCCCAAGTTGCCGCCGCTGGCTGCAAGCAATAGTCGGGCGAGCCGGCCTGCGTTTAGACAGCAAGCAGAGCAAGCAAGAGAGCGAATATGAAACGTGCCTACCGGTTGCGCGGGCTGGCCAGCTTGTATGAGCAACTGCGCAGCGACGACTTCGATATCCGCGAACATGGCCTGTTTCAACTGGCGATGCTGCTGCGCCACAATCGCCACGCTGCGGTCGCCCAGGCACAGCCAAACTTTGTGAGCGACAGCCTGCCGCGCGACTTGTTGCGCCTGCGCCTCTCTGCAGACGAAAAGCGCCAGACTATCGGGCAGTTGACGCAGGTGATCAACGACTTCCCGCAAAGCCGCGCCACTGCCATCTGGGCGCTGGGCGAACTCGAAGTAGAATACGCGCTGGAACCGGCTGTGACAAGCATCGCCAAAATTAGTGGGCAGCTGCAAAACGAAGCGGCATTCCAGGTTTGTGTTGCGCTGGCAGGTTGGCTGTCGGCGAATGAAGCAACGTTTGCGGTCGTGGAGCTGTCTGACATGCGCGCGTTGTTGAGGGGCTGGGCAGGTGCAGCGGACGCCCGGCTGGCCAAACGAGCTGTGGAACTGCTGGCACAACTGCCTTCGTCATGACTGCGCTATAATGAAAACCGATGCGACGCACAGGAAGGTGTTGCCATGTCCAGCCTGCTCGATAAACTCTCGGTCTTGCTGAATGCCCAGGTCAACGAGTTGATGGGGCGCAATCCACGCTCGCCATTGGCGCGCATTCGTCTCAATGCCCAAGAGACGGCGACGAATCCTCGCCAACCGGCCGGGCAACTGCGCGCGCGCCTGGAAGAGGCGATTGCTTACGAAGACGAATTGCAAGCCAGGATTGATGATCTGGTGGGTGAAGCGCTTGACCTGGATGGACAGGTCGATGCGGCGCTGGGCGCAGGCGACACAATTGGCTCGCGGCGGCTGCAAACGCAGTTGAACCTGAAGCAGCAGCAGCTTTCCATCGCCGAATCTGAATTGCGCGATCATCAATTGATGACGCGCCACTTGATGCAAGAGTTGGTCGCGTTGGAAGCGACGCTGGACGAACACGCCCGGCCCGGCACGCACATTCCTGTCGATGAACCAACGGAGAGCGCCGGCCAGACTGCCAAAGCAATTGCCCACGATGCCGCCGCCAAGTTCCATGAGACCCTGGACGCGCTGGATAGTCGACTGCCCAATCCGCAAGCAGCCAAGCCCCGCTCGACTCGCTATCAAATCGTAGAAGAAGCGCCCGACCCGAATTCCCCCAAGCCACAAGGCAAAGATGCCAACGTGATGAACCAACGCCTGTCACGCCTGAGCCGTCCCGATGACACTGACGAGCCGACAGATTTGTAAAGCACACCTATAGCAAGCCCTGCCTAGCTTTGCGCTTCCCCTGACCTGTCGGGGGGATTGAGGGGGGTACGGCAACCCCTCCCCGACGAGTCAAGGAGGGGAGTCAAGGGGGGTGCCTCCCAGCTGCATGATGAGATCGTGCAAGGAGCGCTCTATATGCGGGAAGCCCAGCCAGGCGCACATCAAACCGAAAAAGCCGCCGGTGACAATGCGCAAGAACGGCGCGCTCTCCCGGGGGTGCCACAGCTCGAAAGGCGGATAGCTCAGCAACTGGCTGCCACCATCCAGGCCGATGGGTAGCAGGCCCGCCAGCGCAAACAGCCATAGCGGCAAGGGGTGGATGCGCCAGCGATAGCGCCGATACACAAGCCCGCCGACAAATAGCATCGTATAAATCGCCAAATCGCGCGCGCACAGGCTGGTCTTGTAACCGAAAGTCTCATCGCCGATGAAGTGGCGCGCCGCCAACTGCTGTACCGCGCTGAATCGTTGCAGGTCTTCTGGGCTGGCCGGTTGGCTGTCCGCGCCAAATCGACTCGCCCAATAGCGATATTCGCCTTGGAAAGCCGCAGACTCCGCTGCGAATTCTTCGAACGAACCGAAGCCAGTGCCGGCTTCCGCGCGCGGATAGAAGGGTTGCTCGCCATAGACAAAGACCGACCGAAACGCGAATTGGTGGCAGAAAGGGCTGTAGATTGTGTACAGGATGTCGGCGGTCGACTGCAGGCCCAGCTTGGCCAAGGTCGGCGCCAGCCAGGGTAAACTGATGTAGAGCGCCAAAATCGTCAAAGCCATGCGCAGCCAATTGCGTGCCGCGGACAGCAAAATCTGCCTGGCAAGCCGTCTAAATCTGTGCAACGCCCTACTCATACCGTGCAGCTCTCGCCATGTCGCGCCGCAACTGATCTATGCTAACAGGCCCATAATACACAGCAACAATGCGAGTTTCCGCATCAATCAAGAAAGCGCTGGGCAGCCCGCGGATCTGGTAGGCGCGCGCGACAGCCATAAAAGGATCGAGCAGCACCGGGTAGCTCAGCTGCAGTTGGTCGACCCAGTCCCGTACCCGCTTCGCGCTTTCCCCCATATTCACAGCCAGGATGCGCAGCGGCTCGCTTTTGGGCAGCTCGTTAAGCGCGGGCATTTCGTTTCGGCAAGGCGCGCAGTTGGTCGACCAAAAGTACAGCAGCGTAAAAGCAGAGTCGCCCCACAGCAGCGAGATTATTTCGCCAGACGAGCTAGGCAGCTGAAAGATTGGCGCCAGCTGGTCCCGCGCGGGCGCAATGGATTTGGATGAGTCGCGGCCAGTTTCCGACCGTTGTGGCAAGCCAGTTTGAATGATGAGAAGCAGCGCCAACCCGCAACAGAGCAGCGCTGCCAGCCAATGCGCGAGCCTGTGCAAGCGGCTCATGTGCGTCTGGCAGGCCCGCTATTCATCAACGAAAGCAGCCGCCAGCAGTTCGTCCAGCTGGGCTTGCGATAGCACACCAAAATGTCGCATCTTGATGATGCCGTCTCTGTCCAGCAGGAAGGAACTGGGTCGCGTCTGAATGGCATAATCCTCGTTGACCGCGCCCGTGTCATCCAGCGCCAGAGGAAAGCTCAGTCCGAATTCGTCTCGGAAGTCGGACATGGCAGCTTCGCTATCGTTGTAGGCGATGGCCACGATCTCAAAACCGCGCGCCGACCACTCCTCATAGACGCGCTGGAACTCGGGCATCTCGCGGCGGCACGGACCACACCAGGTGCCCCAAAAGTTCAGCAGCGTCACCTTGCCGCGCAGGTCCACCGGGCGCAGTCGCTCGCCAGCCAACGTGGTGATGTCGAATGCGGGGGCGCGCTTGCCTTCTTCCAGCCCGACTTCGCCAATTTCGCTGACCAGGTCGCTCAGGCTGCTGATGACATTGCTGGCCAAAGCTTGCGAGCTGGGTTCTGCTTGTAGCGGCAGCGCATGGCGCACTTTGACGCGGATGCGCGCGTCGTTGTTGAAGTCTTCGGCGCTCAGGCGTAGCAGATGCAAGCCGCCACGCTCCAAAATGACAGCCGTCATGGGATACAACTTATCGTCTACCTGGCGGCTTTCGGCAGAGTTGGCCTGCGTCACGATCGCGTTGTCTGGCGCGTACAGCGCGATTTCCAGCTCAAGCTCGCTATCGGTCAGGCCGCGCGCTTCCACATCTATGCTGTCGCCAGCCTCGGCATGGAACAGCAACTGATGGATTTGCGAATCGGGGGTGAAATGCAGGCTGGCGCTTTGATTGATCGCCACGGGCAGCAGGGTGCCGGCCAAACAGTCGCCAAGATGGCTCAAATGCAGATCGCCTTCGAAGACGCCCAATCCGCACTCTTCAACGCGGAAGGTGAAATCGGCGAATTCCCCGCGCGAGAAGGTTTGGCTGAGGCTCTGCAAGCGACCGCTGGCCACCAGCAATCCGATGAGGATCATCAGGCAGCCGCTCATCAGCTCGATTTTCTGCATGTGCCGCTGCAAGCGCCGCAAGATTCCCCGCGCGCCATCCATCAGCATGGCTGTGATTAAAAATGGAATGCCCAGCCCGATGCTGTAGGCCGCCAGCAGCAGCATGCCCTGGGCGATATCGCCACTGGTCGCTCCAGCTGTCGCCGCGACTGTGAGGATCGTGCCCAACAGCGGACCGATGCAGGGCGTCCAGCCGGCCGAAAAGACCATGCCCATGAAGGCAGAGCCGACCAAGCCTTCGCGCCCACCACTGATATCGCCGCGCGTATCGGCATAAAGCGCGCCCTGCAGCCGATCCATCAGCGCCATCCAAAAGCGCGCCGGTTGCGAAAAAGCGCCGCCAGCATACATGCCCAGCAGCAGCGCAGCGATGACCGGCAAAGCCAGAGCCGCCTGTTCCAGCAGCGCCCAATAAATCAAGGCGCTGGCCGCCAAAGCGACCGCCAGGCTAAAGAAGCGGCTGTCCAGCAGCGCAGCGCGGTTCTTGCCCCGCAGCCAGTTGAACAAGCGCGGCAATAAGCCCATAAATTGCAAGCCAAAAAAGATGATTACGACGCCACCCACTCGTC
Source organism: Anaerolineae bacterium (assembly GCA_022824565.1). GTDB lineage: Bacteria > Chloroflexota > Anaerolineae > Aggregatilineales > Phototrophicaceae > UBA6055. The sequence goes on along the minus strand of JAJDZQ010000018.1, from coordinate 16,943 downwards.
CCAGCGCTTGCGTAAAAGCCCCGACATATTGGCCCGCCACGCTGGAGAGCGCCGTCGTGAGCAAGCCGATTAGCACGAAGATCAAGGTAAAGCCAGAAACGAAGGCGACGCCATGCATCAGCATCTGCAAGCGCAGGCCAATATTGATTGTGGGTGGCGCTCCCGCGGCCTGCTGACGGCTGACCTGGTGCGTCAGACGCCCACCCATATAGCCGATGTAGGCGGGCACCAACGGCAACACACAAGGCGAGATAAAGGAAAGCAAGCCCGCCACCAGCGCCAAGCCTATCGTCACATTATCCATTGCCACCATCTCCGCATCTGCTAGTGTGCTGATTTTGCCAGCAGTCTGCCAACAATTCCTTACAGGAGCCTTGCACCGGCTTGATCGGCAGGCGCAAACTCGCCACTTGCCAACAGTTGCTGCAGCAGCGCCTGTTCCGCTGCGCATGACCGCACATCGCCATCGATCCATGCGCCACGCAGCCGCTCCAGAATCTGCTTGTAGCGCGGACCGGGCGGCAAACCCAACGCGCGCAAGTCATGCCCATTTGTGCAAGGGTGGAGAGTTCGCCAGCGCTGCATGGTCATGCGCAGTCGTTCCTGGGCGGCTGGCGAGTTATGCAGCAGCAGCCAGCCAGCGTGCAGGGCGGTGGGCGGCAAAGTTTCCAGGCGCGGGGCGATCTCACTGGGCCGGCGCTTCGGGTCGGCGAGTTCTGCGGCGATTGCCAGAATGCGACAGGTGGCGATGACGTTGTCGGTCTGTCGGCGGCTCAGGTCGAAACGTTTGGCGATGCTGCGCGCGACAGGTTCTTCACTGCCTGCCAGCAACAAGCACCAGCGCAAGGCCAGCGCATCATGGTCATCCGTCCGCCAGGGTGGTGCCTGCTGGCTCGCGCGTTTGAGGTCGCTCGCCAGGCGCTTTGGCAAGTGAAAACCGGGCTGGATCGCTTGCCATGCGCCCAGGTTTTGCAAGCGCAGCAGGATCTCGCCAGCCGCTTCCTCCGCCAAAATCAATTGCATCTCGTTGTGCAGGCGCGCGCCAGAAACCCGCCCCAGCAGCGGCAACGCCAGCCGCAACCAGCCCGCCGTCTGCGCAGGGATTTCAAAATTCATCCGGGTCGCAAAGCGCATCGCGCGCAATATCCGTGTGGGGTCGTCGCTGAAACTGCGCTCATGCAAAACGCGAATGTGACGATTGCGCAGGTCTGGCAAGCCGCTGCAGGCATCCAGCAGTTGTCCGTAGCGCGCTTTGGGACTTAGACACAGCGCCAACGCATTGATCGAAAAGTCGCGCCGCTGCATGTCGTGCTCGATGCGGCCTGGCCGGGTAAGGGGCAGGGCGGCCGGCTGCGCATAGGACTCGTTGCGCGCCCGCGCAAAGTCGATATGCTGCGGCAGGTCGTGTTGGGGCAGTCCGAGCTTGTTGGCAGATTCAGCAGTCAGCGACCATTTCGCCGTGCCAAATGGTTTGTGCGCGCGCAGCTCCCCGCCATAGCGCTTTTGCAAGCTGCGGGCAAATGCAGACGCATCGCTTTCGATTACGAAATCCAGGTCGGCGCTGCCTCGCCCCAACAGCAGATCTCGCAAGACTCCGCCAACCAGGTAGAGGGTCTGTCCCTGGTCTTGCGCCTGCTTTGCCACCAGCTCTGTCAGACGCGCCGGCCCTTCACCCAGCCCGCAAACCAGCGCGCTGCGCTCGAGATAGCCTGGCTTGTTGTTTGTGCTGTCTGGCGGTGTCATGGTTAGCCAGCTTGTAACTTAGGAGACGGCGACCCAGGGTCCTATCAGTTCGCGCTGGACCATGCTGACCGAGGTGCTGAAGTTGAAGAAAGCCAGCAGGGCATAGGCAAATGCCGCCTGGCGGTCATCGCGCCCGCTCATCAGGCTGAACAAGCCCGGCATGATGATAGCCAGCCACAGCATGTACAGCACATACACGACAGTTCGCCCCGAACGCAGCTCGAAGCCCGTCAATAGCAGCGCGATCCCCACCAGCAAGGTCATGCCCGCCAGCAGCGCATAGACGACTACCGCGCCCCAGTAATGCCCGCCGAGCGACTCCTTGCCGCGCGCCATTATTGCCGCGAACGCCGCCCAAATACCCAGCGCCAGCGAGTAGAAAATGTGCATGTTAAATAGGATTTGGTGAAGTTCTGCCATGTGCCTGCTTGCTCGCCTGCGCCTGCCCGTATTCTAGCACAAGCATTGGCGAGTCGCTAAAACAGAGGGCGGCAGTTCAAACGATGGTCAGCAGACCCAGATTGGCTGCCAACCATAGCCAGGTTGTCAGATTGGCGACCAGCAAGCCGGGCCGCTGCAGGTTCGCGCTGAATCCCGCTCTGTTGCCGCGCATGTCCAGCTCCCAGGGGAAGACGCTGCAGGCCAAGACGCCGACGCCGACGATGACGCCCAGCCAGTCGGGGAATATTCCCTGCGCAATGGCGGCGCCGCTGCAAACCAACGCGCCGGCAAAAGACAAGTGCCCCAGCCAGGTGGTCGTTCTTTTGCCCAAGAGCACGGCTGTATTCTGCAAACCAGCCGACTTGTCGACAGCATAATCTTCGACCTGGTTATAAAATTGCCCATAAGCAGAAAACAAAACCGCCGCCAACACGACCAGCCACACATCGTCTGCTGCGCTACTGTAAGTGGCATAGCCAGCCGCCACGAGCAAGCCGCTCAACATGAGCGCGTGCGAAAGGAAATCGGTCAGCGGACGCGCTTTGAAGCGAAAAGGGTGCGCCGAATACAGATAGCACAAAGCCAAGGTGATGCCACCCAGCCCCAGCGCCCAGCCACCTGCCCAAACATAGAGCAGCAAAGCCAGCGCAAATGTCGCCGCGCAGACGCCCAAGCCCTCTCGCCGGCTGAGCAGTCCGCTGCTGATGACATTATGAGCGCGCTTGGACTTGTCCAGCGCATCGTCCGGCGCATCTTCTACATCGTTGAGCATGAACGCGAAGCACATCGCCAGCACATTGGCCGCCAGCACGACAAAGAGCCGCCAGTCCGCCGCAGCGCCAAGCGGTTCCAGCGCCAGCAGACCGCCGACCAATGTCAACGGAATGGTGAAGGGAACATGCTCTCGCCAACGCGACAAACGCAGGATCGCGGCGAGTTTGCTGCTGGTTGCGCGCTGGGCTGTTTGGCTCATGCCTGATATACGAAATTGGTCGTTGCTTGGTAGCGACAAGCATAACACAGGCCGCGCCTGGCGCATACGCGGCAAGGTTGAACCGTCAGGGCAATCGCATCAAAACGCAACCCATGATGCCAGCGACCAAATAAAACAAATACTTGCCACAGAGGCACTGAGACACAGAGAAAAACGTTCATTTATATTTTGAGCGACTGACAGCCCGCCCTCAACGCACCAGGATTCAGAAATGTTCTACCTTGCCAAACCAATCTCTGTGCCTCTGTGCCTCTGTGGCAACTGAACAGTGTAACTGGATTGCCCTGGCTGAACCCTGCATTGTCGGCGTGGCGCGCGGGGAGTATGATGCCGCCTATGTTTCGCGACTGCCTGCTTATTCTGCTCTGTGGCTTTTTCCTGGTCGGCTGCAACCTGAGCCGAGCCACATCCGCCGAAGACGCCACGGTCGTCGGGAAAACCAACTTGCCTCTGCAATCATTGCGGCAAGAAGCCACACCGCTGACTGTGCACAGCGATTCACCGGTCGCCCAGCCCACGCTCGAGCACAAAGCAAATCGCTGTCCCCAAGCTGCTCCCGAGCTGGCGCGCCGCGTTGAAGCCGCTGTGCAGGTTGATTATGGCGCGCGCACCGCTGATGTTTCGCAACGCATCGTCTTCCACAACCTGGAAGCAGAGCCACTGAACAAGCTGGTCGTGGATGTGCAAGCCAATCAATGGGCAGATACCTTCTGGTTGCAAGATCTGCGCATCAATGGCGAAAGCGCCGCTTATCAGCTGGATAGCAACCGCCTCGAGATCCTGCTGGACCCTCCGCTGCAACCGGGCTGCTGGCTGGAAGCCGCGCTGACTTTTCAGCTGCGTCCGAGCGCCATACGCGAAGGCTTGCGCTCTTACCGTGGCTTCTTTGGCTACAGCCCGCGCCAGCTCAATTTGAGTCACTTCTTGCCAACAGTCGCGGCCCGGCTGGCTGGCGACTGGCGGATACATCAGCCCAGCGGCATCGGCGAGCAAATCGTCTATGCGCCGACGGACTGGCGGGTGCAGATCACGGCGAACGATGCGTCGGACAAGCTGCAGTTGGCTGCGCCCGGCGCTGTAACGCGCTTGGGGACGGGGCAGTGGCTGGTGGAGCTGCGAGCCTCGCGCGACTTTGCCATCAGCCTCAGCGAAGAGTTCATCCTCACCGAGCGGGAAGTCGCGCCAGATTTGACGGTGGCGGTCTACCATTTTGCCGATGCCCAGGTCAATGCGGGTGGTTCGCACCTGGATAGTGTCTCGCATCTGTTGGTCGAAGCTGGCAAGGCGCTCGATTTATTTTCCCGTTACTTCGGCGCCTATCCCTACCAGCGCTTCGTGATCGTGCAAGGCGACTTCCCCGATGGCATGGAATTCACGGGGCTGGTTTATGTGGGCAGCGCCTGGTTTTCTGGCTTTGATGGCACGCCCAAGAATTACCTGACGCTTATCGCCGTGCACGAGATTGCGCACCAGTGGTGGTACGCCCGCGTCGGCAGCGACTCGGCGTTGAACCCCTGGCTGGACGAAGCGCTCGCGACTTACAGCGAATACCTGTATATCGAGGCATTTTATCCAGCAGAAAGGAATTGGTGGTGGAGCTTCCGAGTGGCTGGCTTTTTCCCACAAGGCCAGGTCGACAGCGCCGTCTATGAATTCACAACCGCGCGCGCCTACATCAATGCCATCTACCTGCGCGGCGTGCAAATGTTGCACAACCTGCGCGATGATATCGGCGATGAGGCTTTCATGCAGCTGCTTGGGCAGTACAGCCAGGCTGCCGCCGGTCGCATTGCCGACCCCGCGCTCTTTTGGAGCTTGCTGCCGGCCGACCAGCAAGTCCTCACACAAGCCACGCGGGCGGAATTTCTGAGCCAGCCGACTCTTGCGAATGACTAAGCTATTCGCGAAAGGTTTCCCACTCTCCTCAACCCGCTCGGTCCACCTCCAGATGCGTCTGGGGGAGGCAACGCACCAGCGGGATCTGTCGACATATCGGGGATTAGATGCCACAACTCGCCTCTCCGACTCGTCGGGGAGGGACCGGGGCTATTGGCCGTCAGCCCGTCGTCTTCATGCCCGCGGCGATGCCATTGATGGTCGCCAGTGTGGCATCTAATACGGGCCGCCACTGGGCATCCTCTTCAGCCAGCCCCCGCAGTTCGCGCAAGAGAGCCACCTGCATAAAATTGAGTGGGTCGACATAAGGATTGCGCCGCTGGATAGACGTCTGGATAGCTGGCATATTCGCCAACAGCGCGTCTTGCTGGGTAACGCGCATGAGCATGTCGCTGCTGCGGGTATGCTCGGCTTTGATCCAGCCGAAGAATCGCTCGCGCAGTTCGACAGGTTCGACCAACGAAGAATAGAGCGCGGCGATGCCCATATCGGCTTTGGCGACATCGAGCTGGGCGTTGTCGATGATCGCCTTGAAGAAAGCCCAACTGCGGTACATCTCTTGCAGCAAGCGCAGTCCTGGCTCATCCTGCTCGGCAAAGGTCGCGAAGGCTGTGCCCACACCGAACCAGCTGGGCACGATTGCGCGACTTTGCATCCAGCTGAACATCCAGGGGATGGCGCGCATGGCGGTGAAACCAGCGCGTTCGGCGCGTTTGGCGGGCCTCGAGCTAATCTGCATGCGGCTTAGCTCGCGGATGGGCGTGGCTTGCTGCCAATAGTCAATGAAGCCAGCGCTTTCATAGACGAATTGCCGATAACAAACGCGGCTTAACTCTGACAACTGTTCCATCGCTTCGTAATAATGCGCCGGCACATGATGCTGCTCTGGCGCGCCCATGCCAATCAGCACGGCGTTGAGCACCTGGTGCAAATGCCGATGACCGATGCCGCGGTTGCTATAGCGATAGGCGATGACTTCGCCCTGCTCGGTGATCTTGACACCCCCGCGCAAGGACTCGGGCGGCTGGGACAAGATTGCCCGGTTGGTGGGTCCGCCGCCACGACCGATGCTGCCGCCGCGCCCATGAAACAATTCCAGGGAGATGCCGTGCTTGACGCAGGTTTCTGTAAGCAGTTGCTGCGCGTGATACAGGTTCCAGTTTGACGCCAGATAGCCGCCGTCTTTGCTGCTGTCGGAATAGCCGATCATGATCTGCTGGCGCAAACCGCGTTTGCCCGCTCGCTCCGCAAGATAGGCTTGATACTCGGCGATGCCAAAGAGCTGTTCCATAATCTGCGGCGCGTGGTACAGGTCGTCTATTGTTTCAAAGAGCGGCACGATGGTGATATCGCGGTCAATGCCGACTTCGCTGGCAAAGACCAGCATCGCCAAGACATCGCTGGGCTGCTGGGACATGCTGGCGATGACCGTGTCGATGACAATGGCGTCGTATTTCGCATGCGCCGCGCCGATCATGCGCCAGGTGCGGATGATGCTTTGGGTGCCATCGCTGAAGCTGTCGATGTCTTGCGGGAATAGGGGCCGCCGGCTGCGGATCTCGGCTGCCAACAAGGTCTGCTTCTGGGCTTCGGGCAGAGCCAGGTACTCTTCGCAAATGTCGTAGCGGGCAAAGATTTCATCCAGCGCGGCGCTGTGCAATTCGGCATTTTCGCGCACTTCCAGCGGCACCAGGTGCAATCCAAATAGACGTAGCTTGCGCACCAGTCGCTGCACTGTGCCCAAAGCCGAGCGCAGGCCACCGTGCGCTTTCAGGCTATCTTGTACTTGCAGCAGGTCGCGCAGAAAACCGCGGCTGGATACATAATCGTCTGTCGCGAGCTTGCGCTCGATGCGGGCCAGTTTTTGCCGATACAACTCGGCCGGGAAGCGCTTCTGCAAAGCCTCATCACCGTCCGTGGCAGCGCGGATCTCTGCCGACGCGCCGAATCGCTCGGTGTCTTGCGTCAGGTGTTGCCCCAGCAGCTCAATTTCTTCCAGGTAGATCTGCCGGGCTGTGCTGCGCAGGGTCGCCAAGGTTTGCAGGGTGACATCGGTGGTTACATTGGGATTGCCATCGCGGTCGCCGCCTATCCACGAGGCATAACGCAGCACCGGCGGCAGCGCTGTCCAATCTGCCTCGGGGTAGCTTTGTTCCAGCGCCATCTGCAAATCTTCGTAAATGTCGATGACGACATCAATAATGACCGAGCGGATGAAATAGACGCCGAAGTCGACTTCGTCCGCGACTTCTTTTTTCGAGGCGCGCACCTGGCGAGTCTGCCATAGCTCTTCGACCTCTTCGGCCAGCGCACTTTCCAGCTTGCGCAGCTCTCTGGGCAGCAGGTTGTGTCGGTCGCGGCGTTCCATCATGCTGGCGATATGCCGCAGCTTGACCAACGTTTCCTGGCGTTTTGCTTCCGAAGGGTGGGCTGTCAGCACGAGACGCAAACGCGTTTGCTCCAGCAAGGCGCGCATGTCGGCAGCTGTCTTGCCATTCTTCTTCAAAGCGCGGACCGCCCCGATAATCGACTCTCGCAGCCGTCCTTTGGCTTCGCGCTGGCGAATGACGCGGATGCGCTGCAAGTCTTCGGCGATGTTGATCAGTTGGAAGTAATTGGAAAAGGCCTTGATGAGCACCTGTTTGGAATCCAACGGCAGATTTTCCAGGCGGTCTGCCAGTTGAAAAGCGGCTTCGGCATCGCCATTGCGGCGCGCCTTGGACATGGCGCGGATCTCTTCGACCAGGTCATAGGCTTCTTGGCCACATTGTTCCTGGATGATGACGCCAAGCCAACTTCCCAGCAGGTGAATATCCTGGCTCAAGATAGTGGAGCCAGGTCTGCGCGCATCGCTCATTTTCCGCTCCCTACATCAATCATCCCGGCTGTCTGGACCACGGCAATCCCAAGCGACTTGCAGCCAGGTCATCGCCGCCGCCCGGCGGATTTGCCGATGCGTATCAATATAGTCCAGACCGGGCGATGATTCCAGTGCGGGGGGCTCTGGGCGTGTCGAAAATACCAAGCCCCCCATCCCCCGGCCCCTTCCCCCAGAACGAGGGAAGGGGAGTTTTATGAGCGAATCAGCAGGTATTGAAGCCCCTCCCTCATTTTGGGGGAGGGGTTTGGGGCGGGGGCTTAGCAGTCCTCATATTGGGGGAGGGGTTTGGGGCGAGGGCTTAGCGGCGCACCCCGACAGCGGGCGAATCTTCAAACTTGGGGCGATAATTCAGCGCTTCCAGAATATGCGGCACTTCTATTTCTGATGCAGCTTCCAGGTCGGCGATGGTGCGGCCCAGCTTGATGACGCGATGATAACTGCGCGCGCTGAGATTCAGCTTGCGCACCGACACCGACAAGATTTGCTGGGCTTCTGCCCCCAGCGGGCATAATTCATCGATATCGCTGATGCCCATGTCCGAATTGGCATGCAGCCCGGGCGCGCCAGCAAAGCGCTGTGTCTGCAAGCTGCGCGCTGCTTCGACGCGCCTGCGGATGTCCGCCGAGCTTTCTGCCTGCTCTGTGCCCAGCAGCTTGTCATAGTCGACTCGCGGCACCTCGACATGGATATCGATGCGGTCGAGGATGGGACCCGACAGGCGCGATTGATACCGTTGGATCTGGTTGGGGGTGCAAGTGCAGCTGTGTTGTGGCGAGCCAAAGAATCCGCAAGGGCAGGGGTTGCGCGCGCCCACCAACTGGAAATTGGCGGGGAAGGTGATGCTGCCTTTGGCGCGGCTGATGGTGACGACCTTGTCTTCGATTGGCTGGCGCATCACTTCCAGCACGCGCGCTGGCAATTCGTTGATTTCATCCAGAAAGAGCACGCCACGATGCGCCAGGCTGATTTCGCCCGGCTTGGGCACAGAGCCGCCGCCGACCAGTCCGTTTTGCGAGATGGTAAAGTGGGGCGCGCGAAAAGGTCGCTGGCGGACGAGCGGCGCATCTTGCGAAAGCAGATCGACGATCGAATAGATGCGCGTTACATCCAGCGCTTCTTCGAGCGAAAGCGCCGGCAAGATCCCGGCCAAAGCCCCGGCCAGCAAGCTCTTGCCAGCCCCTGGTGGTCCCGACATCAGGATGTTGTGATTGCCAGCCGCGGCCACTTCCAACGCTCGTTTGACATGTTCTTGCCCGCGAACATCGGAAAAGTCGACGACGCCAGCCGGCATGGCGCTTGCCCGCTGCTGCTCCGCCAGCCTGGATTCATAGGGCGCGATGGGGTTCAGTTGGTACAAATGCTCGACCAACTGCCCGATTGAGCGCACCGGGATGATGTCGATGCCCTGCACCAAGGCGGCTTCGGCTGCATCTTCTTGCGGCACAAACACGGTCGACAATTCGCGCTGCCTGGCGGTGTAGACCATGGGCAGTACGCCTTTGACATGGCGGATGCCCCCGTCCAGCGACAGCTCGCCAATGAACAACGAATCGTCCAGCGCGTGCAGAGGGATCTGGTCGGTGGCTGCCAGCACGCCGATCGCGATCGCCAAATCATAGGAAGGTCCATGCTTGGGAATATCCGCCGGCGACAGATTGACGACATAGGCTTTGTTGGGGAAGCGCATACCGCTGTTGCGAATGGCCGAACGGGCGCGCTCGGAGCTTTCTCGGACCGATGCGCCAGGCAGCCCCACCAGTTTGAAGCTGGGCAAGTGGGCGCGCGGATTGAAGTCTGTCTGCACCTCGACCAGATGCCCGTCCAAGCCGATGACTTCACAGGTATTGACGATCGCGAGCATAAGCCAACCTCTAACAATGTTCAGCCAACGCGGCCGCTGCGCAGGCAAATACGCCGACAGATGGTAGCACATTTGTCGCAATTTAGTACCGTGCCGGCAAAACTGCCAGGGCAATCGCATCAAAATGTAACCGTATGCAAGGAAGTTGTCTCTAACGCTTTGCCACCGAGTTCACCGAGTACATTTGAGTACACCGAGGAAAGCGGAGGTTTTGCGATGTGTCGACGCGACTTACACAGCGAAAAAGAGACAGCTTAAAATCCAATATAGTCCAGCGGTGAAAAAACCGCGCCGCAATTACACAAAGCGCAACCTGTATACGCATGGCCATAATTCTAACGCTCGGCGCACGCTTCTTTTTCTCGGCGCACTCGCTGGTATAAGCTTTTGATGCGATTGCCCGGCTAAAACTGCTCCAGCAAGTAGGGAATGATCCCGCCCGCATCCAGGATTGCCCGCACTTCTGCAGGCAAGGGCGCGAAGGCGAATGTTCGCTCGCCAGCGCGAATCTCATGCGCCGCCATATCAATCGCCAACGTATCGCCAGTCTCTACACAATCTACAAGCGGCGGACATTCGATCGCCAGCAGACCATTGTTGATGGCGTTGCGATAATAGATGCGGGCGAAGCTGTGGGCGATCACCGCGCGCAGGCCCGCATGCTTCAGGCAAGTGACAGCTTGTTCGCGGCTGCTGCCATTGCCGAAGTTGCGCCCGGCCACGATGACATCACCCATCTGCGCCCGGGCGGCGAATGTGGGGTCGAGGTCTTCGAGGGCGTGGCGCGCCAACTGGACAGGATCGTGACTGATGGTGTAGGTGTACTTGCCCGGGAAGATGACATCGGTATTGATGTTGTCGCCATATTTCCAGATGCGGTGGCTGGTATTGGTCATCGCGAGCCTCGCTCACAGGTCGGCGGGATGGCTGAGTTTGCCCACAACGCAGCTGGCCGCCACCACAGCCGGGTTCGCCAGATAAATCTCCGCAGTGGGTTCGCCCATCCGGCCCCGAAAATTGCGGTTGGCGCTGCTGATGCAAACTTCGCCCGGTGCCAGCACGCCCATGTGATTGCCCATACAGGGTCCGCAGCCCGGCGTGCCAATGACCGCGCCAGCTTCGAGCAGCGCTGTGATATAACCGGCCTCGGTCGCATCCCGCAGCACCAGCGATGAGGCCGGGATCACCAGCAAGCGCGCGCGCAGCCGCCTGCCGCTCACAAGTTCTGCCGCCGCCGCCAGGTCTTCCAGCCGCCCGTTGGTGCAAGTGCCGATGAACCCGACATCGACGCGCCGCCCCGCTACTTGCGACAAAGGCAGGCTGTTGTCGACGGCATGTGGACACGCAACCATCGGCTCGACTGCGCTCAGGTCGATCGTCTGCTCGCGGGCAACCTGGGCGTCAGCCAGCGGATAGAGCGCATTGGCTTCAAAATAGTCCAGCCGCTGCGCGCAGTCTTGTGGTCGTGTGCGCGCCAATGTGTCTCGCAGCCAGCGCCAGGTTATGTCGTCGGGTGGCATGCAAGCGCTCTTCGCGCCCATCTCTGCCATCATGTTGGTCAGCGCCGCCCGCGCATCCGCCGTCATGTTGGCGAGCCCCTCACCCGCAAATTCGACCGCCATATACGCCGCGCCATCCGCGCCCAGCTCGCCGATCATAGCCAAGGTCAGGTCTTTGCTGGTCACCCCCCGCCGCAGCGATCCTCGCAGGTTGATGCGCAGGGTCTCTGGCACGCGCAGCCACAATTGCCCGGTTGCCCAAAGCGCCGCCACTTCACTGCGTCCGATGCCCGCGCTGAATGCGCCCAGCCAGCCATAATGCGGGCTGTGGCTATCCGCGCCCAGCAGGGTCATGCCTGGTCCCACGACGCCTTCTTCGCACAACACCTGGTGGCAGATGCCGCGCCCAACCTCGTAGAATCGCTGTATGCCTTGCGCGCGCACAAATTCGCGGATTGCGGCGTGGTTTTGCGCGTGTTTGGGCGTGGGCGGCGGCACAGCATGATCAAGCGTAATCGCTAACCGCTCGGGAAACTTGACGCGCTTGTGGGGCAACTGCGCGAAGATCTCGGCGATAGCGGCGCTGTTATCGTGGCTGAGCGTCACATCTGGCTCGATGACCACGATCTCTCCAGGCACAACGCGTTTTCTGCCCGAGGCGCGCGCCAGGATTTGCTCGGTCAACGTTGGCATAAGCTGCGTACCATTCTGCTGGCAGGGCGACCTAAGTTTCGCATATTCGCCGCTGCCAATCTCTGATACCATACCGCGCTATTGGCATCCAAACGGGCTTCAAATTCCCTCATGCTGGCACCAGACCTGCGCGAAAAACTGCGCCACAACACCGTTGTGAATCTCGCCGATGGCAGCCTGTTTGGCTTTGGCCTGATGGGCTTGGCATCTTATGTTACCATAGTGCCGCTCTTCTTGTCCTACCTCACCGAATCGACCGCGCTGATTGGCTTCGTGGCCACGCTCTTCTATATGGGCTGGCAGGTGCCGCAGCTATTTGTTTCTCACTATGTCGCGGGGCTGCGCCGTTACAAACCCATGACCTTGGTCATGACCTTGATCGAGCGCCTGCCCTATTTTGGATTGGCGTTGGTGGCTTTTGCCATCCCAACTATCGGCACAGACGCCGCGTTGGCGCTGACATTGCTGCTGCTGGGCATTCAGTCGCTGGGTGGCGGCTTCACGGGCACAGCGTGGCAGAGCTTGATAAGCAAGATCATGCCGCCGCATCGCCTGGGCACATTCTTCGGCATTCAATCGGCTTGCGTCAATTTGTTTGGCGCGGGCGGCGCACTGCTCGCGGGCTTCATTCTGGAGCGCATCGCCTTCCCGGAGAGTTTTTCGCTGCTCTTCTTCATCGCCGGCATCAGTTTGTTGATTTCTTTCGCCTTCTTGGCGTTGACTTATGAGCCAGCCAGCGAAAGCAAAGATGTGGTGGAACGGGTGAATTGGCGGGAATTTGGCGGTCGCCTGCGTGAGATCTTGCGCGAAAACGACAATTTTCGCTGGTTTTTGATCGCCCGCGCCCTGACATCGCTCAGCCTGACAGCCGTTTCTTTCTATACGATCTATGGCATTCGCCGCTTTGAACTGTCGCCCGAGCTGGCTGGCGCGTTGACCAGCGTGCTGTTGGTTTCCAACACATTGACCAGCACGGTGATCGGCTGGATCGGCGACCGTTGGGGGCATCGGCGCGTCTTGATTGGCGGGAATCTGCTGACGGTGGCGGCGATTCTTATCGCGTTGTCTGCGCCAGATGTCGGTTGGCTGACGGTGGTGTTTGCGCTGACAGGCGCTGTCAATTCCACACAGTGGTCGACCATGATGACGATCACTGTGCAATTCAGCTCGGTGGCAGAGCGCCCCTTCTTCATCGGCATGGCGAACACGTTAATCGCGCCCGTGACCATCTTCGCGCCCATCATCGGCGGCTGGCTGGTCGATGCGGTCAATTTTGAGCTGACATTCGCGATCTTTGCTTTGGCCGGCCTTCTGTCGATGCTGGTATTTATCGTGCCCATGCGCGAGCCGCCCGGCGCAATCCGCACTGCGCATGCCAAACCAGCCATCGCAGACTAATCGACGATCGGCAGCGCCTCGCCCAGCATGCGGTCGACATCATCCAGCGAGATCTGCCTTTCGTCCGCCAGCGATTTGACCTGCATGGTAACCTGGCGTATGGCTTCGTCCGCCAAGTCGATGCCCAGGCTGTCGGCGCGGTCGCGGATGGCGTTGCGACCCACCAGCCGGTGCGCCACATCGATGTAGCGCGTCACGCCAAAATCTTCGGGATTGATGGCTTCGTAGGTGGTCGGGTTGCGCAAGACAGCTTTGGTGTGCACGCCGGCTTTGTGATGAAAGGCGACCGCGCCCGTAATCGGCGTGTTGAACGGCACTTCGAGCCCCAGTTTGCCAGCCACGACGCGCTCGATTTGCGCCAGCAGCGGCAGATCGTATTTGTCCACCAGCGCCGGCTCATAGCTGTACAAGCGCCCGATCAATGCGCCCATGGGGGTGATGCCATTGCGCTCGCCGATGCCCAGCACGGTCGTGTCGATATGGGTCGCGCCGGCTTGCAGCGCGCAAAAGGCATTGGCGACCGCGCAACCGCTGTCGTTGTGCCCGTGGAATTCGATGTCGCAATCGACTACTTCGCGCAGGTTGCTGATCAGGTTGTAGGTGCGCAGCGGGTCGGCGATCCCGACTGTGTCTGCCACCCCAACGCGATCGACACCAGCCAAGTCCATGGCGCGATAGACCGTCATCACATCGGCGAAGTTGCTGCGAAATGTGTCTTCGGTGCTGAAGCGCGTTTCGATGCCTTGCGCTTGCAGCCAGGCGACGATCTCCTGCCCAATATCGATGACCTGCTCCAGGCTCTTGCCGTGGCTGTATTCGCGCATATAGGTGGATGTGCCGATATAGACATCTGCGCCATCGACGCCGCAATCGACCGCCAGACGCGCATCGTCCATATCGGCGCGGATATGCGTCAGCAGCTTGAACTTGCGCGGCATATCCGCCAGCGCCCGGATGGCAGCGGCGCTCTGGGGGCTGGCGACCGGCGTGGACAACTCCATATATTCGACGCCGAAGGCATCGAGCAAGCTGGCAATTTCGCGCTTGTCATCGATGCTGAAGTGCGTGCCGCGGAATTGCTCGCCTTCGCGCAAGGTCGAGTCGATGAAGTTGAAGCCTTGCAGGGGTACGGTTCGATTGAACATGGCTTTTCATTTCGCCTATAGCGCTTGCAGGACGGTAGTCAACACCGCGATGGCGCGCTGGTATTCATCCAGGTCGATGTATTCGTGTGGCGTATGATCGAGTGTCGAGTCGCCAGGTCCATACGCCAGGATCGGGCAATTCCACAAAGGCGCGACCACATTCATGTCCGATGTGCCCGTCTTGTATACGAAGCGCGGCAGGCCCCCACAGGCGCGGATCGCCCGGCGAAATTGTCGGCTGAGCGGGCTGTTGCGCTCGCTCACGCAAGCCAGCTCGCCAGCGCGCGCGCAAATTTTTGCGCCATCGGCAGGCGGGAAGCGCTCGACCAGCTCTTGTGGATCGATGCCAGGTGGCAAACGAAAACCGATAGTCATTTCGGCGATGCCATCGACGCCCTCTTGCCAGGTATTGATATCGCGAAGAGACGGGTCGAGCCGCGCGAAGATCGAGTCGATGCCCGCGTTACAATCGGCGCAGGCCGCTTCGACCTGCTGCCAATAGGCAATAGCGCGTTCGGCCGGGCTGGGGTCCTGGCCCGCGCTGTGCGCTAAGCCGCCCCGCCAACGCCAATCCAGCAACAGGCGGCCCTTGTAGCCCATGGTGATGCGCTCCCAAGCCGATGGCTCGCCTATCACGCAGAAATCGGGCTGGTACTGCGTCGCCGCAAAACGAGCGCCGCGACTGGTGGCCGCCTCTTCTTCGACAGCGCCGATGACGACAACTTGCCAATCTGCTGGCAACTTGGCGCGCTGAACCGCGACCGCAAAGGCGCACAGCGGTCCTTTGGCATCGACAGCGCCCCGTCCATACAGCCTCCGCTCAACCTGGCGCACGGGCGGGAAACCCGCAAATGTGTCGATATGCCCCAACAGCGCGATCTGCCTTGTGCCCCGCCCGCGTATGCCGACAGCATTGCCAGCTTCATCGATGAAGGCGTCATCATAGCCTTGCGCGCGCATCCAGGCAACCAGGTGCGCCGCGGCTCGGGCTTCTTGGCGAGACGGGCTGGGGATGGCGACCAGTTCGCCCAGCAGTTGCTCGGCCTGGCAATTGTATTCCGGCATCATGTTAGCCCAGCGCTTCGGCGATGGCATCGCGAGCAACCGCCAACTCGTCCCGCGTGATAATCAGCGGTGGCAGCAGCCGCAAGGTGGTTAATCCCGCCGGCAGCGCCAGGACGCCGCGCTCTTGCAAGGCTTTGAGGACCGGTGTAACCCGCCCGCGCAATTCTATGCCGATCATCAAACCCCTTCCGCGCACTTCTCTCGCGCCGCGCAAGTGGGCCGCTCGCAATTCGTCCATCATCCATGCGCCCACTGCGCAGGCATTTTCTGGCAGTCGCAGATCGCGAATGGCGCTCACAGCAGCGATAGCCGCCGCGCAAACCAGCGGATTGCCGCCGAATGTGCTGCCATGGCTGGCGCGGGGAATCTGTCCGTGCGCGGACCGCCAGCAGACGGCGCCCATGGGCAGCCCGCCCGCGATCGCCTTGCCCAGCGCTATGATGTCGGGCAAGATGCGCGCTTGTTCAAATCCGAACAGGCTTCCTGTGCGCCCAAAGCCGGTCTGGATCTCGTCCACGACCAGCATCGCCCCGACTTCGTCACAACGTTGCCGCAATGCCTGCATATATTCCGGGCTGGCTGGATGCACGCCGCCTTCGCCTTGCACTGGCTCGACCACGACAGCGGCTGTCTCGCTTGTGATGGCGGCGCGCGCTTCGGCAATGTTGTTGTAAGCGACATGCGCAACCGTCGGCAGCCAGCCCATAAAAGGCTTGCGGTATTTGGGCGTCCAGGTCATCGAAAGCGCGCCGGTCGTTCGGCCATGAAAGGAGCGTTTCGCCGCCACGATGCCAGCGCGGCCCGTCAGCAGCATAGCCACTTTCAGCGCGCCTTCGATCGCTTCTGCGCCGCTGTTGCACAGAAAGAATTGGTCGAGGTCGCCCGGCGTCAGGCTGGCCAGCAGGCTATACAGCTCGGCTCGGCGGTCATTGTAAAAAGACTCCTGCGCGGTGATGAGCTGGCTGGCTTGCGCTTGGATGGCGGCGACCACAGCCGGATGACAATGTCCCAGCGCGGCCACGCCTTGTCCGCTGGTCGCATCCAGATAGCGGTTGCCATTTGCGTCCCAAAGGAAAACGCCTTGCCCCTTGACCAGCGCTGTCGGTCGTTTGCCATAAGCGCCCGAGCCATGGCGGTTTTCCAGCTCAAAGATCGTTGCCACATCGTTCATCTTGTGAACCTCGTTCCTGCGCCGGCCAAGGCACGTTTGATGGGATTGGCAGCGCGTCCATCGCCGATGATGACCATGGGCACGCCGGCCTCCAAAGCCTCTTGCGCAGCCAGCACCTTGCGCTTCATCCGTCCCTGCGCCCATTGGGCAGCTTCG
>JAJDZQ010000115.1 GCA_022824565.1 Anaerolineae bacterium | reverse complement strand
TCAGTGGTTCGAGCGGCTCATAGAAGCGCCGGGCGATGTCGCCAAGGTGCTGCTGCGGCCGTGAGAAACCCCTCCCCCAGCGCCTCCCCGACGAGTCAGGGAGGGTAGCCAAAACCTGATTCCACCAGATCTGTCGGGAGGCCCGGTGGGGTGTGAAAAGCCCCTCCCTCAGTTTGGGGGAGGGGTTTGGGGTGGGGGTTTCGCCTCGCCCA
Organism: Anaerolineae bacterium; assembly: GCA_022824565.1. GTDB lineage: Bacteria > Chloroflexota > Anaerolineae > Aggregatilineales > Phototrophicaceae > UBA6055. Next base: position 16,306 of record JAJDZQ010000115.1, on the reverse strand, counting down.
TTTAACCCCTTCCCCAGCCCCTCCCCGACGAGTCAGGGAGGGTAGCCAAAACCCGATTCCACCAGATCTGTCGGGGGGATTGAGGGAGGTCAAGCCTGCGGGTGATTCGGTCCCACCCAGGTTGTCTCTGATATTTCGGCGGGCTCGATATCCAGGTTGACGACGATAGCTTCCTGGTCGCTGCGCACGAGGATGCAAACCAGCGCTTCGTCGGGCTTGGCGTTGATCTCTTGGTGGGGCACGAAAGGCGGCACATAGATAAAATCGCCCGCTTCGGCTTCGGCGACATATTCCAGCCGCTCGCCCCAGCGCATGCGAGCGCGCCCACTGACCACATAGATGACGCTTTCCAGCTCGCCATGATGGTGCGCGCCGGTCTTGGCATCCGGCTGGATGTTCACGGTGCCCGCCCACAATTTGTTTGCGCCAGCTTTGGCGTGGTTGATGGCGGCTGCGCGCGTCATGCCGGGCGTTTGGGGCGTGTTGGTGTCGAGCTCGTCGCTGCGCACGATGCGCACGCCCTGCTCGCGCCAGTCGGGGGATTGAGGCATCGGGCGGCTCCTTGCTGCTTGGGCGTTGATTGTAGCACAATGTCGCCGAGCAAAATCAATCGCCCAGCATCCCCCGCAAGCAAGCCAGCGCGCCAGGCACATCCAGGTGGTCGGACGCGTAACTTTCGCGCAGCAATTCTGGCGGCACAAAGCGATCATATTTTTCGCGGTGCAGCGCCATAGCTGGCTGTTGACCCGCCAGTTGGGCGGCGCTGGGCGGCTTATGGCAAATGCCAGCCAGCGCATTCATCAATTCGGCGCGCTTCTTGTTGCCGCCAACAACTGCGTAATAGGGCGTGTAGGGCTCAATTCCTGCCATGCCCGCGTGTCGCAGCAGCTTCATCAAGGTGTCGAATTGGCGCGAGCCGCACCAGGGCAGCAGCAGCCAGCGATCGTTCGCCAGCGGCAACAGCGCATTTTCCAGCAAGCCGGCTCGTTTGGCTGCTCCACGCGCCAGCCCGAGGCGCCGCTTGGCGCGTTCATAGAGATAACTGGGCTCGCTTTCGGTTTGCAGCAAATGGCGCATGCGTTGCAAGATGCGTGTGTGAATGGCGGGTCCGTGCCCGCGCCAGTCTGGCTTCTTCGTGCCCTGCACGCGCTCAACTTCGATGATGCGCCGCTCTATATCGACGCAGAGCACGCGCCATACAAAGCCCGCCAGCACCAACTTGTCATCTTCTGCTGGCGCGGATTGTATCGTGCCGATCTCGCGGCTTTTTTCGCGCACGCGGAACAAGGTCTCATCGGCAAACACCGCGAAAAAGCTGTAATGATTGACGATCTTCTCGGCGCTGTAGCCGATGATCAGCCCGCCGCCTGGCACTTGCTGCAAATGGTCGATGTCCAGCAGGTGCCGCAGCAGCGCGCGAAAATGATCTTGGCTAACCTGGGCAAATGGCGATAAACCCAGCACACGTTCAGCCAACTGCGGCGGAGTCAGCTCGGTATGCGCATAGACGGTGCTCATCGTTTGATGATAGAGCAGGCTGGTCGGCAAGCGCGGGATTTGCGGCGGCTCGATCCACTTTTCTTCCGCATAAAGCTGGATGATGGCGATGGTCTGCAAGAGATTCCAGGGCATTTCTTCGCCGATATGGGCGGCCGGGCGGTCGTCTTCGCTGCAATAGAAAAACAGCTTGCTGGCGCTGCCGCCGCGCCTGCCCGAACGCCCCAGGCGCTGCACAAAGCTGCTGACCGTGTGTGTGGCGTTGACCTGGAGAACCTGGTCGAGTTGCCCAAGGTCGATGCCCAGTTCCAGCGTGACGGTGGCGGCGACGCAAGCGGGCGCAGCGGGCGCGCGCATGGCTGCTTCGGCGCTTTCTCGCAGTGGCGCAGATACATTGCCATGGTGCACATGGTACATGTCGGGCAGCTTTTCGCGCTGGGAAATCTTGCGCAGCTCCAGGCCGATCTCTTCGACGCAATTGCGGCTGTTGGCGAAGATCAAGGTCTTGGCGGCGCGCTGGGTCAAGTTGTGCATATGCGCATAATAGACAGCCGGATCGACCTTCAGTTGGGCAAGCTCGTCCAGTTTGTCGGCTGCGGGACATGGCGTCTGCGGCGCATCTGCCTGTTCGTCGCGCAGATCGGGCAATCGGAAATACTCAAGCGCCAGCCCAACCGGCGCGCGTTCTGACCCTTCGATCTGGCGCACAGGCAGCGGCGTATTGCCCCCCAGCCAGCGCATCGCCAGCTTGGGTTCGCCCACGGTTGCCGACAAGCCAATGCGCCGAAAATGCCGCCGGCCGCCCCGCGCGAGCCGCTCCAACTGGCAGATCACCTGGCTGCCCCGGTCGGAAGCGAGGAAGGCATGCACCTCGTCTATGACCACAAAACGCAGATCGCCGAAGAGCCGCGTCAGTTCGTGGTGGCGGCGCATCAGCATGGCTTCCAGCGATTCGGGCGTGATTTGCAAGATGCCGCGCGCCTCCCGCAAAAAGCGCGCCTTCTTTGCTTGCGGCACATCGCCATGCCAGCTTTGCACGGGGATGCCGCTGTCTTCCAGCAAGTCGGTCAGTCGCAAGAATTGGTCGTTGATCAGCGCTTTCAAGGGACCAATATACAGCGCGCCGATGGACAGGGGCGGGTCTTCATGCAGCTGGGTGATGATGGGCAACAGCGCGGCTTCGGTCTTGCCGCTGGCGGTGGCGCTGCAGATCAACACATGTTGTGGCGCGCCCATGATGGCGGCGATCGCCTCGCTCTGGATGGGGCGCAGCTCGTCCCAGCGCTGGCGATATATGAACTCTTGAACGAAAGGCGCAAGCTGATAAAAAGCGCTGCTGCTCATCAGATGGCAAAGTCGGCGAATAATGGATCGACCGCTGCTTTTTTGGTTGGCGCGCCAGTCGCATATTCGACTCTGCCCAGCAGCGATTCAAAGCTCTGGCGGCGATATTGACGCAGCAAGTTGAGCAAGCTGAGGAAGTCGCGCAGCACTTCGCGCGGGGTCAGCAAGTTGTCTGCGCCCACCCGCCCCCGCACTTCATCCAGGAACAGGTTGATGGCGCGGTCTTCCACGCGGCTTTCGTAGCGATGATGCCAGGCGTGGATATCGCGCACTGTCTGCAGCAGCCGGCGCAGTTCATCTTCCCGCAACATCTGCAGACGCAGCAACGGTCCCGATAGATCGCGCAGGCCTTTCGAGCTAAAGCGGCTTTCTCGCAGGCGTGTTTCCAGCGCTTCGTTGCTATAGAAGCCGCGCCGTTGGTCGGTTACGGTTTCTGGCGTCGCGCCGATGTAGATGCCCAGATGCTCGGCATTGCCCTGCAGCGTATCGTTGACCATAGCCAGCAAGCGCAGGTAGTTATTGTCCCGGGCTGTCCGGTTGCTAATCTTGGACAGGTTGACAGCTTCGTCGAAGAAGATGACCAAGCCGCGATAGCCGACCTGTCGGGCGAAATAGGCGATCAGCTTGATATTGTCGTACCAGGTGGCATCATTGATCATCACGCGCACATCGCCACGCAGCCCTTGCCGCGCTTCCGACTTGCTGTGGTATTCGCCACGCAGCCAACGCAGCGCCGCCGCCTTGAGTTCGTCATCGCCTTGGCGGTGCCCGCGCGTATAGGCATTTAGCACATTGGCGAAGTCATAGCCGTGGATCATCGATTCGAGTTCGCCAAGCACCTGATGCACCAGCCCGTTTAGCTTGCGCTCAAATTCGTCCGAGTCCGCGGCGATGCCATCCCGCGCCAGCCGTGATTGCAGGTTGCTCAGCCACTTTTCGATCAGCGCGCCAAAAGCATTGCCATCCGGCCGCGTTTTCGTGGATAGATTGCCCAGCAGCTCGCGATACAGCGCCAGCCCTTCGCCTTTGGAGCCGGTCAAACGGCGCTGCGGGCTGAGGTCGGCATCGGCCACCACGAATCGCTGATTGAGCGCATGATGGCGCAGCAGTTGCAGCATAAAACTTTTGCCAGCGCCATATCGCCCCACAATCAGGCGAAAAGCCGCGCCACCGTCGAAAATGATATCCAGGTCATTCCGCAGCTCGGTCATTTCTGCCTGGCGGCCGATAGCGATATGCTCGACCCCTTTGCGCGGCACGAGCCCACTGCCGAGCGACTGCAAGATGGCTTGCGAAACCTTGCGGCGTTTGGGGATTCTGTCCATCATGCTGTTCCGGTTTCTACAGCCGCCGCGCCGCCAGCTTCCTGTTTCCTCTGCGGCGGCGCTTCTGCGACCTCGTCTTGCAGGCAGTCCAAAAGCGCCTGACGATAGTCCGCTTCAATCGTCCAGTTTCCTTGCTCGTCGGTGATGAGATTGTCGCCGATTTCGTCCTGCGCCCGCTCGTTAATTTCGTCGATGATGACATTGACGAACTGGCTGCGCGGGAAGGCATTTTGCAATTCAGATTCTGTGGCTGTCCAGCCGCGCCCCATCAGCAATGTTATCAGCTTGGCCGAGTCGCTGCCTTGTTCCCCGACCAAGGAATCCAGCGGCGGGATAGCGTCCTCGTCGGCCAGGGGATCAAATGCGTCTTGCCCGACCGGGCTAGCGGGCTGCGCAGCCTCCTCTTCTTCGGCCAGGGCGGGCAAGGGCTGGGTATCGGCGGCGTCTGGCTGCGGCGCGTCGGCCGGCCTGGTCGCTGCTGCGAACCATTTGCGTCCGGCCGGCGTCGGGCGCAGCTTGTAGGGATGGAATTTGTGACGCTCGAGCTTGGCTTGCTCTTCCAGGCGATTAACCTGAGCTTTGGGCAAGTTTTCGCCAATGTAATCGACAAAGCGGTCGCCGGCATCGATGAAGGCGCGCATGACCTTGAGCTGCTTTTCCAGCGGGTCGCGCGGCGGTATGGGCGTGCCAGGCGCGTCATCGGCTGCAACCACGACTGGCGCATACACAGCGTCCAGATCAGCGGCTCTGGCAGGAGGCGCCGGCTCAACAGCAGAGGGGCGCTGGAATTCTTCCTGAATGATCTGGATAGGCTCTGTATCGGCCTGCTGCTCAGACAATCCCTGCAGCGACTCGCCCAATTGTGACAGCAAGTCATTTTGATGCTGGACGACTGCGCCGACAACCCGTTGGATGTAGCCATATAGCTGCTGCTGCGTGTCGGCGGTTCGCTGGAGCTGCGCCTGGATCTGCGCTTCTTGCCGCTGCAATTGGTCATTGATCGCTTTGATATGCTCGCCCTGCGCCTCGCTGGCGGATCGCAAAATGGCGATCTGCTCGCTCTGTGCCTGGATCAGGGCATTCTGCGCCGAGACGGTTTCTTGCAGCTGGACCAACGCCGACCTGGTTGCCTCGTCTGTGCTGGAACGAAATCGAATCGCCACGCCACGCCACCTTACAGAAAAATACCAAATCCTCTCGGACTATAGCGCAGGAATCACGCTATGCCAGGCTGCAATGCAGGGATTGGGCCAAGCCCTCGCTCCCCCCGAATAGTTTTGTATGGGGGGAGACTCGCCCGCAAGCCCTACTGCTTTGCGCGCAGCATGCGGATGCCGGTCTGGCTGGCCACGACAACCTGCTGAGCCAGAGAAATGAACAATCCGTGCTCGACAATGCCAGCGCGGGCATTCAGTTCCGACGCCAGCTTTTGCGCATCCCCGATTGGTCCAAAGTTGCAATCCAAAATCAGATTGTCTTGGTCGGTGCGAACCATCTCGCCGCCAGTTCGGCGCATGCTGACATTCGCACCCAGCGATTGCAAGAAGCGAGCCTGCGCCTGCCAGCCAAATTCGACCACCTCGACGGGCACAGCGAAGAGGCTGCCCAGCCGCGGCGACAGCTTGGATTCATCGACCACGATGACGAAGCGGTCGGTGGATTGCGCCACGATCTTCTCGCGCAGCAAGGCGCCGCCCCCGCCTTTAATCAAATTCAGCGCTGGGTCAATCTCATCCGCGCCGTCAATGGTCATGTCGATGCGCTGGCAGTCGGCAAAGCTCACCAGCGGGATGCGCAGTTCGATTGCGGCGGCTTCTGTCGCGCGCGAAGTGGGGATAGCGCGGATATGTTGTAGCTCGCCACTCGTCAAGCGCTGGGCGATGTGGCGTGTGGCGTGAATGGCTGTGCTGCCGGTGCCCAGCCCAATGCTCATGCCCGATTGCACGAGCTCGGCGGCAAATGCGCCAGCTTGCTGTTTGAGCGCGGCTGTGTCTGTGGCAGGCATGGGGCAATTCTAGCGCAAATTGACTGGGTTCTGCCTCCCCCACATCCGCCGACCCCTCCCCCAACCCCTCCCCGACGAGTCAGGGAAGGAGTCCAGGTATGTGCCTCCCCTTGACCTGTCGGGGGGATTGAGGGGGGTGGCGCTGCGCACGACTTTCTCGGTAGCGCTTCTATGCAAAGGCTTATGTGTTACTATCCCGCTATCCAAGATACGACACAGGCGGAAAGGCGTTTTTTATGTACAAGACACTGAGCCCGGGCGCGATCGGCATACGCGGCTTGTCGCTGGCGGATAGCATCGCATTGGCAGCGCGTACCGGCTTCGGCGGGCTGGACTTCAGCATCGGGCAGGCGGCGCAGCTTGCGGAAGAGATCGGCGTGCAGGGCGTTGTGGCGCTTTTTGACGAAGCTGGCCTACGCTACGGCGCTTGGGGCTTGCCTGTCCGCTGGCAAAGCGACGACTGGGAAGCCGACCTGGCGCAATTGCCGGGTTACGCTGCCCTGGCCGCAGAGCTCGGCGCGGACCGCACATCCACCTGGTGCCCGCCTTCGTCCGACCAGCGCGCATTTGACGAGAACTTCGACTGGCATGTCGCGCGCTTCCAGCCCATTGCCGCGGTTCTGGCTGAGCATGGCATCCGCTTTGGCATTGAGTTCATCGGTCCGCAGACCCTGCGCCCTGCGCATAAACATGCCTTCATCTATGACATGGCGGGGATGTTGGAATTGGCGGCGGCGCTGGGCACGGGCAATGTTGGTTTGCTGTTGGATGCCTGGCACTTGTATACATCGGGCGGGGCGGTGAGCGACCTGGACAAGATCAGCAATGCCGATATCGTCAATGTGCATGTCAACGATGCGCCGCTGGACCTGCGCATGCACGAATACATCGACAACGACCGCCGCTTGCCGCTGGAAACGGGCGTGCTGCCTCTGCGCGACTTTATGCAGAAGCTGGCGGAATTGGGATACGATGGCCCCGTCACGCCAGAGCCATTCAGCGCTCGCCTCAATGCGCTGGATGATGCCCTGCAAGCCGCGCAAATTACAGCCGAGTCGATGAATCAGCTGTGGGAGCTGGCGGGCTTGGCTTAACGCCTGCGCTCATCCCACTAGGCTTAGCGGAGGATGATGGGGGTTGCGTTAGCGCGCGCCAACCACAATGCAATCGCATTGAATTGTTTATTTGCCACCGAGGCATAGAGGCACAGAGTTTGGTTTGGTTAGGCAGAGCAATTCGGAATCCTGATTGTAATGAGGGCGAGCTGTCTGCCACTCAAAGTTAATTTGAACACTTTTCTCTGTGTCTCAGTGCCTCGGTGGCCAGTATTTGATTTATTTGGTCGCTGGTAGCCTGGGTTTCGTTTTGATGTGAATGGCCTGGCATCGCCGCATACCGCGCCTTGACAGCGTGGCCTTGGTCTGTTCTACTGTGCGCGATCTATGTAAGGAAGCATAGCCGCGGGCCTCGCCTGGCGGTCTTGAAAAAAGACTTATGACATTGAAAATCGCTATGATTGGCGCTGGCTCTGTCGGCTTCACCCGCCGGCTGATGACCGACCTGCTCGCTGTGCCAGAATTCGCCGATACGCATTTCGCATTGATGGACATTTCCGAGCGCAATCTGGGCATGGTGGCGCAGCTGTGCCAGCGAGACATCTCCGCCAATAAGCTGCCAGCCACGGTGAGTTCCACGCTCGACCAGCGCGAAGCCATTGCCGATGCCGATTATGTCATCAGCATGATTCGTCAAGGTGGCCTGGCGGCATTTCAGTTGGATATCGATATTCCACTGCGCTACGGCGTCGACCAGTGCGTTGGCGATACCATTTGCGCCGGCGGCATCATGTATGGGCAACGCACCATCCCCGCCTTGCTGGATATCTGCCGCGACATCCGCGAAGTCGCCAAGCCCGGCGCGCTCTTCCTGAATTATTCCAACCCCATGGCCATGAACACCTGGGCTTGCAATCAATACGGCGGCGTGCGGACGATCGGCTTGTGCCATGGCGTGCAGCACGGCCACCAGCAGATCGCCGACTGCATCGAGCTATGGGCGCGCGAGCATGGTCATATCGACGCGGATGAGACGATCACCCGCGATGATGTCGATATCATCTGCGCTGGCATCAACCACCAAACCTGGTACATCAACGTGCGCTGGCGCGGGCTGGATATGCGGCCGCGGCTGCTGGATTTGTTTGAAGCGCATCCTGTTTATCGTGAAGAAGAAAAAGTTCGCATCGATGTGCTGCGGCGCTTTGGCTATTACTCCACCGAGTCCAACGGCCACCTGAGCGAATACCTGCCCTGGTATCGCAAGCGCGCCGAGGAAATCGGCGACTGGATCAGCCTCAACCGCTGGATCCATGGCGAAACCGGCGGTTATCTGCGCGTTTGCACCGAGGGGCGCAACTGGTTTGAAACCGACTTCCCCAACTGGCTAGAAGCAGACCCGCCCCAGATTACCCCCGAGCAACGCAGCCTCGAACACGGCAGCTACATCATAGAAGGGCTGGAGACGGGGCGGCTGTATCGCGGGCATTTCAATGTGCCCAACCGCGGACATATCAGCAACCTGCCCGATGGCTGCGTGGTCGAGATTCCCGGTTATGTGGACGCCAATGGCATCAACCTGCCCGTCGTGGGCGACTTGCCGCTGGCTTGCGCGGCCACTTGTTCCGCCAGTGTGCGCGTGCAACAGATGGCCATGGAAGCGGCTGTGCATGGCGATGTAAACCTGCTCAAGGCTGCCATGTTGCACGACCCGCTGGTGGGCGCGGTTTGCAATCCAGAAGAAGTCTGGCAAATGACCGACGAGATGCTGGTGGCGCAGGCGCAATGGCTGCCCAATTATGCCCAGGCCGAAATCGCCGCGGCGCAGGCTAGGCTGGACGCGCAGGAAGCGGCTGGCACACGCGTGCAGTTGCAACAGACACAGGGCGCGGCACGGCTGCAGACACGCAGCGTCGAAGAAATGCGGGCTGCGGGCTGATGATATTTTGCCCCCACCCCAAACCCCTGCCCCATGAAGAGGGAGGGGCTTTACCTGCAAAATGCGCGCAGTATCGCTCCCCTTCCCTCATTTTGGGGGATGGGGGCAGAATTTCACTGGGTCTACTGGGGGTGTCTGTTGACCGCTAACGGCGACCAACCCATCCTCGAGGTCAAGAACCTCAAGACGCATTTCTTCACTGACAAGGGTGTCGTGCAGGCGGTCAAGGGCGTCAGCTTTGCGCTGGCTAATGGACAGACCCTGGGCATCGTCGGTGAAAGCGGCTGCGGCAAAAGCGTAACCGCCAGTTCCATCATGCAGCTCATCAAATCGCCGCCGGGCAAGATCGTCGCTGGCGAGATCATCTTCCGCCGCCAGAAGCGCCGCGCCGAGACCATCGATATCGCAGAGCTCGACCCCAAGGGCATCGAAATGCGCAGCATCCGCGGTGGCGAGATCTCCATGATCTTCCAAGAGCCGATGACTTCGCTCAACCCGCTACACACCGTCGGGCGGCAAATCTCCGAAGTGGTGGAGCTGCATCAAGGGCTGGGGCGCAAGGAAGCGATGAAGGTGGCGATTGATATGCTCGATCGCGTGCGCATCGCCGACCCCGAAGAGCGCATCAAACAATACCCGCACCAGCTCAGCGGCGGCATGCGCCAGCGGGTCATGATTGCGCTGGCTTTGTCCTGCAATCCGTCCATCTTGATCGCCGATGAGCCGACCACCGCGCTGGATGTAACGATTCAAGCGCAGATTATCGACCTGATGGAAAAGCTGCAAGAAGATTTCGGCTCGTCCATCATCGTCATCACGCACAACCTGGGCGTCGTCTCCCAGATGGCCGACTTCGTGGCGGTGATGTACTTCGGGCGCATTGTCGAATATGGCACAGCCATCGACATCTTTCGCAACCCGCAGCACCCCTACACAGTCGGCTTGCTGGAATCTATCCCGGTGCTGGGGCGGCGCAAAGAGATTCTGGTGCCTATCGAAGGCATCGTGCCCAACGCCACCACAGAAATCGCTGGCTGCGCCTTTGCCGACCGCTGCCCACATGTGATGGCGAAATGCCGCGAGCGCCTGCCTATGCCCAGCCGCGTCGCTGGCGAACACACAGTCGCCTGCTGGCTGCACACAGACGAAGAAGCCTTGGTGAATTAACTCGCTGGCGGACGCTGGCGGGCTAATTTTTGTCAACCCAATTTTCCGGAGGAAGTTAGATGAAACGCAATACAATTGTTCGGATGCTGCTGGTGTCAGCAGTCATGTTCACCATTTTCGGGGCTAGCTTTGCGCAGATGAGCGAAGTCGCTGACCCGATTCCCTATCCCGAAGGCGTGCAGTTGGGCGACAACCCGATTGTCCGCTTCAACCTGGACGAGATGCTGATGTACGCAGCGCTCGATTCCTACAGCGAGCCAGCCTGGGTGACGGCGCTGGTGGAAGCTGGCGAGTTGCCGCCGGTTGCAGAGCGCCTGCCCGAGAATCCGCAGGTCATTTTGGAATCCGGCATGTCGACAGGTCCAGGCGTCTATGGCGGCCAGTGGCGCGATTTCTCAGCCGTGCCGACCGAAGGCTGGAACCTGTGCGCGCGGCAGACGCAAGGCTGGTTCGGCATCAATTACATTTACGGCGAACAGCTGGTGAAATCGGGACCCATGTTCCTGCGCAAGGACAACCTGGAGCCGCTGCCCAACCTGGCGACAGACTGGGAATGGAGCGAAGACGGCTTGCAGCTGACGATGAATATCATCCGCGGCGCCAAGTGGTCCGATGGCCATCCTTTCGGCGTGCACGACATCATGTTCACCTGGGAACATGTCATCCAGGATGACAATGTCGATTCCTGGACGACCGGCAGCACCTTCTCCATCGGTGGCGAGCCGATCACCCTGGAAGCGGTGGATGACGACACCATCCTGTGGACATTCCCCGTGCCTTTCCCGGTGCAGCAGTTGTTCAACATGGACTTTCTCGACTTCAACATCTGCGCCGAGCATGTTTATGCGCCGATGCACCCGGCCATCAACGAAGACTCCGACTACGACACCTTCAAGACTTTCCAGGTCCAGGACGACCTGCCGGTGCCGAGCATGGGTCCCTGGGTGGCGACCGATTACCAGATTGACGAGTTCATGGTGATGCGCCGCAACCCCTATTACTGGAAGGTCGATGAGGCTGGCAACCAGCTGCCCTACCTCGACGAAGTCACTTTCGAGAAGGGTCCCAGCGGCATCGGGCGTACATTGGGCACCTTGGCGGGTTCGATTGATCACACGAACCTGGAGAACCCCAGCACCTATGTGGAAGCCATCACGCGGGCGCAGGAAGATGACGCGCACTTCCGCATCGAATGGGGTCCCGAGACCTTGGCTTTCAACATCCAGTTCAACCTGTCGGCGACCCTCGGCGTAGAAGATGAGCGCGACGGAGTCTTGCGCGAGCTATTCCGCAACCAGATGTTCCGCCGTGCCGTGCAACATGCGGTTGATGGCGATGGCATTGGGCAAGCGGTCATCCGCGGTCCCTTCATGCGTGGCTTCGGTGGCGGCATCGTGCCGGGTTCGCCCTACTTTGATATCGACAGCGTCGTCTACTATCCCTATTCGCCCGATTCAGCGAGCGCGCTGCTGGCCGAGCTGGGCTTTGAAGATACGGATGGCGATGGCATCGTCAACTGGACAGATGGTCCCCTGGCTGGCGAGAATCTGGTTATCGTGTTGAACACGAGCGTCGCTGCCGAAGCGACGGGCCAAATCGGCGAAGCCTTTGTTCTGCTGATGCAGGATGTAGGTGTCCAGGTCAACCTGCGTCCGCTGCAGGGTCCCGCTGGTGATGACGCGATTGTCAGCGGCCGCTGGGAAGCGCGCGTCAACCGCATCGGTCAGGAATTCACGACTTCCTTCACCCGCTGCCGCGATCTGGCGCCCATCACCACGACGACGCCGGCCTGGCATCGCGCCGATGGCGATTCCCGAGATATGCTGGACTTCGAAGTTGAACTGGTCGAGATCGTTGAAGAATTCTGCCTGGAGCCTGACTTCAATGCTCGCGCCGAGCTGATGTCGCGCTACAACCAGATCTTCACCGAGAATGTCTACAATGTCGGCGGCATCATCGGTCGCTATGGCTTGGCATTGGCGAAGCGCTTCAACAACATCCCGGTTGGATCGCCGCCCTTCTTCTATCAGTGGACCTGGGGCAATGTGATCCCAGAAGCGGTTTGGGTCAACCCAGACGAGCAGCTGGAGCAGATCTTCCCCGAGACCGTGCCGGTCTACGACGATATGGGTATGTAGGTTGCGCCTGCGCAATCTATTTGCGGGGATGAGCTTCGGCTCATCCCTGGCTACCTGAACAGGAGAGAGAGGCGCGTAGTTTCGCCTCTCTTTTGCCCAAGCCGCAAACTGCGCTATTATTCTGACATCATTCGGTCACACGCTGACTGGCAGCGAGAGACAGCCACGCATGTTACGGTTTATTGTCAATCGACTGGTATCATCGGTCTTCATCCTGCTGATTATTGCGTTGGTGGCATTTTTCATCATACAATTGCCGCCGGGTGACTTTGCCGATGTCTATAAGCGAGAACTGATCGCGCTGGGTGGGCAATCGGAAGAAGAGGCAGAAGCGGCAGCCGACAAACTGCGTGACCGCTATGGCTTGCGCGATCCGCTACCCATACAATATATCAACTGGATCTCTGGCATCGTCCTGCGCGGAGAATTTGGCTTTTCATTTTCATACCGCGCCGATGTCGGCGAGTTGATCGCCCAACGTTTGCCGCGCACCATCGGCATCGCCCTGGCCGCGCATGCGATTTCGTCGCTGGTGGGTATCGCGCTGGGCATCTATGTCGCCAATCGACAGTACAGTCTGTCGGACAATGTGGCGGCGACATTCTCGTTTCTCGCCACCTCGATACCGCGTTTTACCCTGGCGCTGATCTTTCTGTATTTGCTGGTTTTTCAATTCGGCCAAGAGCATGTCAGCTCGATGTTTTCGCCGCAATTTCGTCACGCGCCCTGGTCGCTACCCAAGGCGCTCGACCTCGTGCAACATGTCTGGCCCGTGGTCTTCATCGCTGGCTTTGGCGGCGTCGCCCGCAATATGCGCGTGATGCGCGGCAACCTGCTCGATGTGCTGAATCAACAGTATGTGACGACAGCCCGCTCCAAGGGTTTGCACGAACGCCGCGTCATGAATCGCCATGCGGTGCCGAATGCGCTGCACCCGATTATCGCTTACCAGGGCACGGCGCTGCCTTATATGCTGCAGGGCGAGCTGGAAGCGGCGGTTGTCTTTGGCTTGCCGACCATCGCGCCTATGTTCTACGAGGCGCTGCTGAAACAAGACATCTATATCTCGGGCAGCATCATGCTGCTCTATGGCATCTTGCTGATCTTGGGCAATTTTATTGCCGATTTGCTGCTGGGCATTCTCGACCCGCGCATCAGCTACAGTTAACTACGGGATGTGACGCGTGCAGAGGTACACAGAGACTTTCTACCGCCCCTCCCTTGAGGAAAATGTCGAGGAGCTGCTCGAGGAAGAAAGCAGCGACTCGTACTCACAGCTGGTCTGGCAGCGCTTCAGCCGCAGCAAAGCCGCGATTGCTGGCGCCTTGATGGTCATCATGCTGATTGTGCTGGCGATGTTCCCAGAATTCTTTTCGCCTTATGATTTTTACAATACAACCTTGAGCGATACCTACATCCCGCCGGCCGAGGTCCGCTTTTTTGATGTCGACGGCAATTTTCTATTCCGCCCCTTTGTATACAAATCCGAGCTGGTCATTGACCCGGTGACTTATCAAGCGAAACAGTCGCTGGATACCGAGCATCCATACTTCATACATTTCTTCGTTCGCAGTTGGGAATACAAGCTCTTCGGGCTGATCAATACAGACTTGCACCTTTTTGGTCTTGAGAATGACGAGGTTCGCGTGCATCTGCTGGGCACGGATCGCTTTGGGCGCGACTTGTGGGGGCGCATCTGTCTGGCGGGGCGTGTGTCGCTCTCGCTGAGCATTTTGGCCGCCGTGATTGCCATCGTCATCGGTTCGTCGGTCGGCGTCATCTCTGGCTATTATGGCGGCGCGATCGACAACGGCATTCAGCGATTTGTGGAAGTGGTGATGTCTTTCCCAGAGCTGCCGCTGTGGATGGCGCTGGCGGCGGTGATACCCAAGACCTGGCCCTCTGGACAGATCTTCCTGGTGATGGCGTTCATCTTCCCTTTCCTGCGCTGGGCTGTTTTGGCTCGCGAGGTGCGTGGCAAGGTGCTTTCGCTGCGCGAAACCGACTTCATCCTGGCGGCGAAGGAACAGGGCGCTGGCGACTTCCGCATTATCTTCAAGCACCTGTATCCCAATGTGCTGTCGCATGTCATCGTGATTTTGACATTGATGATCCCCGATATCATCTTGGCAGAGGCATTTCTCAGCTTCCTGGGCATCGGCATTCAAGAGCCGCTGACGAGCTGGGGTTTCTTGATGAAGAGCGCGCAAAGCCTAGAGACGCTGGGCCAGAATACCTGGATCCTCACGCCGGTCATTTTCATCGTGGTGGCGGTGCTGGGGCTGAACTTCTTGGGCGATGGCTTGCGCGATGCAGCCGACCCCTATTCGAATCTATAATTGAATCGAGTTCGGCATGGCTGAAACCTACCCCCACCCTAAATCCCTCCATAAAGAGGGAGGGACTGAAACTCGAGCGAACTCCCCTTCCCTCGGAGTGGGGGAAGAGGTGCAGGGGCTGGGGGACGACATCATCCTCAAGGTCAATGACCTGAAGATGCACTTCCCTCTGCGAAAGGGCATGCTGCAGCGCCAGGTCGGCACCATCAAGGCGGTTGATGGCGTCAGCTTCGAGCTGGTCGAGCGCGAAGTGATGGGGCTGGTCGGCGAAAGCGGCTGTGGCAAGACGACGGTCGGGCGCGCGCTGCTGCGGCTCTATGACCCCACTGGCGGCGAAGTGCTTTTTCATCGCGCCGATGGCAACTGGGTGGATGTGGCGAAGCTGAACAAGCGCGAAATGAAAGACTTGCGCAAGGAGATGCGCATGATCTTCCAGGACCCGTTCAGCTCGCTCAATCCACGTTTGACCGTGCGCGATATCATTGCCGAGCCGCTGGTGATTCATGGCACAGCCAGTGGCGACGAGATCACAACGCGAGTCGCCGACCTGATGGAGGCTGTCGGTTTGAAGCCGGCGTATATGGGGCGTTATCCGCATGAATTCAGTGGCGGGCAGCGCCAGCGAATCGGCGTGGCGCGCACCCTGGCGCTCAATCCGCGGCTGATCGTCGCCGACGAGCCGGTATCGGCGTTGGATGTCTCGGTGCAGGCGCAGGTGCTCAACCTGCTGCAATCGTTAAAAGACGAAATGCGCCTGACATTCATCTTCATCTCGCACGATTTGTCTGTGGTCGAACATATCTGCGACCGCATCGCCGTGATGTATGTGGGCAAGCTGGTGGAGCTGGCGCCGACCGATGAGCTGCTGCAAAATCCGCGGCATCCCTATACCGAAGCGCTGGTCTCGGCAGTGCCGCCGGCTGATCCGCTTATCAAAATGGAGCGCATCATTCTGGAGGGCGATGTGCCCAGCCCATCCAATCCGCCTGCGGGCTGCGTTTTTCATCCGCGCTGCCGTTATGCGCAGGATATCTGCCGCGAGCAGGTGCCCCCGCTGCTGGATATCGGTCCTGGGCATGTGGCGCGCTGCCACTTCGCCGATGAGCTGGAATTGCAGGGGGTGATCCATGACGCAGAATAAAGTCCACCCCGCATCCCCCTCCCATAGCGAGGGCTCAACTTCACATAGCCGTTTCTTGGCGGCGCTGGCCTATGCGCTGCCTTTGCTGGGCGGCTTGCTGGGCATGGCTATAGACCGCGCCAACCCCTTGACTCGCCTGCATGCGACGCAAAGCATCGGCGCGCTGTTGACTTTGGTGCTGAGCCTGGTTGTCTGGGCTGTTGCGGGATTTCTGCTGGCGCTGGTGCCCGTGATTGGCCCGATATTTTCAATTTCGCTGTTTTCGCTGGTGATCGCCATGGCGATCTTCTTGGCGGTGAATTGGATCATCAGCCTGTGGTATGCTTTGCGTGGCGAAGAGCGGATTATCCCTCTGG
>JAJDZQ010000019.1 GCA_022824565.1 Anaerolineae bacterium | reverse complement strand
GGATATCGCGGATCTATTTGACATGTAGGCTGTTTTCTCCCCCCGATTCGTTTGACGGGTCGGGGGACTAACGGAGATTCGTCGCCACAACACATCTCGATAAAAACGCGTCCGCATCCCTCCCCCCGAGCCGACGGGGGGGCAGGACAGGTTTCCAAGGGAGCGCATGTGAGGGTTTACCCCAACCCCTTCCCCGATGCATCAGGGAGGGGGAGCGCATGCAGAGAAAATGAAATCTGATGCTCAATTCTTGCAGATTAGCAATAAACGCACAGGTTTCTCGACAAGTCACCCTTCCCTGTTGATACGGGGAAGGGCTGGGGATGGGGTAGAATGAAACATGTCCTCTCCTCAGCGAGCCGACGGGGGGACCGAGGGGGGTCAATGACAGACCGACGTCTGCTTGTCAACGCGCTGAGCATCGTGATGATCTTGATCGGCGCGCTGGCGATTGTCTTCTTTTGCTTGACTGTGCTCAACGACCCCGGCATCCAACTGGCGTTGAACTGGACGCCCGGCGATGATGATGTGGCTGCTCCGTCGTTGCTGCTAATTTTTTTGGAACGGTTTGGCATTATCGTGTCGGCGCTATTTGTCGGCGCGGGCGGTTTCTTCATTGCCATTGGCTGGCGGCTGCGTCATGGACATATTCGCACGGCATATTGGGCGCGTATATTGCTGCTGTGGTTGGCGATCGGCATCGGGGCAACTATCGCGCTGGAGATCTTCAACTTCCTCAACAGCGCGGCCATGGACAAAGAAGCTGTCGATTGGGGCGCGCTGGTCAATGCGATTGCGCCGGCGCTGCTGATTTTGTTGGGCGCTGCCGCTTTGTGGCATTGGCTCAACCGCAATATCGACTCACTCTTCGGCGGCGAAGATTCGCTGATTGGCCGAGAAACGCGCTTGGCCTGGAACCTGCTCATCCCCACTTTGACGATATTTGTGCTGGTGGCGGCGCGCCCGCTGGAGCAGACCTTCATCCGCAGCCTGACCGACAAGCGCTTCGCTGGCAGCGCCGTGCCGCAATTTGTTGGTTTGGAGAATTATGCCAATTTGTTGACCATTCGCGTCGACACCGTGGCCTGCCGCAAGAGCGACCCCGCTGATCCTTGCAGCACGCGCGCCAATGGCAGCACCCGTTGGGAATCTATCGACCGCGAGCTGCTGCGAGAAGGCTATCGCACAGTGGCGAATATCTCGGTGGGCAATGACCAGTCGGTTGCCATCAGCGGGCTGGACGATGACTTTATCGAAGCGATTGGCACGACTGTGCTTTTCACCATCATTTCTGTGGCGCTGGAGTTGATCATCGGCTTGTTCATGGCGATGGTGGTCAATTCCAAGTTCCGGGGGCGCGGGGCGATGCGCGCAATTATGCTGGTGCCTTGGGCCATCCCCACGGTGATTTCGGCGCGACTTTGGGAGCTGATGCTGAAGGACACGACCGCTGGCATATTCAACAAAATCTTGCTCGACCTGCAACTGATTGCTGCGCCACAAGCCTGGCTGTCCGACCCCAGCCTGCAAATCCCCACCGCTATCATCGTGGATGTCTGGAAGACCGCTCCGTTCATGGCGCTGCTGTTGCTGGCGGGCTTGCAGGTGATCCCCAGCGACTTGTACGAGGCGGCATCGGTGGATGGCGCCAGCCCGGTGCGGCGTTTCTTTTCGATCACGTTGCCTTTGCTTCGGCCTGCCGTCGCCATCGCCTTGATCTTCCGCACATTGGATGCCCTGCGCGTCTTTGACTTGTTCAATGTGCTTTTTGGACGGCAGCAGTTGTCTATGGCCACCTACAATTTTGAAACGTTGGTCAGCAATCAGTTGGATGGGTATGCCTCGGCGATCAGCGTTATCATCTTCATCTTCATTTCGATATTCGCTTTCATCTATGTGCGCCTGCTGAATGTGGAGTCGTGACATGACATCAAAGCAGTTTCGTCAACGCGCGCAGCAAGTCTTGCTCTATACACTGGTGTTCATCGTCGCTGTCTATGCGCTCTTTCCTTTTTATTGGGCGTTCATGACCTCGTTCAAAACCGAAAACGAGATGTTCCAAAGCGCGAGTTATCTCCCGCGCGAGCCGACGATGAAGAATTACGAATATGTCTTCCGCGACAATACCTTCCTGGATGCGCTGCGCAACTCGGCATTTATCTCGGCCGCGACATCAATCTTTGCGCTGGTGGCTGGTTCATTCGCGGCGTATGCCTTGGGCAGGCTGCGCTTTCGCGGGCGGGTGGCGTTGCTGTATGTCGTGCTTTCGATGACGATGTTCCCGGCGATTTCGATTCTGTCGGGCTTGTACACCATCGTGCGCGAGTTGGGCTTCTTTGGCACCAGCCTGTCGCTGATTGTGACCTATCCGGTGTTTTCGCTGCCTTTCACTGTCTGGGTGCTGACCAGCTTTTTCAAGGGACTGCCGGGCGAAATCGAGCAGGCGGCGATTGTCGATGGCGCGACGCCCTTCCAGACATTTCGCTTGATTCTGTTGCCATTGACTGCGCCGGCGCTGGTGACGACCGGTCTGCTGGCTTTCGTACAATCATGGAATGAATATCTGTTTGCGTTGAACTTCACGGCAACCAACCCGTCTGCGCAGACGGTGCCGGTGGCTATCGCGCAATTTTCGGGTCAATTCTCCGAGCAAGAGCCGATCGCGGAGATCATGGCGGCAGCGATGGTGGTGACGATCCCGCTGGTGGCGCTGGTGTTAATCTTCCAAAATCGCATTGTCGAAGGGCTGACGGCTGGCGCTGTCAAGGGATAGCAGGCGGCGCATCTCCCCCTGCCATGGTCATGCTGAATCATCCGCTCTTGCCCGCCATCGTTGATTGGGCGCGCGCAGAAAATGCCATCCGCGCAGTTGTGATCACTGGCTCGCTGGCGCGCAGGGATGGCTCCACCGATGCTTTTTCCGATCTGGACGCGCAGATCATCACCACCGACAGCGCGCGCTATTGTCAAGACGCAAGCTGGCTGGACGGGTTGGGCGAGGTATGGATCCGCTTCCCGCTGGACAAGTCTGTGGCCTATCGCCTGGTATGGTTCGCTGGTGGCAGCAAGGTCGACTTTCAGTTCATTCACATCGATGACATACGCGCCATGATCGCCGGCGACCAACTGAGTGACGAATACCTGCGCGGTTATCATGTGGCGCTGGACAAAGACGACCTATACGCGCAACTTTCGCCATCGCCGCGCCGCTTCCCGCAGCCGTCCGCGCCCAGCCCCGAACAGGTGCATGATTGTCTCAACGAGTTTTGGTTTGAAGCCCTGCATGTCGCGCAGTTCATCCGCCGCCGCGAATTTTGGGTGGTCAAATTCCGCGACTGGACGATGAAAACCAGGCTGCTGCAAGTGCTGGAATGGCACGCCCGCGCCACCGCCACCGCTCCCACAAATACCTGGCTGCTGGGCAAGCGCATTCACGAATGGGCGCGTCGGGACGATTATGCTGCTATCACGCGCATCTGGGCGGGCTGGCACGACGAGGCCGGGCTATGGGATGCGCTGATGACGCAGCTTGACTTATTCGCAAAGCTTTCGCGGGAACTCTGTGCCGCGCTGGGATACGAACATCCGCTGCCGGCGCAGGTGGATATCCAGGCGTACATCCGTTCCTTGCGCGCGGAAGAAGCTTCTTAACCCCTCCCCGACGAGTCAGGGAGGGTAGCCAAAGCGGGCACAACCCCTCCCCCAGCCCCTCCCCGACAAGTCAGGGAGGGTAGCCACTGCCTTATGCTCCTCCCGACCCGACAGGTGGATTGATGGGGTGTGAAAAGCCCCTCCCTCATTTTGGCTGACGACACCACATTTTTTCATCATGCTCGCCTCGGCATGAAGTAGTGTGTATCAGGTAGCTTTCCGTTGCTTGCCACTTCGTCTTGAAAGTAGCGTAAGCCTTCTTTGAACACGCTCAATATCCAGCGCGGCTTGC
>JAJDZQ010000006.1 GCA_022824565.1 Anaerolineae bacterium | reverse complement strand
TGCCCGAGCGCCATGCCGACCAGATTCTGCCTGTGTTTGCCCAGCGCGCTGTGGGTACAATGCAGAAGCAGACGCAGGGAGAGACAATCATGACAGAACCCGCCTTGACCCAGGCCGAGGTGCGCGCCATCGCCGAGCTGGCTCGCCTTGAACTGAGCGATGAAGATGTCGTCCGCTATCAAAAGCAACTTTCCGACATCCTGGCTTATTTTCAAAAGCTGGAAGAGTTGGATACCTCGCATATCGACCCAACTTCGTCGGTCTTGCCCTTGACCAGCGTGATGCGTCCGGATGTAGCTGGTCCGCCGCTGACGGTGGACGAGGTAGTCGCCAACGCGCCAGCTAGTGACGGCGAGCAATTCCTGGTTCGCGCTGTACTGGGCGATGGCGGATGAAGGGTGACAATGTGCGCGTCGCTTTGATCCAGGCGCGACCAGTCTATTACGACCTGCCAGCGACCATCGACAAAGCCCTGTCACTAATCGCCGAAGCCGCCCGCACCGGCGCGCAGCTGGCTGTATTTGGCGAAACATTCTTTCCCGGCTACCCAGCCTGGTTGGATTGCGCGCTCGACTATGCCCGCTGGGATCACGCGCCCACCAAGCAGCTCTATGCCCGCCTCGCTGGCAACAGCCTGGCGATTGACAGCGCAGAGATGCGCCAACTGCGAGACAGCGCAAAGACCCACGGCATCGCGCTGGTCCTCGGCTTGAACGAGCGCGTCGCCCAGGGACGAGGCAATCGCAGCCTTTACAACAGCCTCGTCATCATTGACGGCGATGGCGCGCTTGCGAACCACCACCGCAAACTGCGACCGACCTATACCGAGCAGTTGGTCTGGGCACAGGGCGATGCAGCCGGTTTGCGCGCGGCAGACACAACAGCCGGCCGAGTTGGCGGCTTGATCTGCTGGGAACACTGGATGCCGCATGCCCGACAAGCCCTGCACCTCAGTGGCGAGGACATTCACATCGCGCTTTGGCCCCAAGTCAAACCCATGCACCAAATTGCCAGCCGCCATTATGCTTTTGAGGGGCGTTGTTTTGTGCTGGCGGTGGGCAACATCATGACGGTCGCCGACTTCCCGCCAGAGTTGCAGTTGCTGCCCGAAGCAAGCGCAGAAGCCGATGCTCGCTTGCTGAACGGCGGCAGCGCCATCATCGCGCCCGATGGAGAGTATCTTGTCGAGCCGGTATTTGACGCAGAAACCATCATCACGGCCGACCTCGACCTGCGCATGATTGTCCAGGAACAGATGGCGCTGGATGTCACGGGGCACTACGCCCGCGACGATGTCTTTGAATTCGCCGTGAACCGCCGCCGCCTCTGAGCGCTAGCGCAAACGTAGTAGAGCAATCTCACATAAAGCTTGCCCCACCGAGAGCGCCGAGTAAGATCGGTGTACTCGGTGGTTACGGTTTCACGGCTAGGTCCTTGGGCAAGGATCCCTTTTGACGCATTCGCCCTGGCGCAACCACCGCGCCCTTGCTTGCGTACACTTTTTTATAGCTGTTACAATATGCACAGCGATCCCGATCAATTGTGAAGGGACTTCTCCCCATGACCATTTGTCGACGCCTCCTCACGCTGCTGCTATTGGCGCTGCTTTGCCTGCCTGTCGCCGCCAGCGAATTCAAGCCAGCGCCGCAAGCTCCATCCGCGCAGCCCGATTTCACGCGGGTCGTGCCGGTCCGCGATGTTGTTCCGACCGGCAACTGGGTCATCCACTACGACCCGGGCACGCCGATAAGCGAAAAGTGGGAATATGTCAACCGCATCGGCGCGACCATCGTTGAGCGCATTGACGAACTGGAAATCTGGGTGGTCGATGTGCCCGAGCGCTACGACCAGGCATTCATCTCCGACAGCGATGGCCTGCTCTTCGCGGGGGACGACACTTTCGATAGCGATGTCGAACTGGTCGAGCAAGATTTCTTCGTCAAAGTGAACTTTGATATCCCGCCCAACGACCCCGACTATGATCGTCAATGGGCGCTGCCGCATATTCAGGCCGAGCAGACCTGGCGCGAGATGGGCGAGCTGCAGCCGGTCACTGTGGCTGTCATCGACACGGGCGTCTGCCTGAATCATGAAGACTTGCAGGGGCGCGTGCTGCCCGGTGGCTACGACTTTGTCGACAATGACGATGACCCCGAAGATGTCTTTGGGCATGGCTGCAGCGTGGCGGGCATCATCGCCGCCAACACCGACAACGGCATCGGCATCGCCGGCTTCGCGCCCAATAGCTCGATCTTGCCGGTGCGCGTGCTGGGACCAAGTGGCAGCGGCTCAATGGCAGATGTGGCTGCGGGCATCGTTTATGCCGCCGACAACGGCGCAGACATCATAAACCTGTCGCTGGGCAGCATGGTCGGCTCGCAGGTCACCAAGGATGCGGTCGAATACGCCATGGGCAAGGCGGTGACCGTCATCGCCTCGGCGGGCAACAGCGGCGGCAGCCTGCCTGGATATCCCGCGCGATATGAAGGCGTGGTGGCGGTCGGCGCGATCGATGCCAATGGCTCGCGCAGCAGCTTCAGCAACAAAGGCGGCGATATCTGGGCGCCGGGCCGCGATGTGCACACCATATACCTCGACAATGGCTACAAAGCGCTGAACGGCACCAGCTTTTCTGCGCCCTATGTCGCAGCGATGGCGGCGGTATTGCAGGGCATGGGCGAGCAACTGCACCTGGATGGCGGCGATATGACCTGGACATGCATGCGCAACGGCGCTTGTGAAGTTGTGCCAGGCAGCTAACCGACCCGTTTTCCCCTCCTCGTTGCGCGCGGGGAGGGGTCTTTGGATGCGTGGTGCTGACGCCGGCGATACACATATACCGGCTGCAATTCTTTGGCTGGATCGGCAGTGAAGGCGCGGTCAATCCCTTCGTTGATGCCCGCCAGCAAGCCGCGCAAATGTGCCCGAGCATATTGCAGGCGCTTTTTTACTGTCGCCAGGGGCAGTCCCAGCCGCTCCGAGATTTCTCGCTGCGATTGGCCTTCGAGGTAAAAGTCGCTGGTGACCGCTCGCTGTGTCGCCGGCAACGCAGCCACCGCAGCCCGAACGCGCGCTCGTAACTCCTGGGCTTCCACTTGCGCTTCGGGCCTGGCTGCGGGGTCTACCAGGCTGTTTTCATCCAGCGCCTCGTATGGCTGGGGGCGGTTGATGCGGTCGACCTGAGTCAGCACGATGCGGCGCAACCAAGCCGGAAAAGCCGAGACGTCTTTCAGTTGCGTGATGCGCGCATACGCGGTGAGGAATGCTTCCTGCGCGACATCTTCCGCCAGCTGCGCATCGCTGACGCGCGCATAGGCGATTGCATAGACCATGCCCCGGTAATCGCGCACCAGCCTGTCAAAAGCCCGGTTTTTGTCGTCGCGGTCACCAGCCTGCGCCTGCCGCACCCAATCCTTGTAGCCGCTCATATTCGTGTATATCGCCACACAATCAATCGTCTTTCCAGTATCATGCAAGCCGGAACATCTGTCAACTTGAGCGCTTCGGTAATCCGATCTCTTGCGGTTTAACGCCGAATGAATGCGGCAACCGCGAAGCCAATGACCAACATCTGCGTGACAAATGCGGCGGCCAGCAAGCTCAGCTCCAGCAGGGTCAGGGCGTCTTCGGGGGCGATAGGTGGCGGCTGCGGCGTGGCGATCGGCGTGGGCAGGTCGCCGATATGGATGTTGCGCAGGCTTGGCGCGGTCGGTGGCGGCGTGGCGCTGCTGACGCGGGGAGCGGGACTGGCACTGCCTGGCGCTGGCCTTCGCGCTTCTGTCGCAGCTGGCAGGCCGGTGGGCGCGGCTCTGGGTTCTGGCTGGGCGCTTGTTGCGCTGGGCGCAGGTGTATAGGTGCCGGCTTTGGGCGGGATAAGCAAGATCTCGCCCGGCGCCAGCAGACCATCTTCAGCTTGTGTGCGGTTGTTGAGCGCGCGAATGGTCGGCAGAACATCCCAATTGTACCCATAATAACGCCAGGCAATCGTGCCCAGGTCGTCGCCGGGCTGCACCTCATGTTGGATATTGCCAAATTCATCCAAACCGACCACATACGACGGCTGCCGGGCGGGTCCGCCACTTGTGCCGCTGCTGTTGCCGCCGCTGCCCGTCCAGCCGAAGACGACCACATGCGCCGTCTGGTTGTTGTGACCACCGACGCTGGCGATACCCGCATGTCCGCCGGTCGGGCGCGTCATCTCTCGCAGGTGAATGGCCGATGTCTGCCACCAGTTCATGGCGTCTGTTGCCGAGCCGCCCAAATAGATAATCTCGGTGATCAAGGGCGCGCTGTAGCCAAAGCGATTGGCGCGCGACAGAACCGTGCTCGTGCCGCTCTGCGAATGGTCGCAGCACTGGCTGTTGGCCGCCATCCAGCTGGCCTGGTTTTGGGCGGCCGCCGTCAAGCGCGCATCCAGCGACAAGCCCGGCAATCCCCGCGCCGCGCGAAAGTTGTTGACCATCGACAGCAGCGATTGTGCCCGGGCGGGCAACGTCCACAGCGCGAGGCAAGTGATTAGCAGGGCAATCCAGCGCCACATGGGCACATTGTACCAGCGTTGCTCGACCGGTCATGCTTGGGCAACTTGTCGCCGCAACATGTATACTCCCCACATGGCGGTTTATTATATCAATGGCGAATTTGTCGAGGCGAGCCAGGCGCGCATCCCGGCGGCTGACCTGGCTGTCTTGCGCGGCTATGGCGTCTTCGACTTTCTGCGCACCTACCAGGGAGCGCCTTTTCGTCTGGTCGAGCATTTGCAGCGCTTGCAGCGATCTGCCGAACTAATCGAGCTGGCTTGTCCCTGGCACCTCGAAGAACTCGCCGATATTGTCGAAGCGACCCTGCGCCGGAATCAAAATGACGAGTCGGGCATTCGCATCGTCATCACCGGCGGCGACAGCTCCGGCGGTTTCTTTCCCACGGGCGATTCGCGTTTGCTGGTGATGGTGACGCCCTTGCAACCTCCGCCCCCCGAAACCTACCTGCGCGGCGCAGATGTCGTCACAATCGAGCAAGCGCGCCACCTGCCAGAAGCCAAGACCATCAACTACATCCCCGGCATCACCGCCCAGCTCAAAGCGCGCCGAGCCAATCCGCAAGCGATAGACGCCATCTATACCGAAGCGGGCCGGGTCATCGAAGGCACGCGCAGCAACACGTTTATCTGCCGCGGCGGACACTGGAGCACGCCAGCCAGCGGCGTCTTGCTGGGCATCACCCGCGCCGAGGTCATCAAGCTGCTGGGCGCACGGGTGGACCTGCGCGATATCACGCTGGACGAGTATTGCGCCGCGGACGAAATCATCATCACTTCCAGCACGAAGGAGATTGTGCCGGTCGTGCGCGTGGATGATTGCGTGGTCGGCGATGGCGCGCCGGGGCTGCATACGCGCGCGCTGCTGAAAAAATGGCGGGAGCTGGTAGCGGGGTAAGTTCTCCTTGCTCCGCAAGAATCACACATGTAAGAGGGACAATATCCAATCATGATACGCTTACAGCAGTATTGCTTGATGGGACTTGCATGAGAAATCAACGCAGACTCCATGAAGGATCTGCTCATACAAAGTCTTGATGGTGGAGTCTGGGTAGGGGTCATCTATGAATCTGAATGCAGAAGCTGCGGTATATGCAAGATCCTTTTCAATTGATATCCATCTTCGCTCTTCTGCTTCTGCAACCATTCCTGTCGTATTTGAACCAGAAAAGATGTCGACCACCAAATCTCCTGGATCCGTCAAGAATCTAATGAAGAACTGTGGAAGACGTGCTGGGAATCGTGCTGGATGCGCCTTGATGCCGGCCAAGCGACAGTGCTTCAAATACTTGCTGCTTGATTCAGAATTGGGAATCTGTAGTAGATTGGACGGGATAGCTCCACCGTTATCTCTGCCGAAACTATCGCTGATACGATGACCTGACGGTCGATCCTTTGGCTTGTAGTACTTGTTAGGGTCACGCAAAAGCTTCTTCATCCTACCGCTGTATTCCGTCAAGACATTTCTGACATCCGCTTTGGGAAACTCGCTCTTGCTAAACCACCAGACAGTGTTGACGCTGTCCTTTGCCCTAATCTTCCTCTTGTTTACCCATTCAATTGGAGATGGCAATTTGGAGGGGTTGTACCAATAAAAGTCTTCCGCAAGGTGGAAACCCAGCTCATCACAGATGCGGATAAGCAACCTAAAGTTGTACAGGCTGCGGACTGGTCTACCTCTCCTATATGCCCCTCCCAAGTCTATTACAAGACTGCCATCGTCCCTCAGGCACGGATATACCATTGATACAAACTGAAGCAGCCAGTCATTGTAAGTCTCTTGAGACTTGTTGCCGTATTCCTTCTGTCGCAGCAACGCAAAAGGTGGACTCGTAAATACCAGATTAACCGAGTCTTCGGGCAATGTCGGAATAAAGTTCAGAGAGTCCGCACAATACGCCTCACCCAGCTTGGTGCGATAGCTTGGAACGAAGGTCGCGGCCATTTTCTGCTACTCATAATCTGTAGACGTATAGTCACTATACCAGTAGTTTACTGCTATGACAAATGATAAAAGGCGCTACCGGTTGGTGTTCGCTCAGCGTTTGCGTCAAATTAGAAACAAGCAGGGTTTATCTCAGGAAGACCTTGCAAGGAAGTGTGGACTGCACAGGACTTATGTTGGTTCAGTTGAGCGAGGCGAGAGGAATATTTCGATTGACAACATGGAGCGATTGGCGACGGCGTTGCGTGTCTCTCTGCTTGAACTCTTGAAAGAGGCTGATGAAGCCACATAAGGATCAAAAGCAACTTGAGAGGCTCTTGCCATACATTCGTGAGTATCAGACTCTCGCAGTCAAGCACGGTATCAATGATATCTTTCAAGACAATGGAGGGAAGCTTTTACAAGTCTTGCTGATAACTGGATTGCGAATACTTCCCGGAAGACTCGGAAATGACGCTGTCGACGAGCATGGCGTAGAATACGAATTGAAATCGGTTAACATTGAACTAACCAGTAGCTTCTCTACTCACCATCATCTAAACCCCACCATATTGAAGAAATACCGGGAAACCGAGTGGATATTTGCGATATACAGTGGGATTGAGTTGGCTTCAATCTATCAACTGAGACCGAGCAATCTCGAGTTTCCGTACTTCGCCAGATGGGAAGCAAAGTGGAACGACACTAAGCGAGATATCAACAATCCGAAGATCCCCGTTAAGTTTGTGCAAAAGCACGGCCAGTTGATCTATAAAGCTTAAACAGAGGGAAGTCGATCACTCGCTAAGAGAAAACCCCTTCCACACGCAAACGGAAGGGGCTTTGTTGTGCACGGTTGCAGCCTAGATGCTGAAGTACAGCTCGAATTCGTAGGGATGCGGGCGCATGGCCACGGCATCCTGGTCTTCGACCTGCTTGTAGGCAATGAAGTTGTCGATGAAGGCATCGCTGAATACGCCGCCTTCGGTCAAGA
>JAJDZQ010000010.1 GCA_022824565.1 Anaerolineae bacterium | reverse complement strand
CGAAGACGAAGTGCAGTGGTTTTTGGACAATATCGAAGCCGGCGTGCTCTATGTCAACCGCGCGACCGGAGCGACCACGGGCGCTTGGCCCGGCTATCAATCATTCGGCGGCTGGAAAGGCAGCACAGGCAGCGGCAAGGCCGCCGGCAGTTGGTATTACTTGCAGCAATATATGCGCGAGCAATCGCATACTGTGGTGAAGTGATTGCCACAGAGACACAGAGGCGCAGAGACAAACCTCGCCCGTTGCCATCCGCATTTCGATACTGGCGGGAGCGCGGATATTCCCCCACCCTAAATCCCTGCCCCCATAAAGACTTAGGAAAGGACAGGTTGCCAAGGGCGCGCATGAGAGGGTCTACCCCACCCCCCAACCCCCTCCCCGAAGCATCAGGGAGGGGGAGCGCATTCAAAGAAATTGAAATATGATGCTCATTTTTTGCAGATTAGCAAGTTTTGCACTGGATTCTCGACGAGTCACCCTTCCCCAATGATATGGGGAAGGGCCGGGGATGGGGTAGAAAAACTGTCTTGTCCTCAGCTGACCTGTTGGGAGGATTGAGGTGGGTAACCACTTGTCACCCGTCCGCGCCATACACCATCGTGTCGGGATAAAAGGCCGCCCAGGCGAACCAGAAATGCGGGAAGGCGTTTATCCATTCCAATTGCGAGCCGGCCATTTCGCCAGAGACGGCCTCGCCAAACGCATTCCAACCACTGCCAGTCTGCGCATCCACGAAGCCGCCGCTCTCATCCAGAGCAAACTCCAGTGTCATGCCGTCCAGCTCTGCCCGGTACAAGCCAGCCGTGCCGATATCGCGCGCATTGTCAATGACGGCATCGCCCAGGGCGCTGGCAACGCCACCTTGATAGAAAGCCACCAGCGGCATCTGCCCAACGACATCGTTGATCACGCCAGCGTCGCGCAGGATCGAAAATGGATAGGCAACCGCGATGTCATCGATATTCGCCGCTAGCACATGCTCGACCGGCAGAGGCAGGCGCGTGTCGATTTCGCCATCAAACAAGAAAGGACGCCCCGCGCGGCTGTCATACCCGCGATAGGGATTCATGCCATATTGCCGGCTGAACCCTGTATCGCGCGACATCACCAGCCCATCTGCATGCCGCTGGGCATAGCTGCCGAAGCTGATCACCTGCGATGGCACAATATCCAGCAGTACGCCGGCATGCTGCCCAGCCAGACCTTCGCCGGTCAACTGTTGCCACCAGGTTTCGGTCTGTCGGTCGTACATGACCAGGTCGCTGTTGCGCAGCAAGCCGCTCACGCCGAAGTCCAGGACGGCCTCGTCCACGCGCCGGTCGTAAGCAATGGCGCTATTGCACAGGGGGCAGAAGGTTACCGCCACGGGCAAGTCGCCGATCTGGTCATTGGCGATCTCGTGCCACATCAGGATCGCCAGCGGATAGGCGCGCGCTTCGCCATCAATATCCAGCGCGATCACCGGCGAGCGATCGACCAGCCAGGTCTTGGCCTCTGCGACCGTTTCCATGCGTGGATCGGTGACAGACGGGATGCCATCTTTGCTCGGATTACCCACCAGGATTTCGTTGAAGTCGACGTTGTTATTGCAGAAGTCGGTCTTCCAGTTGCTGGTGCGCAGGTTGCCTGGCGCGCAATTCTGAGCGGCCTGGGCATCGACGAACAAGGAACCGCTGATGACGGCGACAACCAGCGCCAGGGAACACAGCAGCAGGGCAAGTGTACGCAAAGGCAATGTCTTGAGCATGTCGTCTCTCTTTCTGCGTATATTCTTCAACACAGCATGGTGCAGAATGCTTACGACAAAGTTACAACGACGCCGATTCAAAATCGCTAGTGTCCAGACAAACGGCAATTGGCTGTTCGTTGTATAGTCGGGCTGTGGATGACGACCTGGGAAATCGCTGTGAAACTTGTTCGATCCAAAAGGGCGCTGCTGAAATCACTGAGCGCTTGGCTGTTGATAGCGGCGGGTCTGATTCTGGCGGTCTTTGGCTTGCTGCTCGACTATATCTTGCTATCCAGCAGTCCTGGCATCAGCCTGCCCCAGTTGCTGATAGTCGTGCTGGGCGTTGCGCTGGCAATTGTGGGCTGGCTGCTGCGGCGCGACAAGTTTCGGCAGCGGCTTGCAATCGACCTGCGCGCGAACCTGGGCAAAGGCGCATTGATCGCCGCGATTACCTTGATCGTGCTGGAACTGGCGTTGACCCAGTTGGGCATTGGAACCTATTTCCGTTTCGACCTGCCGCCCTTCAATGGCAAAGCTCTCTACTGGTTCGACTGCAGCGGCGAGAGAGGTTGTCGATATGACCCGACAATGGTGAGTGCGGCTTGCGAGCGTGGCGATACAAGCGGCCGGCTTTGCGCCAAAAATAGCGACGGCTTCCGAGATGATGATGAATTTGTCTCGCCTCCTGCCGAAATCGAGCAGCGTGTCTTGCTGCTGGGCGACTCCTTCACGCACGGATTCTCCGCTGATCTGGGCAAGTCCTTCGCGGAAATCTTGGACAAGGCGCTGCCGAAGATGTTGATCTGGAATGCGGGTTACACCGGCAATGGTACGAATGCTGCGCTGGCGGCATTTGAAAGCCTGGCACCGCTCTTGCAGCCACAGCTTACTATCCTGGGTTTTTATACGGGTAACGACTTTATCGACAATCAATTTCCGATGGACAGCTGGATCAGCGTTGTGCTGCCTAATGGCTTGGGACGTTCCGTGCGGCGATACAGCATCGACCGGCTGCGCAATCCAATCAGGCTCGATCTGGAAACGGCGCTGCATTGGCATGCCAGGGCCAAGCCTGCGCCCAACAACGAGATCGAAAAGGCGCTGGGATCAATGCGGCTGGGCACGCTCCTGCTGCGCCTGCTTGATGTCGTGGGCGAACTGCTTGCCGGCGATGACTTTGCGCAGCAAAAGGCGCATACGGCGCGCTATTTGTCTTGGTTGCGCGACGCTGCGAAAGCGCAGGGCAGTGAATTGCTGATCCTGCTTATCCCGACAGCAGACGAAGTGACAAATCCGAGCAAGTATACACTTGCAGCGGAAGCGTTGTTTGCGACGCTGGGCATTGCCTGGGTAGACATCTCGGCAATCGTCGCATTTGAAGATTACAAGCCGACAAACATGGATCCGCACTGGCTGAATGCCGGTCATGCGAAAGTCGGCGAGCTGCTTACGGCGTGCATCAAAAACTTCTTCGCCGCGGGCAGCTTGTCCGCTTGTGACCAAGTTGTCATCCCCCAGCGCTGATGTCAAAGCGGCGCAGCACGTACATTTGTGGCAATTGCGGGCGACGCAGCGCTGGCAAGTTCAAAATATGCCCGCAATGCAAGCAATTCAACACCCTGCAAGAAGTGGTCGAGCAGCGCCCAACCGCTTCTGGAGCCTCCACAGGCGCAGCTGCCTCACAACGCCAGCCCCAACCCCTGTCTGAGATTGATCCGCGCGCCGAGCCTCGCATTCACCTGCCCATAGCCGAGTTCAACCGGGTGCTGGGCGGGGGATTGGTGCCGGGCAGCTTGATCTTGCTGGGTGGCGAGCCCGGCATCGGCAAATCGACACTTGCGCTACAGCTGGCAACCGCGATGGCGCAAAAGGGCGGCGAAGTGCTCTATGTCAGCGGCGAAGAAAGCGCGCGCCAGCTCAAACGCCGCGCCGACCGACTGGGGCTGGCTGCGCAGGCGCTGTATCTGCTGCCAGAAACCGACCTGGCGAATATCATCGAGCAGACACATTCGCTGCAGCCGAGCCTGCTGGTGGTCGATTCTATCCAGACGACCCGTCATGCCGACTCCGATTCGCTGCCCGGATTGCCCGCCCAGGTGCGTCAATGCGCTGGCGCATTGCAACAACTGGCGAAGTCCAGCGGCATCAGCATCATGCTGATCGGACATGTGACCAAAGATGGCAGCATCGCCGGCCCGCGCGTGCTGGAGCATATTGTCGATGCCGTGCTCTATCTGGAAGGCGATCCGTTCCAACATTATCGGTTGCTGCGTGGAGTCAAGAATCGCTTCGGCGCAACCAGCGAAGTCGGTGTATTTGAAATGCGTGGCAGCGGCCTGGTCGAAGTGCCCAATCCCTCAGAAGTCTTCATCGCCGAGCGCCTGGTCACTGCCTCTGGGTCTGCCATCGCCATCACGCTGGAAGGCACGCGGCCATTGCTGGTGGAGTTGCAAGCCTTGACAAGCCCGACATCGTTCAGCAATCCGCGCCGCACCGCCAACGGCATCGATTCCAATCG
The DNA here is from genome assembly GCA_022824565.1 of Anaerolineae bacterium. Taxonomy (GTDB): domain Bacteria; phylum Chloroflexota; class Anaerolineae; order Aggregatilineales; family Phototrophicaceae; genus UBA6055. The sequence goes on along the minus strand of JAJDZQ010000010.1, from coordinate 17,608 downwards.
GCTGCAGTTAATCAGCGCTGTGCTAAGCAAACGTCTGAGCTTGAAGCTGTGGGAGCAGGATATCTTTGCCAATGTCATCGGCGGTTTGAAAATCGCTGAACCGGCCGCGGATCTGGCTTTGGCATTGGCGATTGCATCCAGCTATCACGATCGCCCCATGCCCGCCGACCTGGCTGTCGTGGGCGAGGTGGGGCTGGGTGGCGAGCTGCGCCGGGTGAGTCAGTTGGCGGCGCGACTATCCGAAGCGCAGAAAATCGGCTTCAAACGCGCGCTGGTGCCTCGCTTGCGGCGAACTGCAGATTTGCCCGCTGGCATCGAGCTGATCCAGGCGCGCAACCTGGCAGAGGCGTTGCGGGTCTTGCCGCAATAACTCCCCAGAGTCCCTGGCGAGTCGGCTGAGGACAGGCCAGGTTTTTGAACCCCATCCCCTGCCCTTCCCCATATCAATAGGGAAGGGGGACTCGTCGAGAAACCTGTGCGTATATTGCTAAGCTGGAAGAACTCGTGCATCAGATTTCATTTTCTCTGAATGCGCTCCCCCTCCCTGATGCTTCGGGGAGGGGATTGGGGGGTGGGGTAGACCTTCACATGCGCGCCCTCGGAAAACTGACCTGTTGAGGGGATTGAGGGGGGGCAAGTGGGCGACACTATCGGCCAATTAAGGATATTTACGGTTGAGCAGACGGGCATAGGGGATGGTCTCGCGCACATGGCTCAAGCCGCAGACCCAGGCGACCGTCCGCTCAATGCCGATGCCGAAGCCGGCGTGCGGCACGCTGCCAAACTTGCGCAGGTCGAGATACCATGCATAGGCTTCGCGCCCCAAGCCCATCTTGTCGATATTTGTCGCCAGCAGATCGTGGTCGTGGATGCGCTCGCTGCCGCCGATAATCTCGCCATAGCCCTCGGGCGCCAGCAGATCGACACTGCGACAGACTTCTGGACGTCCCGCCACTGGCGTCATATAAAAGGCTTTTACTGCGGTGGGATAGTGATAGACGAAGACCGGCTTGTCGAATAATCCAGCCAGCGCCGTCTCGTGTGGGCTGCCAAAATCTTCGCCCCATTCAATCGCCAGTTCGGCTTTGCGCGCCGGGTCGGCGGTTTGGTCGCGCAGAGCCTGCAATCGCTCGACCGCTTCATCATAGCTGATGCGCGCGAAAGGCGCTTCTATAGCGCGCAGCTTGTCGGTGTCGCGTCCGATGATTTCCAGTTCTTGTTGGTGCTTTTCTAGGGTCTGCGCCACCACATACGCCACCATGCTTTCTTCTATGTCCATCAACTCTTCCAGCGAGCAGAAGGCGATCTCTGGTTCCAACATCCAGAATTCAATCAAGTGGCGGCGCGTTTTCGATTTCTCGGCGCGGAAGGTCGGTCCAAAACAATATACCTTGCCAAAAGCCGCGATGTTGGCTTCGTTGTAGAGTTGTCCGGTCTGCGCCAAGAAAGCCGACTCGCCAAAATAGTCGACCTCGAAGAGCGTTGTGGTTTCTTCGCCGGCTGCTGGCGTGATGATTGGCGTATCGACCAGCAAGAAGCCTGCGTTGTCCAGCCAGTCGCGCATGGCTTTGATGATGGTGGCGCGCACACGCAATATCGCCCACTGCCGATTGCTGCGCACCCACAGGTGGCGGTGATTCATCAGGAACTCGGTGCCGTGCTCTTTGGGCGTGATGGGATATTCCTGCGCCAATTGCACGAGCTCCAGCGAGCGAATGCCGATTTCATACCCGCCCGGGCTGCCAGGCGCGCGCTCATCTGCCCGCACTGTGCCGCGAATGATGACGGAAGACTCCTGCGTCAAGCCCCGCGCCAGTTCAAAGTCCTCGGGCTGCATCTCGCGTTTGAAAGCCACGCATTGCGCCTGCCCGCTGCCATCGCGCAGCAAGATGAATTGCAGACGCCCCTTGCCCGTGCGGCTATAGACCCAGCCCCGCAACGTAACCTCTTGTCCGGCATAGGCGGCGATATCCTTGATGCGAATGTGCTGGCTCAATGTTGTTTCCTTCCGCACTTTGGCGCATTGTCAACGCGGATTATAGCATAGCCCGCGCGTCAATGACCTCGCCGACAGCCGCCCGCAACAGCCGGTCATGCAGCGCCAGCCCCAGCCCGCTCTGTTCAGGCGCTCTCGCCAGGATGACGTCCACGCCAGCCTTGTCAAGCGCGCGCAAGCCGGCGAATAGCCGTTCGGCTGCTTGCTCGCTATTGCTGCCCAGGCTCTCGGTTCGTATGTCCAGGTCGGCGAATTGCACGGCATCGCGCTGGCGCAGCAGCAATCCGACCCGGCTGTGTCTGGCGATTTCGGCGCGCATGGCAGCATATACGGCGCAATCATCACCGTGAAATAGCAGCAGGCGCGCTCGTGGCGAATAATGTTTTAGCAATGTGCCCGGCGCAGGAACGGCAGCATCTGCGTCGTTTGCAAAATGCGGCGTGTATTGCAAGTCGGGCAGCAGCGCTCGCAAAGCCTCCAGCGAGATGCCACCTGGCCGCAGCAGACGCGGCGGTTCATCGACCAGGCTGACGATAGTCGACTCGATGCCGATATGCGCGGGACCGCCATCCAGCACCAGATCGACTTTGTCGGCCAGGTCTTCCAGCACATGCTCTGCGCTGGTCGGGCTGGGGCGCGAGAAGGTATTGGCGCTGGGCGCTGCGATGGGTACGCCGGCCGCTTTGATCAAGGCGCGCGCCACAACATGATCGGGCATGCGCAGGGCGACTGTATCCATGCCAGCGCTCAAGTTGTCGGGTATGCGCGCAGATTTCCGCAGCACCAGAGTCAGCGCGCCCGGGAAGAAATGCCGACTCAGCAGCGGGACCGACGGCGGCACCTCCCTCGCGACTTGTGCCAGCTGGGGTATCTCGGCGATATGCACAATGAGCGGGTCGCTGGCTGGCCGCCCTTTGGCGTGGAAGATGCGGCCCACTGCGGCAGCATCCCAGGCATTTGCGCCCAGCCCATAGACTGTCTCGGTGGGGAATGCCACCAAGCCGCCGCCGCGGATGATCTCCGCCGCCCGCGCGATGAGGGCTGGATCGGGCCTCTGTGTATCGACTCGCAGGATACGCGTGCTGGGCATGGCTGTGAAGTTCCTTCCGGCGCAGTCGCTAGCTGGCGCTGTTCATAGAAGCCTACTCGCTCGCCGCGAAAAGGCTAGGGCAATTGCAAAATGCGCTGGGCAGCAGCGAAAGCGCATATAATAAAGGGGTATCGTAGCCAACCAGGAAAGGCATTTACCATGACCATTTTGGTAACGGGGGCAGCCGGCTTTTTGGGCAATCTGCTCGTAAAACGGCTGGTTGCCGATGAACAGCCTGTGCGCGCCCTGGTACACAGCGCTGCCAAAGCCAAGATTCGCCTAGGCGAAATGGCCAGCCATATCGAGATTGTGCCGGGCGATGTGACGCGCGCCGATAGCCTGGATGCGGCGATGCGAGGCGCGCGCGCTGTGATTCATACTGTCGCCATTGCGTTGGAAAAAGGCGGGCAGACTTATGAATCGGTCAATTATGAAGGAACACTGAATGTGCTGCGAGCGGCGGAAGCGGCTGGCGTGCAGCGCTTCATCAACATCAGTCAAAATGGCGCAAAAGCCGACTTGCCCTACCGCTTCTTGGCCAGCAAGGGCCGCGCTCAAGCAGCGGTGGCCGCCTCGACCCTGGCCTGGACCGCGCTGCGGCCATCGGCGATATTCGGCGCTCAGGACGAATTCTTCAATACCTTCGCGCGCCTGCTGAAAATCACGCCCCTCGTGTTCCCGCTCATAGACGGCGGCAAGGCGCAGTTCCAGCCCGTTTCGGCGCATGATGTCGTAGAGGCGGCGCTACGATGCCTGGCTGACGATTCGACCATCGGCGCGGAACTGGCGCTGGGCGGTCCTGAGGTGTTGACGCTGGGCGAGATCGAGCGCCGTGTGCTGGATGCGACGGGCAGTATGCGCCTGCTGGTGCCGGTGCCGGCGAGCCTGCTGCGCCCGGTCGTGGCAGTGATGCAAAGGCTGCTGCCCGGCTCGCCCGTCAATACCAGCCTGCTGGAGTTGCTGGCTGTGCCCAACATTGTGCCCGAAAATGCGCTGGTTACGCGCTTTGGCTTGTCGCCAATCCCCTTCGCTGGCGAGCATATCGCCTACCTGCGCGAAAATACCCTGGGCGATACGCTGGCGAAATTCTTTGGCAACGCGACGGTCAACTAAGCGCTCTTTGAAATTGCCACAGAGGCACAGAGAAAAACTGTAGGGGCGAGGCGGTGACTCGCCCGATTCACATCCCCGTCGGGTCGGAGGAGGACAGGACAGATTACCGAGGGCGCATGTCAGGGTCTACCCTTCCCCCAACCCTCTCCCCGAAGCATCAGGGAGGGGGAGCCATTCAGCGAAGATGAATTCTGATGCTCGATTTCTTGCAGATTAGCGATAAACGCAGGTTTCTCGACGAGTCAGCCTGCCCCATTGATATGTGGAAGGGTCCGGGGATGGGGTAGAAAAGAGCGCCCGTCCTCAGGTTGAGGCGGTGGGAGGTCAATCTCGAAGCAGCTTTAGGTACAATTTCCTGTGTTCATCTGCGGCAGCGGCGACCGAGAATGTCTCCAGAACGCGCCGCCTGCCCGCAACGCCCATCCGTTCCCGCAAGCCGGCGTCATTCAGCAAGCGCAGAACGCCCGCCGCAAGCGCATCGACATCGCCGGCATCGACCAGGTAGCCGGTCTCGCCTGGCACGATCGTCTCACTCGGACCGCCCCGCCGGGTGCTGACGACCGGCAGCCCGCAGGCCATCGCTTCCAGATTGGCTATGCCATAACTTTCGAAGTCCGATGGGCAGACGAAGACATCAGCCGCCGCATAAACAGCTTCGATATCATCGCGGAAGCCGATGTATTGCAGCGAATCGCGCAGAGCCGGGCGCTCCTCAACCCGCTCCAAGATCCGGGCGCGATATTGCTGGTCGGCTGCCACGCCAAAAACATCATCGCCCGCCACAATGAAGCGCGTTTGGGGGCGGGCTTTCAAAATCTGCTCGGCCATCGCCTGAAAAACATGGTGCCCTTTGACCGGCTGAAAACGCGCCACCATCGCCACCACCAGCGCATCGTCCGCAATAGCCAGCTCGCGCCGCAGACCGCTGCCCAAGCCAGGCCGAAAACGCGCGCTGTCGACGCCTGTGTAGATGACGGGCAGCCGGTTGCTGGGCATGAAAGGTGGCGAACCCAAAAAACCATCGCGGATGGCACGGCTGCGCGCCACGGCCGGCATAGCCCGAAAGAACGCCCGCTGCCAGGCTTTTGGCTGGAACCACCATCCCCACACAGTCCACAGCACGGGCAAACCCAGTCGCCGCGCCGCCGCTGCAATGAAGGGCAAAGTGTGATAATCGCTGTGCACCAGGTCGATGCGCTGGGCTGCCAGCAAGTCTTCCATGCGCCTCACGATGGGGAATCGCGCCCACAGCGCCGGCACAAACCAGGTCGAAGCGCCGCGATAGGGCAGGGTATGCGCCGCCCAGTCTTCAGCACGCCATCTTTGCTGGAGTTTGCCATCGGCAGGCACGAGCAGCTGCGTTTCAAAATGGTCATGATTCAGCGCCCCAGCCAAGGTCAGCAGGTCGGTTTCGCCGCCGCCCAGGCCCGTATACCAGGATGTGAAAAGAATGCGCTTCATGCCAGTCACAAGCACAGCGGGCGCGCGTTGTATTGCTCGCGTTCGGCGCAGGTCAAGGGACGCGGCTGGTATTCGCTCTCGATGCGCCCCAGCAGAGAATCGATGCTTTCCAAAGACCACAGCCGAAAGACATCGTCTGTGTCGCGGGTGACGAAGTGCGCAGCATCTGGACTGTAGCTGAAATCCACGACCGGCAAACTGTGCGAGAAACGCGCCTCAAGCTCGCCCGATGCGCTGTGCCACAAGAGCAAATCGTTGTTGACCGCCGCCAGCAGCCGTCCCGCGCCAGGCAGGACCGCCAATTTGCGCGCTGCCAGCGAATCGCCCGCCATACGCCGCCGCCGCGCCACAGCGGTCGTATCGAGGAAGATGATGCTGCCATCCGATTGCGCCAGCGCCAGTGATGCGCCATCTGCGGCCAGCGCGCCCAGCCTGGCACCGACCAACGAATGCCGCTGCGCCGAATAATCGTCCAGCGACAGCCGGGTCATTGTTGCCAGTTCACTGTCCAGCGGAACAAAGAATACCAAGGCATCGTCATGGAAAGCTGCCTGGGCATCGACAGCTATCCCCAGCGGAAATGCAGCCAGGCTCGTTCCGTCTTGCGCATCCCACAACAGCGCCACTTCGGCATGTACGCTCACGAAGCGCTGCCCATCCGCCGCGAATACAACAGCGCGCGCCCTGCCCGCATCGCCCACGCCCAAGGCTTGTGGCTCGGGAGTATCTGCGTTCAGCAGCCACATGATTCTGTCATCGACCGCTACCAGAGCGCTGCCGTCCGCCGCCAGATAAATCGCCTGCAGGTCGACGAGAGGCGCATCCCAACTGCGGATTTCTGCGCCCGTGTCGGCCGCAAGAATTGTCGCGACTTCGCCCTCGTGCAGAGCCAGCAACTGGCCCGCGCTTGCCCAGAGACCGGCTGGCAAATCTTGGTCAGCGACATCAGCCTGCAGCTGCCGGATCTGCAAGCCATCCTGGTGGACCAGCAGCAGACTGCCTGTGGCGATGCTGGTTCCGGGCAGCGCTCCACGCAAGACGCGTCCGATTTGCGCTTCCAGCAGCGCCGATGCTTCGGCTCTTTCTGTCGCCAGGGTATCTGCGACCAGCCGCAGCAGACGTTGCGCGGGTCCAGGATCGTCCAGAGTGGATTGCGCTTCCCATGCCAACGCGAGCGCCAATTCTGCATCACCAGCTTGCAACGCCTGGCGCGCCGCATCCAGCAGACGCCGGCCATCACTGGCGCGCATGGGCAGGTGGGCTTGGGTGGCGCGGGCAGCTGTGGCGCGGGCTTGGGCGGTGGCTTGCGCTTCGACCGCCGCGACCGTGGCTGCGCTGGCTGTTGCGCCGACCGACTCGCTGATGCGCACGCTGGTTGCCGCGAGCTGGTCGATCAACCCGACTGCGCCCTCGTTGGCAGCTGCTGCGGCGGCTTCGGCAAGCGCGATATGTGTTTGGGTGGCTTGGGTCTGGGCGGCGGCAGCTTGCCCGCTGGAGATAGCCCGCGCCACGAATTGCAGCAGGAACGCGCCAACAGCGACCAGCAACAGCAGCCCAAGCGCCAATATCAGCGCGCGCGCCCGCGAGCGAGTCCGCGAACGAAGGCCGCTGCTGCGTCTTCGGCGGCTGCTGTGAATGAACTCGACTTGCAGCTGCGAAGGTTTGGGTTGGCGTTTTTTTGCGCCAGCCAGCCAGCGCCGCGCCTCTTCCCAGTTTTGCGCCGGCAGCAAGTGTTCATTATTGCGGCCGCTCGACCGCCAACGTTCGGCCGCCACCAGCAGCTCTGTGTGCAGACGCAGGTCGTCATCGACCTCCAGGTGCGGGCGAAGCTGCTCGATACGCTCGACCAAATCGTCTTGCTCGCGGAAGAAAAGGTAGGTGTTGTTGACGATAGCCGGGTGAACTTCGACATTGATATCGTCATCATGGATCAAGGTTATGATGCGCTTGCTGTGGCTGACGGCGTGCTGGATGAGCTCGTTGCATAGTTGGCTTTCGGCGCTGGCTTGCGAGAGCACGATCGCCACCGTGTAGGCTTGCAGGATGCCGGCTTTGAGCTGCGCGCTTTCTGCAGCGAGCTTGCCGAAGTCGCTATCATCAAACCAGCAGTTGATGCCGCTCGCGCGCATTTGTGCCACCAGCCGCCGCACAAAGGCGATATCGGCCGGGTGGTAGATGCAAAATATGTCGTGATAGGCAATGTCGTCCACAGTCGAACCTGCACACCACCGGCACCAGCACCCTCCATTTTACAGCAATTTGAAATTGGTACGGCGCATCGGCAGTGTCAGGCAGCCTTTGGCAAGAAAAAGGGCGAACCAGTGGCTCGCCCCCCAAGCGCTAACGCGCGCAAATGCAATCCGCCGGCGAGCCTATCCCCCGGCTTGATGCACGATGCGCCCTTGCAGCTCGACATGCAGCGGGCTATTCGCTGCGATGTAATCTGCCACGACCTGGTCCAGCGGACTGCCCTGGTCATAAGCATTCATGGCGTTCGTTTCCAGGATGGCATACCCATCGCCGCCGCTGCGCATGTAGTCGTTGGTGGCGATGCGATACACAGCGTCTGGGTCCAGCGCGCTGTATTCACCGCCGCTCATCACCTCGGCGCTGACAATGCGGCTGCCGGCTGCTTGTGTGGCGTCAAAGGTATAGCGCATGCCCGCTACCTGCGGGAAACGCCCAGATGCGCCATCGACCAGCGGCTCGCCATTGTCGTCGACTTCCACGCGGCTGACGCCATTCTCCAGCGCCGCCAATACATCTGCGCCAGTCAATTCCAAGGTGCTGATGAGGTTGCCAAAGGGCAGTACATTCAGCACTTCGCCCAAGGTGACTTCGCCTGCGTCAATGTCTGCGCGGATGCCGCCGCCATTTTGGATCACAATATCGGCGCCAGTGTTTGCCAAAATGGCATCGGTGATGACGACCCCCAGCAGGCACTCTTCAATGCGGCAGAGACGCGGGCTGGTGCCGGTCAGCTCCACATTGGTTTCGCCAACCTGCTGCGAAGTTAGCTCGGCGATCGGCGCTGCCAATTCTGCGATGAGGTCGCTGAGGTCGGGGTCGGGCGTGATGTACCGGCTGAGCAGAATGGCATCGCCGTCCCAGTCGGTCAAGATGCCCGAGCTGTCAAATTCGACATCCAACCGCCCCAGATAGATCGTCTTCGTGTCTGCCTGGACGACCAGCACCGGCTCGCCATTGGCGCTTTCGAGGACTGTCGGATACTCACCGAGCGCGCCGCTGTAGGCATTGCTAAGGAAGGTGTTGGTGTGCCCGCCGACTACAATATCGACGCCGCTTACGGCCTGCGCCACGGCCAGGTCGGGTACATAGCCGAGATGCGAAAGCAGAATAATCTTGTTGATGCCCTGGGCGCTCAAGCTGTCGACCTGCGCCTGGGTGATTTCTGCCAGGTTTTCGTGGAAGACGAGATCTTTGCTGGGCAGGTTCAAGACCACGGTGTCTGGCGTGGTCAGCCCGATAATGCCGATCGACTCGCCGCCGACATTCAGGACGACCGACGGCGCGACCAGCCCCGCCAGCCAGGGGTCTGCGCTGAAGTCGATGTTGGCGCTCACCGTCGGGAAGTCCAGCGCCTGGACGAATTCAGCCAGCTTTTCGCTGCCTTCGTTAAATTCGTGGTTGCCCAGCACCAGCGCATCGTAGCCGATGGCGTTCATAATCTGCACGCTGTCTTCCCCGCGATATTGGACATGGAAGAGCGTGCCGGTGAAGCGGTCGCCGGCATCCAGCAGCAGATGATTGTCGACTTCGCCGCGGATCTGCTGCACGACAGTGGCTTGTCGCGCCGCGCCGCCATGGCCATCTCGCTGCGGCTCGTGGTGGCCATGCACATCATTGGTGTGCATGATGGTCAGGGAAAAGCTCTCGTCTTGTGCGCCGACAAGCGACACGAGCAGGACAAAGAGCGCGAATATCACGATCAGCTTGCGTTTCATTGGGCTTCTCCTTGGATCTGTCAGGGGTTCTGTCAGGTGATTTCTGAATGGCTGCGTAGACCGACCGTAGCTTATCAATCGCCAGTTGCCTGCCCGCGCACAGTCCGTTAAGAAATCGTCAAAAGAGTATAGCAGGTATCGACTGGCGCTGCGAACGATATGCCCCCACCCTAAATCCCTCCCCCATAAAGAGCTGAGGGCAGGACAGGTTTCCAAGGGAGCGCATGTGAGGGTCTACCCCTCCCCCAGCCCCTCCCCGACAAGTCAGGGAGGGTAGCCAGTGCCTTGCTTCCCCCTGCCTCGTCGGGGGGACCGCGGGGGGACAGCTTCCCCGTGACTCGTCGGGGGGACCGAGGGGGGTGCACCTGTCGGGGGGACTGAGGGGGGGTTGGCCTCGCCCCTACAAACCATTGCGGTGTTGTGGACGCCACTGGTCATTTTCCAGGACGGCAACCACCTGGCACCAGGCCGGCGTATCCAGCGGGTTTTGCCGCCGGCGCATGCCAAGCTTATTCATGACCTGCTGTGATGCCAGGTTGTCGTGCTCGGTCGTAGCGACCACCCGCCGTAAGCGCAGCCTTCCGAAGAGAAAGTCCAGCAAGGCGCTGGCTGCTTCGGTCGCATAGCCCAGCCGGCGATGTTCTGGCAGCAGGCCCCAAAACAAGCCGACCTCTGGGCTGAGCAAATCGTCGGATTCGTCGCCTTTCAGAGCGCCCCAGGGCACGACTGTCGGCACAATCCCCACCTCGCCCACAAATTCGCCTGTGTCGCGCCGCTCTAGAGCATAATCAGCATAAGGCGGTTGTCCCAAACCGGCCAACTCGCGATAGCTTGCGACCGTCCAGTCCAACCAGCGCCGAGCGGATTCTGCATCTTCATCCACCTGGAAGACGCGCCGGCGGAAGTCGCTGCAAGCGGCCAGGTCTTCCGAAGTGAAATGGCGGATGCGCAGGCGCTGGCTGGTCAGCTCGAGGCGGTCAATCATGGTTGCGCGCGCCGTATCAACTGCGCAAGTAGGATGCGCCATTGACATCGATAATCGTGCCGGTGCTGAATTCTGCGCCTGCCGATGCCAAGAAGAGCGCGGCATAAGCAACTTCTTGTGGTTTGGCGACACGACCCAACGGCGACTGCGCGCGAATATCATCGCCATCGGGGGCAGCCAATCTCTCGGCAGCCATGTCGGTTTCCACAAAGCCGGGCGCGACAGTGCCGATGTAGATATGGTGTGGCGCCAGCAGCTTCGCCAGCGACTGTCCCAGGCTGTTGAGCGCCGCTTTGCTTGCGCCATAAGCCGGCGCGGTCGGCTCGCCACGGAATGCGCCGCGCGATGAGATGTTGACGATGCGGCCGCCACCCTGGCGAAGCATGTGCTGCGCTGCGCAGTGCATGGCGTTGGCCGCGCCGATTAGGTTGACTCCCATAATTCGCGAAAAATGCGTTTGCCATTCGTCATAGCTGCATTCGGTCAGGACGCATTCTTCGTGGATGCCGGCATTGTTAATCAGAATATCCAGCCGGCCCATGCGCGCGACAACTTCATCGATCATGCGCTGCACCTGGAGGCTGTCTGCCAGGTCGGCACGCAGGGCGAAGTGCCCGTCGCCCGCTAGTTGGTCGAGCGTCTGCTCTGCGGCTTGCGCATTGCTGTTGAAGTGGACGGCCACTCGTGCTCCACGCTCGGCAAATCCCTTGGCGATTTCGCGCCCGATGCCGCGTGAGCCGCCCGTGACCAAAGCTGTTTGTTTAGCAAATTGCATGGCATTGCTCGCTTCTGCGCCACAGATTCATGCGCAAGAGTTGGCACGATGGTGAGGACGAAAGGGCGAGCGAACTGCCCGCCTAGGCTTGTGCAGCGCGCTTATTCGCAAGCGCCAGCTCTGCGTAGATAATCGCCATGCAGCCAGCCCACGCGCCCGCCGTAGAATGCGCGGAACCAGTACGTCGTGCGCATGGTGGCGCTGAGCTGCGTACCCGCTGGAACGGCCTGCAAACTCTCGCTGTCGGTGCTGGGATTAACGCGCAAATTGAGAATATCGGTGGCGGTCACCGAACAGCCAGCCAGCTCATAGACCGGTTCTGACACAATTCCTGAAACCAAAAAATCCACCGGCATGAGCACGACTGTGCCGGCGCGGTCGATATTGGCGCATTTCATGCCATTGGCTGTCCAAGTGCGCAATGGCTCAATTGTGCGCGGCGAAAAAGCGGCATCTAGCAGGACGACTGTACCCGTATCATGGTCGAAGCAGGCATCCACCGGGGCAATCTCCCCAAAGATATCGACCGCATAATAGAAGCCGTAGTCGATCAAAGTCGTATTGCCGACGCCGCCTGCGTCCAATTCACGGCAGTGCGTGCTGTCTGAGGCATCTGGGACAACAATGTGGGGGGGCAGCAGATTGCACAAACTGCCGGCTGGCTCTGCCCAGCTGCCATCGTCTGTAGAGCTGCCCGCTGTCCCCGCGCCACCGTCGCCGTCATGGTCACCTGCCTGTGCTGCTGTGGCCGCCTGCGCTGCGACGGCGATTTCGATCTGGAAGGAGAAAGCGCCGGCTTCATGCTCGGCCGCGCCGATATCACAAGCATCTGGCGCTCGCAAAATACTGCGCTGATCGTTTGCCAGGCAATAGGCGCTGTCGCCAGCATCAATTACCGGGCTTTCGAGATCGGGCGTATAATAGGCGGGCGAGCCAGCCAGCAACAACAACTGCGGGTCTGCGCCGAGACCAACGTGCCCACAAGAGCCATCGCGGATTAAATTGCCGACACTGGCTTCCAGGCTGCCGCTGCAATCGCCAACGATATTGCCCGTCAAAATGCTGTTGTAGAGCTCCAGTTCCGCCTCGTCATGGATGCCCGCGCCCGCTTCTGCCTTGTTCTCGATGATCGTGACATGGGTGAGGGTGGTGGCGCCCCTGTTCAGAATCCCGCCGCCATTGCTTCCAGCGCTATTGCCGCTGATGGTCGAATTGCTGATGGCCGCGCTGCCCTGCAAAATAAGGATGCCGCCGCCGCCGTCATTCGCGATATTGTCGCTGACGCCCGATTTGTCGATGATGAGGGTATTGTCAGGACCGTTGAAAAAGATGCCAGCGCCAAACGAGTCGTCCGGGGCGTCTTCTTGCGTGACCTGCTTGTCGCCGGTTGGCGCGCTCCATACATGCGTCTCGTTGCTGCTCACAGCGCTGTCGATGAGCAAAACATCGCTGTCGATGGCTGCTATGCCGCCACCAGCGCCCGCCGAATAATTGTGCCGTACCACGCTGTTATACAATGCCAGCTGAGAGTCTATGGCCAGTATGCCGCCGCCATTGCTGTGCGTCCAACCGTCGGTCACCGTCAAATCTTTGAGCGTCAGGCTGCCTTCGCGCACAGCAAAGATTCTGTTGCCTTCGCCGTCGATTACAAAACCCATGCCTTCGATTACAACTTCGGACATGACTTCCAACGAGGCGGCGAGCGCTAACGTGCCAGCGACTGTGCCTTCTGCCGTGATGGTGATGGTATCCGATCCCGTGTTGTCGGCGGCAGCGGCATCGCCCGCTTCGCAGCTATTGGCCGGCGCGATCTGGGCTTCTCCATTGGCAGAGCGGACGGCATTCGCCAGGCTGCAATCGGCATCGACACTGATATCGGCCGCCAGCGCAATGCCGGCCTTCAGCAGCAGTATCATCAAGCAGAACCGTGTGATGAGACATCTGAAATTCACGATCTGATCCTGTTCTCAACCTTGGTTGATAGGCTAAGGCGAATAGCTGCCACAACCGCAGGCCCGCGGCATCACCCCGATTCCCGCCTATTTAAGTCCGATTCGCTATTCTGCACAAACCAATATGCAGCGGAATCAAGCGCAATCTCGCCACTGCGCTTTAGGTCGTCCCAGCCAACTTGCGCAGCAAAGCCAGTGTCATGCGCGCATCGCCCAAAGAAGTGTGCGCGCCACTTGATGGCAGGCCTTCGCGCTGGACGGCTGCAGCCAGTTTGTGCGAGCGATAATTCCTGCCGTTGGGATTGCGCTCGCCTTTGTAGCGGGCATACTGCTGCATGGCGCAATCGCGCTTTGCCACGCGCGGCTCTGGCAAGCCATAAACCGACGCCGTTTGCAGCAGCAGCCGCCAATCGAAGTCCATGTTGTAAGCGACGACGATCTGCCCGGCCAGCAGCACCGACAGCTTGATATAGATTTGGCGAAAAGTGGGCGCTGCCGCTACATCCAAATCGCTGATGCCATGAATGCGGTAGGCGGCCGGCGGGATGGGGATGCTGGGCTTGATGCGCTGATGCATGCGCGCCGCGCCAGTTTGATCAACGATGGCGATTTCCACGATTTGGTCGGCTGCGCCCAAGCCAGTCGTTTCGGTATCCAGCACCAGGAAGTCGCGCGTCATCAATCCGCGCGCCCACTGGATGGCTTGCCGCCGGTGCGCCGGGTGATAATGCCGCGTCATCTGCGCGCCACCTCGTTGTCCCTTCGTTACAAAATCATAACACAGCAAGCGATTGCCATCCCAGCGAATTCACCAGCGGTCGCGAAGCAGCCAGCGCCAAGCTCTTTTGCTTTCCTCGGCAAACGGAAGAAGTGCTTGCGCAGCGAAAAGAGCTGTGTTAGACTGTGCGTATCGTCGGGTGAGTAAAGGAGGTGAATCAAAATGTCAGGTTTACAGGGGGTAGCCCTCTAACCGTTTCACACCTCTATGGGTTTGTCCGTTTAGGGGGTGAACCCGGAACCGCCAGGCTGTAAATTTACAGTCGAGGGACCGCAGACTAATCCTCTGCGGTCTCTTTTTTTTTCTACCCCATCCCTGGCCCCTTCCCCATATCAATGAGGAAGGGAGACTCGTCGAGAAACCAGTGCAAACCTTGCTAAGCTGCAAGAAATTGAGCATCAGAATTCATTTTCTCTGACTGCGCTCTCCCTGATGCTTCGGGGGGTGGGGTAGACCCTGTAGCTTCTCATACTCCTCGCGCAGGATGGCATACCAGACCGAGTCTTTGAAGCTGTCGCGGTGATAGTGATAGGCGCGCCGCGTGCCTTCATAGCGCATATTCGCTTTTTGCATCACGCGCCCGGAGGCTGGATTGTCCGCGAAATGCCCGGCCGCGATGCGATTCAAGCCCAGCTGCTCAAACCCGAATTGGATGACCAGCCGCAACGCCTGCGTCGCCAGGCCACGCCCCCAATATGGCAGCCCAATCCAGTAACCAACTTCGGCGCGTTTGTGTTCTCGCGCAAGATGGATGCCCATGCAGCCAGCGAAGCAACCCGACTGCGCCTCGATTATGGCGAATGTATAGGCTTGTTCGCTCTGCCATTCGTCGGCGACTTTGCGCACAAATTCATGCGCGGCTGCGGGCGGATAGGGATGCGGCACGAAAGTATTGGCGGCGATCTCGGGCGCGCTGGCATACTTCAAAATTGGCGCGATATCCTGCTCTGCCAGCGGGCGCATCCACAGCGCAGGACAGCGCAATGTCGTTTTTTCCATGTTGCAATCATCCTTGTGGCGTGGTCTCGCAGCCCAGCGTCGGCGCTCCCTCGGCAGCTGGTCGGCTCGCCAACTGCAGAGACAATTCCAAGGTGCGGCGGTCGCGGATGACCAGCAACCTTGCCGCGTCGCCTGGGCGCTTCTGCTGCACCAGATAAGCCATCAGCGCATCCAGATCGTCAAAGTGATATTCGTTGATAGCGACAATCAGGTCGCCGCCAGCGCAGACAGTTTTCCCGCGCACATCAACCAGCCGGTCGCCACCCCGCAAGCCAGCCAAATGCGCCGGCGATCCAGCCGATACCCCCCGCAGCAGCACGCCCCGCTCGGTGGGCAAGTCCAGCGCGGCGCTCAAGCCAGCCACGCCATAGCCGCCTTCCTCGCGCATCACCGATATGCCCATCCACGCATAGTCGACACGGCCAGCCGTCAACAAGTCGGGGATGACGCGCCGCATGGTATCGGCAGGCACAGCAAAGCCAATGCCGGCGATTTCGCCACTCAGGCTCTGATTGGCGGTTGTCATGCCAAAGACCAAGCCGCGCGAATCCAGCAAAGGACCGCCCGAGCTGCCGGGATAGATCGGCGCGTCAATCTGGATGATGGCGGGATTGTCATAGGCGACAGCGCCCACGCCAATCAGCTCGGCAGAAGGCAACGTACGCCCGACGCCGCTGACGATGCCGGTGGTCATCGAGCTATTCAAGCCAAAGGGATTGCCGATGGCGATAGCGCGCTGACCAACTGAAATCAAAGCCGATTCGCCGATGCGCAGTGGCAATAGTCGCTCTGCGGGCACCGATACTTTCACAACCGCCACATCGCTGAAGCTGTCTGCGCCAACCAACGTCGCCTCCAGCACCAGGGCATTGCCCAATGTTACCCGTATAACATCGGCGTCGTTCACCAGATGGGCGTTGGTGATGATGTGCCCCTGCTGATCATAGACGAATCCAGAGCCGCGCCGCACCGATTCTGCTGTTGACTCATCGGCGTCCGTCCGCGCTTCGATATTGACCACCGAGGGGCTGGCGCTTGCGTATATCTCGGCCAGCAGACGGTATTCGGCATCGGCAATTGCGCTGAGGTCAATCGACGTGGCTGTGGCAGCAGGCACCGCTGGGCCGATGTTGTCCATGCTGCAAGCTGGCAGCAGCAGGCAGACCGCCAGGAGGGTGCAGACGCGCAGAATCAGCAGCCGGGTTGTTGCGTCGCCAAGGTCGCGTTGATCAGGCAAGGCTGTCTCGCAGCGCCTGGGCAAGTTCGCGTTGTTCGGGGCTTAGCTGGGCGGGCACATGGATGACGACGCGCGCCAGCAAATCGCCATAGTCATCTGCGCCGCGCAGTTTGGGCATGCCTTTGCCAGACAAGCGCAGTCGCTTGCCAGCCTGCGTGCCGGGTCGGACTTTCATGCGCAGCTTGCCTGTCAAAGTCGGCACTTCGACCTCACCGCCCAGCATGGCAGTCAAGGCATCGACCTGGACATCCACGCCCAGATCGTGCCCGTCCCGCGTGAATTGCGGGTCATCGGCGACTTCTACAATCAGGTAGAGATTGCCGGGCGGACCGCCATACAGGCCCGGCTGTCCCTCGCCCGCCAAGCGGACTTTGGTGCCGGTTGCAGCGCCCCGCGGTATCTGGAGGGTGATCTCTCGCCCAGCCTTGCTATACACCCGTTGCGTGCCTTCGTAGGCTTCGCGCAGGCTGATGCGTACAGGTTGTTCGATATCTTGTCCGGCGCGGGGAGAACGCTGCGCCCGGCCGCCAAATCCAGCAAAACCGCCCCCGGGCCGCCGTCCGCCCGACCCGGCGAATATTGTTTCAAAAATATCGGACATGTCGTGGAATTGCGCGCCGTCTGCGAAAGGTCCCCCACCGTTGCCCGCCTGAAAGTGCTGCCAATTTTCGCCAAACTGGTTGTAGGCGCTACGTTTGTCCTGGTCGCTCAATACCTCGTAAGCGGCATTCACCTCTTTGAATCGGGCTTCGGCAGCCGCATCTTCGGGGTTGGCATCGGGATGATATTGTTTGGCTTTCTTGCGGAAGGCGCGCTTGATTTCGTCATCGCTGGCATTCCGCGCCACGCCCAGAATGTCGTAATAGTCTCGGCTCATGGGTCGCTTCCATTTTGCGCTGCCGAAATAGCAGTCAATGCCTATTGTACGGGCAGATGGCGAACAGGTCAATAAAGCCCGCTGCACTCAACCGGGCAATCGCAGCCGATCATTTTGCCAGCGAGTACACCGAGAGTTTGTTGTTCGCATATCCTGTAAGGGCTGGTCTTTGTGAACCCGGCGCAACGCATTAGAGAATGTTGCCTGGCACTGCGGTTCATTTTTAGGCGATTGCCCTCTTCCAGCCAAGCATGGCAAAACTTTGTTAGAAGTTCGTTGTCGAAAAAAAAAGGGGGATGCAAAGGCGGCGCTGGGGGCGCGAAGCTGCAGCAGTTGCGCAGGCTTGTCTTGTGCCGCTTTTGCCTGCGCAGACGCCCACT
>JAJDZQ010000186.1 GCA_022824565.1 Anaerolineae bacterium | reverse complement strand
ACAGAGAGCAGATTGAACACTGTAGTTATCTCAAGTTTCCTGTCACTGGGGATCCCGCCAGCCGCTTGGAACAAGTAGAACGCGAAACGGAGCGAGCGCTACAAGTATTGAGATTCATATATCCATGGCTCGAAAGAGATGCCAAGGCGTACAATCCAGCCCATGGCGTGTCTATGTGGAAACACTCATGGCGTGTCCTTGTTTATGGCTGCCCGCACTCAGAATATCTACAAAGAGTAATTGATGGAGAGATTCCCAATGCGATATTCGGGACGCACAAATTAACTTCCAAATTTCTGAAATACGCTCAAGAAATTGGTGGTCTGTGCGACATTAATTTTCATATCCAGAATGCCAGATCCAATTATGTGTCAAAGCGAATTGTCCGAGCGCTGACTTTTTACGATACTGCATCTCAATCATCGGATTATCAAGTTGCATTTAGCAACTTTATAATCAGTGTCGATATTCTTTTACCTGCAAAAAATGTGTCCCGTTCTGTTCTCACAGGTTTCCTTAAGTCGCTGATTGAACACGGAAAGTTTTATACAGGCGAGATGAGATTAAGCGATGATTTAGGTGATCCAGAGACTACCCCTTGGCCTGAACGCGTACGTTTGACTACTGAGGACTTTGAAGACTTTTATAGGACTCGTGGTCAAATTCTGCACGGAAACGAAGAAGAACGATACAAGGTCAAAATCTCGAAGTTAAAGGTAAAGAAAGCACGCCAGATTGCTCATAATGCCATTCGAGCTTACGCCTATTTGGCGCGATCCTTAAATTGGCAAATCGATAAAGTTGCATTGAAGTGGTTCAAATCCCCGCACAGCCCGCCAAAAGAGGCAAACTCATGAACAAACCCAACTTCGCTAGCGGCACGGTCTGGAGCGGCGCAGTGAACCCCCCAAATTGGCGTCCTCGTAGGGGCGAGGCGGTGACTCGCCCAATAAGGACGGGTTATTAAAAAATTGGGCGATACAAGTATCGCCCCTACAGCCGATAATGGGTCGGGGTTATGGATGCTGTTACAGTCTGCCCCGCGTGACCAGACGGAGGCGAAGCAAGCACATGAACACAATGAACTACGATTTCAACTCCCGCCGTTCCATGATCAGCGCGCGCAGAGGAATGGTCGGGGCGAGCAATCCGCTGGCTGCGCAGGCTGGCTTGAACATCCTGCGTATGGGTGGCAACGCGGCTGACGCGGCCATCGCGACCAGCGCAGTCATGAATGTGACCGAGCCTGGCTCTTGCGGCATCGGCGGCGACTGCTTCGCGCTGTATTATGATGCGGCCAGTGGCAAGGTGAGCGCCTTGAATGGCAGCGGACGCGCCCCGGCGGCTTTGTCACTGGAGCAGACACGCGCGCTGGGCTGGCAGCGGATGGACCCTTTCCATGCGCATGCGGTGACTGTGCCCGGAGCTGTGCGCGGCTGGCACGACCTCTTGCAGCGCCATGGCACGTTGAGCCTGGCGGATGTGCTGGTCGATGCCATTCACTACGCAGCGGATGGCTATCCGACCGCGCCGGTGGCTGGCACGCGCTGGCGGCGCAATGAAGCCTTTCTGCGCAACGCCGACAACGCCGAAGATTATCTGCCCGATGGCGAACCTCCCCACGCTGGACAGGTGGTGCGCCTGCCCGGTTTGGCGCGGACATTGCGGGCGATCGCCGCGGGCGGACCCGATGCCTTCTACACAGGCGAGGTCGCCGAGAGCATCGTGAACTCGCTGGCGGCGCGGGGCGGCTTGATGACCCTGGACGACCTGCGCGCGCACGAATCGACCTGGGACGAGCCGATTCACACCGATTATCGCGGCATCACGGTCTATGAATGCCCACCCAACGGACAAGGTTTGACGGCGCTGATCGCCTTGAATATCGCCGAACAGTTTGATTTGGGCGCGCAGGCTTGGGATTCGCCCGGGCGCATTCACTTGCTGGTCGAGTGCATGCGGCTGGCCTGGGCGGACGCGCACGAATACATCGCCGATATGCGCCAGGCAGAGGTGCCGGTCGAGCAGCTGTTGAGCCGTGACTATGCCGAAAGGCGCGCTGCGCTGGTGTCGTCCGCGCGTACATTGCAGCCACCGCCGCTTGCGGGAGAGTTGCCTGGCGGCAGCGATACAATTTACCTCAGCGTGGTCGATGGCGCAGGCAACGCATGCAGCTTCATCAAGAGCCTGTACATGGGCTTCGGCGTGGGCATCGTCGCCAAAGGCACTGGCGTTTGGCTGCAGAATCGGGGCGCGGGCTTCTCGCTGCAAGCAGGGCATCGCAACTGCCTGGCACCGGGCAAACGACCGTATCACACCATCATTCCTGGCTTGGCCTTGCAGGACGGGGCGCTGTGGGCGAGCTTCGGCGTGATGGGCGGTTTCATGCAGCCGCAGGGGCACTTCCAGGTGCTCAACGGGCTGATAGACGACGGGCTAAATCCGCAAGAAGCGCTGGATCGTCCCCGTTGGCAGGTCAAGGATGGCTTGCCCGGCGGCGACTTGCTGGTCGAAGAGGGGCTGCCCTACAAGACACTGGCGGCGCTGGCGAGCCTGGGGCATCGTCTCGTGCCGGTGAGTGGGCTGCGGCGAGGCATCTTCGGGCGCGGGCAGGTGATTCGGTTCGTCGATGGTGTGCTGCATGGCGGCAGCGAACCACGGGCGGACGGGCAGATGGCGGGGTTTTAGCG
>JAJDZQ010000173.1 GCA_022824565.1 Anaerolineae bacterium | reverse complement strand
ATCACGCCGACAGCCGAGAGCTCAGTCGCAGCAACAGCTGTCGTTCAGGCAGCCACCCGTGTTGCTGTCAGCTCGCCCGAGCCGAGTTCTCCAGCCGGGCTGCCGACAGAACCACCAGTAATCACCCCTTCGCCGCTAGACGACCACACAGCAGCGCCAACCACGTCTGTTGATCCGACTGCAATTGCATCCCCAAGCGCCAGTCCGACGCAAGCTAGCGCAGATTTTCCAAGCGCGAGCGCCAGCCCGACGCAGCCACATTTCGTCATCACGGCGACGGCAACAGATTTGCCCTTGCCAACGGCATTACCGCGCCTCGCCGCTGTACTGCTGCCAACGCCGACGCTGCTCGGGTCGACTGAGCAAGGCCTGTTGGGCGGCTGCCGGGTACGCGATGACTGGCTGCCTTATCATGTGAAAACCGGCGACACACTCTACGCGCTCGCGCTGAAAAGTGGTACCAGCTTGATAGACCTGCGAGATGGCAATTGCTTCAATTATGTACGCGGCCTATTGCCGGGCGAACGCATCCTATTGCCCAGCATGCTCGGCTTGACAGCACCAGCCGCGCCAGTGCCAGCCGCCGATCAAAGTTTGGCTGGCCTTGGCTGCCATGCTCCCGCGGTGGCATTTGTCAATATGCAGCCCATGACCGAACTGGCTGATATCGTCGCTATCGGTGGCAGCGCTGATGTGCCGCCCGCTGGCAAGTATCGCCTGTCAATCAGACCAGCTGGGCACCGGGACTTTGCGCTTTACTTCGAGTCGGGAGAGGCAAAACAGGCCGAGGTATTGGCTTTGCTCAACACAGAAATCTTTGGGGGCGGATTACACTATTTGCGGTTGGAGGTGCTTGATGCGGAAGGCGCACAGATTGACGCCGGGCTATGCGAAGTCCCGTTGGTATTCCAATCGCCATAACCTACCAGTCCGCTGCGCTGATTCAAGCCTGCTGCGTCCATTTTGGCAGGCGTAGCCTGGAGTAGTGATGCGCGCGTTGTCATCTTTTCTCGGTCCCCTCGTTCGATTATTGCTGTGGGCATTGCTAGCGGCGCTGTTGCTGGCGCTGGGTTGGAGCCTGCTGCAACTGGTCGAGCTTGCTAGGACCTCTGTGGATGAGAACGCCGGCTCGCGACAAGCTGCTTATCGAGCCACCGCCACCGCCCTGGACAGGTCCCCAGCCGAAACCGGCAGTGTGTATCCTCGCTGGCGATTCGTTTTGTTGCAAGACGCGCCGCAGCCACCAGCCACGTTCCAATCGCCATCACCGGCAGCGACAATCGAAGCGCCGAACCGCATCCCGCTGCCCCCGCTGTTGCTGCCGCCGAACCCAGCAAGCCCGGTCTTGGCTGGCACACAAGTCCCGCCACCTGCGCAGAAAATTATCCGCGCGCACAGCTTGGTCAATATCGCCTTGTTGGGTGGCGACAGCGAACTCACCGCAGATCAATTTGTGCGCACCGACACGATGATCATCGTCTCGCTCAATCTGGATACTGGCGATGCGGCGATGCTCAGCCTGCCGCGCGACCTCTTCGTGTATATGCCACATGGCAACATGGGGCGGCTGAATACGGCTTTTGGCATTGGCGAACTTCGCAATTGGCAGCCAGGCGGTGGTTTCGGTTTGCTTCGTCAAACGCTATTTTACAATTTCGGCATCAATGTTCACTATTACGCGCTGATCAATTTCAGCGCATTTGAAGCGATCATCGACCGCTTGGGAGGTGTGGACATCGCTGTGGACTGCGCCTACCGCGACTATTATCCGATCGACAGAGACCGCCCCAGATCATCAAATCCTGATGACTATGCCTTGCGCACCTTACCGGTTGGCTATCACACTTTTGATGGATTCGATGCGCTCTGGTACGCCCGCACGCGGCGCAATACCAGCGACCTGGATCGCGGACGTCGCCAGCAGATCTTGTTGAGGTCAATGTGGCGGGAGGCGCGGCAGCAGGGACTGCTCACAGCCATTCCGACCCTGTGGGCAGAGCTGAACAGTATGATTGAGACCGATATTCCATTCGATTTGGTGCTGCGTTTGCTGCCGCATTTGCTCAATCTGAACCTGGAAAATATGGAGCATTTCACATTCTACAGCGGCTTTCACATGCGCGACTGGGCAGCGGCCGATGGCGCGCAAGTGCTACTGCCCAGGCCCGACCGGGTGCACCAGCTCATGCAAAACTTTTATACGCCGCCATCGCCCAACCAGACAGCGCTGGCCAGCCCATCCGTCGGCGTCTACAACGCATCGGGCAGGGACGATTGGGATATTGTCGCCAGCGAACGGCTGCGCTGGGACGGCTTAAACGCCAGCGCGCTTGGGCCCATTGAAGACGGTCAGACCAGACCAAGCAGCCAGCTCGTCGACCAGGTCGCTGCGCAAAAAGGCAGCCGCGTGCCGCTTTTGTTGAGCGCGCTGAATCTGTCCGCCGAGCAAGTCGAGGTAGCGCCCAAAGCCGAGCGCGCATTCGACTATCTGGTCATCATCGGGCGCGATTATGAGTCTTGTACATTTGATGTGCTGCCCATTGATGAATAAGGTGCTTTCTTGCTTGCTACTTGGCAAACTGGCGAGACTGTGCTACATTGGCTCCAAGTGTCGGGGTATGGCGCAGTCCGGCTAGCGCGCTTGCATGGGGTGTAAGAGGTCCCCGGTTCGAATCCGGGTACCCCGACTGACCTTTCAAAAAAGTCCGCCGTCTGGTGGGCTTTTTGATAGAGAAAGAGGCTTCCCATGCCAGAGCCGAACATACGACTGACAGCTTTGGCGAGTTGCGCTGGTTGAGCATCCAAGCTCAGCCCGAGCGAATTGGCGCAGGTTCTGCGTCCACTCAGCCAGATTTTCCCACAGACTGACCATGCGCAGATCCTGGTCGGCTTGAGCGAACCCGATGATGCCGCTGTCTACCAGCTTGATGCAGAGCGCGCCATCATCTCGACCACAGATTTCTTCCCGCCTGTGGTGGACGATCCCTACGACTTCGGCGCGATCGCCGCAGCCAACGCGCTGAGCGATGTCTATGCCATGGGCGGGCAACCCTTGCTGGCGATCAACCTGGTGGCTTTTCCCGAAGACCTCGACAAGCGCCTATTGACCGAGATCCTGCGGGGCGGGGCAGACAAGGTCAAGGAGGCGGGCGCCGTCATCGCTGGCGGGCATTCCATCACCGATGCCGAGCCGAAATATGGCTTGTCGGTTACTGGCGAGGTATCGCCACAGCGCATCATCCGCAAGTCGGGGGCGAAAGCCGGCGATCGGTTGATCTTGAGCAAGGCTTTGGGCACGGGCGTCATCACCACGGCGCATAAACGCGGCATCGTCGCTGACGACCATCTGGCGCAGGCTGTACAGTCGATGGCGCGGCTGAATCGCAATGCCGCGCGACTCGCGCAGCAGCACAATGTCCAGGCCATGACCGACATCACCGGCTTTGGACTGGCAGGGCACGCGCTGGAAATGGCGCGTCTGGGCGGCGTTCGCTTCGTGATTGACATCGACAGGCTGCGCAGCTTGCCCGGCACCAGGCGCTACGCGCGGCAAGGCGTCTTCCCCGGCGGGATGCAGCGCAATGCCGACTTTTATCGGCAATGGGTCAGGCTGGGTTCCGCGTTGGCGGGCTATCAAGAAGCGCTGCTCTACGATCCACAGACTTCGGGCGGTTTGCTGATGGCGGTTGCGCCACAATCTGCCGATGCGCTGCTGGCGGATTTGCTGGAAAGCGGCGAGGCGGCCTGCGCGCTGGGTGAAGTAGTGGCTGGCGCGGGCGAGCTGCTTATCCGGGGATAAGATCCAGGTTGCGACCCACCGTCTCAAAAGCGACCAAAGCGCGATCCAGATGCTGCTGTTGATGCGTGGCGATACAACTCGTGCGCAGCAGCGCTTGATTCGGCGGCGTGGCCGGGGGCACGACCGGATTGGTGTAGACGCCTTCTTCAATAAGCGCCAACCAGGTCAAACCAGTGCGGAACTTCTCACCAATTTTGACCGGGATGATCGGCGTCTCGCTGTTGAAGGTATCGTAGCCCAATGCCTTCAAGCCATTGCGCATGTAATCGGCATTTTTCCAGACCTTTTGCACATGCTCTGGCTCGCTTTCAATGATATCCAGCGCGGCCAGCACCGCAGCCAGGTTGGGCGCGGGCAAAGCCGCCGAGAAGATCAACGAGCGCGCATGATGCTGCACATAATGAATCACATCGGCGCTGCCAGCGATGAAACCGCCGATTGAGGCAAAACTCTTGCTGAATGTGCCCATAATCAGGTCGACCTGGTCGGTCAAGCCAAAGTGCGCGGAAGTGCCGCGTCCGCCGCCAGCCATGCCGAGGCCATGCGCGTCATCCACCAGCAGACGAGCGCCATGCTGTTGGCAAATCGCCACGATCTCGTGCAGATGTGCGAAATCTCCGCCCATGCTGTAGACACCATCGACGATCACCAGCTTGCCCGCATCGGCAGGGACGCGGCATAGCACCCTTTCCAGGTCGTCGATGTCATTATGTTTGAAGCGCTTCATCTGTCCACGCGACATCGCCACGCCATCGACCAGGCTGGCATGCGCGTCTTTGTCCAGGATCACCACATCATTCTTGCCGAGTAGCGCCGAGACTGTGCCCAGGTTTGTCTGATAACCAGTAGAGAAGACCAGCGCCGCCTCTTTGCCAACGAACTCGGCCAAGCGCCGGTCGGCTTCCAGGTGCAATTCCAAAGTGCCGTTCAAGAAGCGCGAACCCGTAACACTGGTTCCATAGCGCCGCGTGGCTTCGATAGCGGCATTTTGCACGCGCTCGTCTGTGGTCAAGCCGAGATAATTGTTGGAGCCAAGCATGACGACATCTTTGTCTTCAAAGGTCGCGGTTGTCCCTTCGGAGTTGCTGAGCGCGCGGAAGAAGGGATAGATGCCCATCTCCATCGCCTCTTTTGCCAATGTGAATGTCGATAGCTTGTCGAATAGGTCTGCCAAGGTCATCTCCCCGGGAGCGCTGACCACCATACATCTCGCAGCAGTCTATCAGCAGGCGCGCGCTAGCACAATGCAGATTTGCCCATCCTGGCGAATCACGCGCGAGGCGATCGCATCAAGAGCTACCCAGACAAAGGAAACCGTGTCTAAGGATTTACCACCGAGTTTGCCGAGTGAATTCGGTGGTAAGAAATAGTTGACGCGATTGCCTGTAAAAACTCGCAAAGCGCACTTGCACAGTCAAAGCGAAATGCAGTACAATTTGGCTGTTGCACAGAGCGAAGACGCGGAGCACATCATGTCGAGTTTGACGATACGCAGGCTGATCGTTTGGGTGGTTTCTATGCTGCTGGGCTTGGTTGTCGGCTATGGCATCATCACAGTCGGCTTCGACCTGCTGCCGCTGTTGGTGATTTTCGGCGGCGCGATCCAGGTACCCCAAGGCGTTTCGCTGGAAGAATATGGCATGATCTATTTCCTCTTCACCGCCGTGCCCATCGGCTTCGTATTCGTTATCTGGCTGGATGCCTTTATGGACACGCGCATCTTGCCCGACTGAGCCGCAGCCAGACAACCGAACGGAACCCGCAGTTTGGCGAATTCTTTTGTCCCCTGCGCAGTTCGCTAGCTAATGAGAGGCATATTGCAAGCGCTGATAGATTTTGCAAGCTGCCGCCCGCTAGCCTGATTCCATGCGCAATAATCAATCATCCGCTCTTTCCGGCTTCTATCGACGGCCACTCGCCCAACGACAAGCGATCGTCGCCGAAAGGACCCATTTGCAGCGCGCCGAGCTGGGTACGCTGGCCGCGGGCGGGCTGTCTATGCAGCAAGCCGAGCAACTGGTTGAAAATGTCATCGGACGATTCAGCTTGCCATTTGCTGTCGCGACCAACTTCACCATCAACAGCCGCGATTATCTGGTGCCCATGGTCATCGAAGAACCGTCGGTCGTGGCGGCTTGCAGCTTTGCCGCCAAATTGTTCCGCGAGACGGGCGGATTCCAGACTGGCAGCGACGAGCCGCTGATGATCGGTCAGATTCAATTGCTCGATCTGGACGATCTGCCCGCGGCAGAGACACAGTTGCGCGCGCGGGAAACTGACATCCTGACGCAGGCCAATACACAAGCGGGCAGCATTCAAGCGCGGGGCGGCGGCGCAATCGGGCTGGATTTTCGGACTATTCCGGGCACGCCGGTTGGCGATATGTTGATTGTGCACCTGCTCTTTGATGCCCGCGATGCCATGGGCGCCAATGCCATCAACAGCGCGCTGGAACATATTGCGCCACTTGTGGAGCGCATCACCGGCGGACGCGTCAACTTGCGCATATTGAGCAACCTCAGCGACCGGCGCATGGCTACTGCTCGCGGCGTGGTGCGGGCCAAGTCGCTGGCGACCGACTCTACGCCTGGTGCCGATGTCGTGAGCGCCATTATAGAAGCTGGCGTTTTCGCCGAATGCGACCCGTATCGCGCGGCCACACACAACAAAGGCATTATGAACGGGATAGACGCGGTCGTGTTGGCCACTGGCAACGACTGGCGCGCAGTCGAAGCGGCCGCACATGCCTATGCCGCGCGGGATGGACACTACACGAGCCTGACCCGTTGGTGGCGCGATGATGTTGGCGACCTGCATGGCGAGATCGCGCTACCGCTGGCGCTGGGCATTGTCGGCGGCGCCACGCGTGCGCATCCTGCCGCAAAAATCGCCCTGCAAATGCTGGGTATCGAGTCGGCGCGGGAACTGGCGGAAGTGGCGGCGGCGGTCGGTCTGGCGCAGAACTTCGCGGCGCTGCGGGCTTTGGCAACCGATGGCATTCAGCACGGACACATGCGCATGCACGCCCGGCAATTGGCGTTGGCGGCGGGCGCAGTTGGCGGACAAGTGATGCAGGTGGCGCAGCAAATGGTCAACGAAGGCAACATCCGCCTGGAACGCGCCAAGGCACTCATTGCGGGAGGGTTTTGCGACACATGACAACCGAAGGCAAGCTGTTGATGCAAGCCGAGCGCTCTGTGGGCATCGTCGGCTATGGTGCCTACATCCCGCGGTATCGCCTGCCCGGCACAGAGATTGCGCGGGTATGGGCTGGCGGCGCTGGCTCGCCCGTGCGGGAAAAAGCTGTGGCGGGCCTAGATGAAGATGTCGTTACCATGTCCATAGAAGCGGCGCGCAATGCTGTCGATTGCGCCGGCATCGACCCGCAGCAGATCCGCGCGGTGTGGGTGGGCAGCGAAAGCCATCCCTACGCGGTCAAACCGACCAGCACTATCGTTGCAGAAAGCATCGGCGCTTCTGCGCATATCCAGGCGGCCGACTGGGAATTCGCCTGCAAAGCCGGCACAGAAGCGGTGCAAGCATCCATCGGCGTGGTCGGCAGCGGCATGGCGCGTTATACGCTCAGCATCGGCATGGACACGGCGCAGGGACGACCGGGCGATGCCCTGGAATACACAGCGGGCTGTGGCGGCGCGGCCTTTGTGCTGGGACCAGCCGAAGAGAGCGTGGCCATTTATCAGGGCAGTTATAGCTATGTGACCGATACACCCGACTTTTGGCGGCGCGCGGGCCAGGTATACCCCAGCCATGGCGACCGCTTCACTGGCGAGCCTGCCTACTTCGCGCATAGCCTGGCCGCGGCGTCGACTTTGATGGAGCTGATGGGCACACAAGCCAGCGATTATGACTATGCGGTGTTTCATCAACCCAATGTCAAGTTTCCGGCGCGCGCGGCAAAGCTGCTCGGCTTCGTGGAAGAGCAGATACGCCTGGGTTTGCTGGCTGACGATATCGGCAATGTCTATTCTGGCTCTTGCATGCTGGGCTTGACCGCCATCCTCGATCGAGCCTCGCCGGGCGCGCGCATATTGATGGTGAGTTATGGCAGCGGCGCCGGCTCAGACGCCTTCGATATGCGCGTCAGCGAGCGCATACAACGGCTGCCGCAGCAACGTCTGCGCACGGCTGACTACATCGCTCGCCGAACAGCGATCGACTATGCCACTTATGTCCGTTTTCGCGGCAAACTCAAGGAATAGGCAGATGACAGGTGTGTCAATCATCGGCGCAGGCAGGCTGGCGGTCGGCGAACATTGGTCGCGCAGCATCGGCGATTTGGCGGAAGAAGCCGGGCGGCTGGCGCTTGCAGAGGCCGGTCTAGCTGGTGCGGACGCGGTCGTCGTTGGCAATGCCTATGGCGCGACCCTCAACCAGCAGACCCAGCTGGGCAGTCTCGTGGCGGGCCGACTTGGATTGGCTGGGGTGGAAGCCTGGCGCTGCGAAGCCGGTGATGCCTCTGGTGGCGTGGCGCTGCGAGCCGGCTGCCTGGCAATTGCCTCGGGCCTGCTGCGGACTGTTCTGGTCATAGGCGTGGAAAAAACAACAGACATCGTCGGCGCGGCGCGTGTGGCTGCGCGCAATACCAGCCTGGACGCCGACTTCGAAACAGTCAACGGCGCGACTCAGACAGCCCTGGCGGCGCTTTTGATGCGGCGGTATATGCACGAAAATAACCTGGAACTGGCAGACTTCGCCGGCTTCAGTATCAATGCCCATCGCAATGGGTCGCGCAATCCGCTGGCGATGTATCGCAACCAATTGCGCCCGGGCGTTTTTAGCAAAGCGCCTATGCTTGCCGACCCGATCAACCTTTTCGACAGCGCGCCAGATGCCGATGGGGCGGCCGCCGTCGTCTTGACCGCTGCGGATGCGGCAAAAAACTTCAACGCGCCAGCCGTGCATATCAGCGGCAGCGCAATCGCCAACGACAGCCTGATGTTGCAAGACCGCGCCGATCCATTGCGACTGGTGGCAGCGAGCCAGTCTGCCGAACGCGCGCTGCTGCAGGCCGGGCTTGGGCAACAGCAGATTGACCTGTTGGAGCTGCACGACTCCTGCACCATTATGACCGCGCTGGCTTTGGAAGCATTGGGCTACAGCGGGCGCGGGCAGGGCTGGGCGTGGGCGCAGCAGGCCGGCGCCCGCATTGGCTTGACAGGCGAGCTGCCGCTAAACACATTCGGCGGTTTGAAAAGTCGTGGCAATCCGAGCGGTGCCACGGGCATTTATCAAGCGGTCGAGGCGGCGCTGCAGTTGCGTGCAGGGGCTGGCGATAATCAGGTGGCTGGCGCCCGGCACGCCCTGATCCAAAATATCGGCGGGCTGGGTAGCACTGTCGCCACGCACATCCTCAGCGTGGCGGACTGATAGCCTCTGATAGTGGCAAAACCTCTCATGACAGCTTTTGATAGGCTGCTCTGCCTAGACTGGAGCTAATCGAGTCGGTTGCCAGCGAGGAGCACATTCATGCGAGTGGCCATGTATTGGCGGAACAAGCAGTTGCGTTATCGACTGGCGCGAACATTGCCCGAACGCGCTGCCCAAGGCAAGCAACCCCGCCTGCTGCAGAGCGATGCCCAGCCTGTTCAACTGCCCAAGCGCAAGCTGACACGCGCCTCATGACCTTGTCCATGCGCGGCATTGTCTACAGTTGCACGCAAGTTCGCGAAGCGCCTGCGGGATTTGAGTCGCAAGCCCCCTATCAATTGGCGCTGGTGCAATTGGCAGACGGCAGTTTGATCACTGCGCAACTGACCGACTACGTTAGTGACGCGCAGATTGGCGACCCGGTCGAAATGGTGACGCGCAAACTGACGACAGAGGGCGAGCGCGGCATGATCGTCTATGGCTACAAATTCCGCCCGCCCATACAATAGGGCTATCCAGAGACAAAAAAAAGAGCCACTTTGGGGTGGCTCTTTCTTATTCTGCAAGCTGTTGCTGCGCCTAGGCGATTTCTTTTCGCTTTGATTCGTAGGACAGCGATTCTTCGGTGGTCGCATCGAAGATGTGGATGTTGTCGAGGTTGAAGGTCACACCCATTTCGTTGCCAACGCTGGCGCCGGTGCGCGGGTCGGTGCGGGCGATGAAGTTCTTGCCACCGTTCTCGAGGTAGATAATGACCTCATTGCCCATCTGCTCGACAACCTCGACATTGGTGGTCAGGTTGGCGGGGATGATGCCCTGGGGCAAATAATTCGTATCGTGAATATCTTCTGGGCGAATGCCGCAGATGACATCCATGCCGACATGACTGCGGAAACTATCGGCTTTGCTTTCCGGGACATCCAGGGTGAACGCGCCCACATCCACAACCAGGCTGCCGTTGCTTTCTGTCAACGAGGCGTCGAAGAAGTTCATCGACGGGCTGCCGATGAAGCCGGCCACGAAGATGTTGTGCGGGTTGTGATACAAGTTAAAAGGCGAATCGATCTGCTGCAGTTCGCCTTCGTTGAGCACGCAAATCCGCGTCCCCATCGTCATCGCCTCAACCTGATCATGCGTCACATAGATGAAGGTGGTTTCCAGACGTTGGTGCAGGCGGCTGATGAAAGAACGGGCTTCGACGCGCAGCTTGGCATCGAGGTTGGAAAGCGGCTCGTCCATCAGGAAGACGGCTGGTTCGCGCACGATCGCGCGGCCCACAGCCACACGTTGGCGCTGACCGCCAGAAAGCTGACGCGGACGCCTGTCCAGCAAGTGACCGATACCCAGCTCGTTGGCGGCTTCGGTAACGCGCTCGTCGATGACTTTCTTGGGCGTCTTGCGCAGCTTCAAGCCAAACGCCATGTTGTCATAGACTGTCATATGCGGGTAGAGCGCATAGCTTTGGAATACCATCGCCACATCACGATCCTTGGGCGCGACATTGTTGACGACGCGGTCGCCAATCAAGATTTCGCCCTCGGTGATTTCTTCCAAGCCGGCGAGCATGCGCAAACTGGTCGACTTGCCGCAGCCCGACGGACCGACAAATACCAGAAACTCTTTATCTTGAACTTCGATGTTCAAGTCAGATACGACGCGTAGATCACCGAAATCCTTGGACACATGATTAAAAGTGACTCCAGCCACAAGACCCTCCGTTTGATATTCAGATTAGCAAACCTTGTTCAAACTGCACAAATACCACACTTGACAGCGCGGTAAACTTACACTGGCGAGTATAGCGTGCTTTTCTGATAATGCAACAAATTCGTCAAATTGATTCCACTTGAATTTGGAATCGCGCAGTCCAATCGCTCCCTACGCAGAGGCTCGCATGCCCGACAACACCAATGCAGAACTGATCGCCATCGGCACAGAATTGCTGCTGGGCGAAATCACCGACACCAACTCAGTATACCTGGCCCGCCAACTGCGCGATATCGGCATCAACCTGTTTTTGATGACGACAGTCGGCGACAACCTGCAGCGCATCTGCACTGCCATTTCCGACGCGTTGGACCGTGCCGAGGTCGTCATTACCACCGGTGGCTTGGGTCCCACGGTCGATGATATGACTCGTCAAGCGGTGGCTGACGCGGTCGGCGCGCCGCTGGTCTTCCACCAGTCGCTCTATGATGTCATCGCCGAACGGTTTCGCGGATTTGGCAGCGCCATGACCGCCAACAACCGTCAGCAAGCCTGGCTGCCAGAAGCGGCGATCTTGATTGAAAACCCGGTCGGCACAGCGCCCTCGTTCATCGTCGAATCGGCTCGGGGCGTGGTCATCAGCCTGCCTGGCGTCCCGCGCGAAATGAAGTACCTGATGCGCGAATCGGTCGTGCCCTGGCTGTTGCAGAAGTATCGCTTGGGCGTGATTGTAGCGCGCACTCTGCGCACCGCTGGCATCGGAGAAAGCGCGCTGGATGACCAGATCGGCGCGGAATTGCTTTCCGAGCGCAATCCGAGCGTGGGCTTGGCAGCGCATCATGGCTGTGTGGATGTGCGCATCACCGCCAAGGCAGCCAATCACGAAGCCGCGCAAATGTTGCTGGACGCCATGCAAGCCAGGCTGCAGGCAAGGATTGGGCAGCACATCTTTGGCCGCGACGATGACACCCTGGAAGAAGTGGTCTGGCGGCAACTGGCGCAGCGGGGCGGGCTGGTGCATGTGCTCGAGGCGGGGTTGCCCGGCGTGATCAGCTCGGGCTGGAATAGCGCCAACAGCCGACTCAACTTGCAGCAATATGACAGTCCTGTTGATCTGTTTGCGGCGCTGGCAGAAGACTCTCGCAGCATGAGCCTGGCTGAACTGGCGGTGGAAATCGCCCAGCGCAGCCGAAAACAGCTGCAAGCCGCCGCTAGCATCGTCGTCCTGTGCACGCCCGACCTCGACGAAAGCCCGGATATCGAACAGGGCAGCGCGGTCGCGGTCGCCACAGAAGATTCGGTGCGTTTTCGCGCCTATGGATTTGGCGCGCGCAGCAGCCTGGCGCGAGAATGGATTTCTCGTTGGGGCTTGGCGAACTTGTGGCGGCAGTTGAATGCAGAGCGGGCGGCGTCTTAGTCGTCCAGACTGAGCAGCGCCATGAAGGCGTCTTGCGGCACTTCGACCGAGCCAATCATCTTCATGCGTTTCTTGCCTTTTTTCTGCCGCTCGAGCAGTTTGCGTTTCCGCGTTACATCGCCGCCATAACATTTCGCCAGCACATCTTTGCGCAGCGCTTTGACATTGGCGCGAGAGATGACGCGCTTGCCAACAGCCGCCTGCACGGGCACGACAAACATCTGCCGCGGGATCAAGCCTTTCAGCCGGCTGACCAACCGTTGCCCGCGGTGATAGGCATCATCGCGATGGCAGATCATCGCCAGCGCATCCACCGGCTCTTCGTTGACCAGCACATCGACTTTGACCAGGTCGCCAACGCGATAATCATTAAATTGATAATCCAGGCTGGCATAGCCTTGCGTGACGCTCTTTAGCTTGTCATAAAAATCGATGATGATCTCGGACAGCGGGATATCAAAATGCAGAATCACCCGGGTGGCGTCCAGATATTCCGTGGTTTCATAGCTGCCACGTTTTTTAATGACCAGGTCCATCACTGCGCCGATGTAGCGCTGCGGCGAATAAATCTGGATCTTCATCCAGGGTTCATGAATCTCTTCGATGGTATTCTCGTCTGGCAGCAGAGCGGGGCTGTCGACTAGCGCGGTCTCGCCATTTTTCTGCAGCACGCGATACTCGACGCTGGGCGCCGTGGCCAGGATATCCAGGTCATATTCGCGTTCCAGACGTTCCTGGATGATCTCCATGTGAAACAAACCCAAGAAGCCAACCCGAAAGCCAAAATTGAGCGCTTGTGAAGTCTCGGGCTGAAAAACCAGCGAGGCATCGTTGAGCTGCAACTTGTCCAGGGCATCGCGCAGGTCGGCATATTCTTCGTTGTTGGTCGGGTAGATACCCGCGAAGACCATCGGCTTGACCTGGGCATAGCCGGGCAGGGGAGCATTTGTGCCGCCTTTGGCCAAGGTGACGGTATCGCCGACGCGGCATTCCTGGACTGTTTTTAAGCCCGTGGCGATATACCCGACTTCTCCCGCAACCAGCCCATCCACCGCGCGCATGACAGGATCAAAGACGCCGATTTCAACCGGTTCAAAACGCGCGCCAGTGGCATATAGCTGCAGCAGATCGCGCTTGCCCACGCTGCCATCCACGACGCGCACATAGGCAATCACGCCCTTGTAGGCATCATAATGCGAATCGAACACCAGCGCGCGCAAGGCTTCGTCTGGGTCGCACTGTGGCTGGGGCACTTCGGCGATGACTCTTTCCAACACATCGGCGACGCCCAGGCCATTCTTCGCCGAAATCAGCGGCATGTCCGCGACTGGCGTGCCCAGCAGCTCTTCGACTTCGCGGGCGATTTCTGCTGGCTGCGCGGCGGGCAAGTCGATCTTGTTGATGACCGGGATGATCTCCAGGTCTTGCTCGAGAGCCAGGTACACATTGGACAAGGTCTGCGCTTCGATGCCTTGGCTGGCGTCGACCACCAGCACAGCGCCTTCACAGGCTTGCAAGGCGCGGCTGACCTCATAAGTGAAATCGACATGACCAGGCGTGTCGATGAGGTTGACGGTGTAGCCCAGTCCATCCCGCGCTTCGTACTGCATGCGCACTGCCGATGCTTTAATCGTGACGCCGCGCTCTCGTTCCAGCTGCATGCTATCCAAAAGCTGCTCTTGCATATCGCGCTCGCTGACGGTGCGCGTCAATTCCAGCAGGCGGTCGGCCAAGGTGCTCTTGCCATGATCGACATGGGCGATGATGCAAAAGTTGCGAATGCGGTCGATGTCCATTGCGCCTCGTGCAGAGCTTCTGCATTCTTTGTACCACAAGGCGGGCGCAGGACACAGAGTCGCGCGAAAAACCCAGCATATTCGCTGCCAGACTTCTCGGCTAGGTTAGCTCACGGATGACAGAATCCAGGTCGACCGCATCCTGCGCCACGCCCACTCGCAGCCACAGCAGGTATTCAATATTGCCTTTTGCGCCAGTAATCGGCGAGCGTATCAAGCCGCTGGGTGTCAAGCCAAGGTCGCTGGCGAATGACACAACTTCGCGCAGCACCCGGCGATGCACAGACAGATCGCGAACGATGCCGCCTTTGCCAACATCGCGTTTTCCCGCTTCGAATTGCGGTTTGACGAGCGCGATGATATCGGCCTGCGCCGCCAGCCAGCGCTGCGCAGCCGGCAAGATCAAACGTAGCGAGATGAAAGACACATCAATGACAGCCAGGCTGACCTGTTCGCCAAGCGACTGCAGATAGCGCGCATTGGTATTTTCCAGCAAGCTGACGCGCGCATCCAGACGCAGCCGGTAGTCGATTATGCCGCTGCCCACATCAATGGCATGTACGCGCGCCGCGCCATGCTGCAACAGGCAATCGGTGAAGCCACCTGTGCTCGCGCCGACATCCGCGCATATTTTGCCACCCACCAGCATGGGAAAAGCCTGCAGCGCCGCCTCCAGCTTGTAGCCGCCGCGTCCGACATAGCGGGGTTTGTCTTTGAGCGTGATTGCCGCGCCAGCAGACACTTGCGTACCTGGTTTGTCGATGATGCGCCCCTCTACGCAGACTTCGGCCGCCATGATCATGGCCGCGGCTTTGCTGCGGGTGTGCGCCAGCTGCCGGTCGACCAGCAATTTGTCGAGGCGCAGTTTGCCCGCCATCAGCTGCCGCGCACCATTTCTATGCGGATGTCGGCGAATGGCTGGTCTGCTTCATAGAAAAATTCGTCCGCGGCGTGAGGGATATAACCATCTGCCTCGATGACGACGCTATAAAATGTGTCAAAAGCGAGCGGGCGCGCAAACTGGAATCGGCCTCGCCGGTCGCTGGTTGCCAGCGCCACGATCTGGTCTTCGCGCCAGACAAATTCGCTGGCGGCATAGTCTTCGCTGATGAGCACGATGGATACGCCAGAGATGCCAAGCTGTGTGGCGGCGTCGATGACTGTGCCAGACAACACCGTGCCCGCAAATTCGGCAAAGCGATCCAGTGGCAGCTGTCCGATACCGACAATCGCCTCGGCTTCCGCCAACTTCAAGTTGTTAATCAGCAGTTGGATGGTGTATTTGCCATCGGGCGGGTTCGCCAGCGAGACGGTGTAATCCGCACCCGATTCGACCGCCTGCCAGGGACTGGCTACCTGGTAGAAGGCTTGGTCGTCCACCAGCCAACGCAGCGTCCAGGGCGTTCCGGCGGCGATGCGCTGCCAGTCGAACAAGGCATAAAGCGACGGCACGACGCCAGGGAAGCCGCTCGCTGCCGTTGATTGTCGAGCCTCCAGCGGGTCGGCAGCGGCTGTAAAACGCAGGTTTTCGAAAATCAGCGGCAGTGGTCCGCCCGGTGCGCCAGCCACGACAAAGTCGGATGTGGCCGAAAGCGCGCCTTCGATGTATAGCTCGAGCCGATATTGGCCTGGCAGCAATCCGCCTTGTGGGGCGACGCTGATAGATTTGGAGCCAAATTCGTCATCTGTCCAGGTGTCGGTGGTGCGCGCCACTTCTGCGCCTTCATAATACCAGATCGCCGACCAGGCAGCGCCCACGCGCATATTGGCATACAGAAAGCGCGCCGACGCGATGGAACCGATGGGCACAATCGAGCCATTGCCCACCAGCCGGCTTTCACGATCCAATGTGCCAAAGACGATATTGCTGAAGCGCGCTCGCGTTTCTGGGGGTCCGCCAATCACGATCTGTTGGCTGCCAACGCTGGCGCCATCGACCAGCAGGGTGAACGCATAGGTGCCATTCGCCCAGGCTTGTTCGCGCGCGCCGATATGCCACAATCCGCGTTCGCCACCGCCCCAGCGCAATGGCGGCAGGCTGAAGATGCTATCCGGGACGCCATCGCGCGTAACCCGCAATTCATAAATCGTCTCGGGCGTCATATTGGCGAAGTCAAAAAATAGGTAGAGGGCACGGGTATTGTTGGGCAGCGAGCCAACCACGCTGGCGGGCAAACCATCGACGACCGAAGGAGCAAAAAATAGCCGCGAAATGCTGGGCGCTTGCTGCGCTGAGGGTGGGGCGAAAGGCGCTGAACCCACGTCGACATCGAGCCCCAGCCGCGCGCCACGAATTGCGCTCTGCGCAAGGTGGACGGGGCGGATCGCGCTGATGAAATCGCCTATCGGCACACATCGATCGTTGTTGTTGATCAGGTTGTCGCCATTGGTATCGCTGATGTAGCGACAACTGCCAGCGCTGCCAGCCCAAGGCGCATTGGTGGGAATGCCGATGAGCCGCCCTGCTGTGTCGTATGCGCCGCCGCCGCTCATGGTTCCTGGCAGCTCGGCGCGCGTCTTGAACCAGGAGCGCCCACCCGCTGGTGGCTCGGCGATGAGCGCTGTGACCGTGCCGCGCGCCAGGTTGACTGTTCGGTCGCCCAGGTCGGGATAGCCCACGATCAACAAGTTGTCGTCTATGGTTGTCGTGGTAGAATCGCCAATCTCCACGAAAGGTAGCACAGGCAGCGACTCGCTGGCGATGGGCCGATTGTCCAGCTGGCGGGTGATGCGCAAAAGCGCGATATCCAGGTCCGCTTCTGCCCCCGCGATCTCGGCGCGATATTTGGGGATAGGCGGTTCGTCTAGGTCGACATTCAGGGCGACGATGATGGTATCGCCATCGCATTGGCGGCTGGGCAAAATGCTGTGCGCATTGGTGATGATGAGACCATCGGGGCTAATCAACGTGCCACTGCTGATGCAGCGCACCACCAGGTTGTTATCATCGGCGCGAGCCTGGTATAAGAAGACGGTCGCTTGCTTGAGCCGGTCCAGGTCGACTGTGCGCGCTGCTTGCGAACGCACGCTCATGGCAGCCAGCAGACAGCAGAGCATGGCGCAGAGAATCCGTTTCGTCATCGACGCGGCTGCCAATCAAAACTCCAGATTCTCGATAAACCAGCGCAGGGTCGAAAATTCGCGTTCATAGATGCGGCTGTCGGCCCGAAAGGTAACAATGACCGCTTGCCCGCGCCGCACAATCAAGATATCCATGCCGCTTACGACAGACGAAATCCCTTGCAAGAAAGGGCTGGCATCTCGCGCGACAAAAGAATAGGTCATCGATGAGGCGCTGGATTCGTCGGGCAAGACAACCTCGTCATAGCCCAGCACATGGTAGTCGATGAGAGATTGGGCGCGCGCCAGGCTGAGCTGGTCGAACACATTGCGCGCGCTGTTGTCTGCGCCGACTGCGACCGTGCTAACCTCGATCTGCGTATTGAAACCGCGGTATGACATGTCGCGCACGCGAAAGACATAATCGCCCGTTTCTTCCAAGAGCCAGCGCGCCGGATGAACCGCCGTGATGCCCGCTTCATCATTGGAATAGACACTCGCCAGGTTCAGCGCGCTGTCACGCTGGTTTAGGCCGGCCAGCAGACCGACAGCGATCACCAAATAGCTCAAAGATAGTGACAAGCGCTGCCGCTGCGTCAGCTGCGCTACTGGTGAACGCGGAATCTCAAACGCCATTGCCATCGCCTCGCCCAAGGGTGATTTCGCGCTGCCGCCTTTCTGCGTTGCGGTACAAGAAGTACGTGCCTGCCAAGCTCAACAGCAGCACCGTCAGCAGAAAAACGATGCCAAGGAGAGGTCGCGATACATTTCCCGCAGTGCCGAGAGGTCCGCTGGTTAGGCCCGGCACTTGCGGAGCAATGAGCCCGGTGGAGAGCGCTGCAACCACCAGGCTGAGCGGCAAAACGCTGGGGAAGGCGTTGGCAAAATAACTGGCGACGATTCCCAGTGTCATCGCCATGCTGGATGCAAATTGTATGACGATGTTGGAAAGCACCACGATGGCAGCCAGCTCCCAGACGGGATCGAGCCGCCAGATGCTGACGAGATTGAAATAAAAACTGTATCCCACAGCTGCCGCCATGGCATAGGCGACCACATCGCTGCGTGCGCG
Organism: Anaerolineae bacterium; assembly: GCA_022824565.1. Taxonomy (GTDB): domain Bacteria; phylum Chloroflexota; class Anaerolineae; order Aggregatilineales; family Phototrophicaceae; genus UBA6055. The sequence continues at coordinate 17,446 of JAJDZQ010000173.1, read as the reverse complement.
CAAGCCTTGGGGCAGCACCAAAAATCGCAAGACCAGAAACTTGATGCCGACATCGACCATGCCGACAGTAACTGTGTAGCCAACGATGCGCTGAATCACCGATTCCAGCGGCAGCCATTGTCCGATCAGGAAGAAATCTTCAATCAGCGGCAGGCCAAATGCCGATGCGCATAATCCGCTCAATATCGCTACGCCGACCAGCCTGCGCCGCGGACGGTCGAAGCGATCTTCGGGCAGCGCCGAAAGCCCCAGCCACAGCAGCAGCGGCAAAGGCACCAGCGCCAATGACAGCACACGCCGAACCGTGCCCTCAAATTGCAGCCCCAGCAACTCGCTCGCCAGCACGATAGCCAGCGCAATCGCAGACAGAATCCCCAGCTGCAGTGCTATTGGCTGCCAGACTGGCAGCACAGCGAATTCATCGGGTTCTGGCGAGACCGTAACAGCCCGAGTTGACCGCAAGCTATCCTCCTCGGCGGCAAATCGTCCCCAACAACACACATTATAATAGATGTGTGAGCTATCCAAGAACGCAGGTGGCTGATGGATGCTCAACTGCCAGAAGGGTTTTGCAAGTGAAGCGACTATTGGCGTGGCTGCTGCTATTCCCGGTCCTGGTTGGCTGTGGAGCGCGCAGGGCAGAGCCCCCTTGCGAAGCCGACCTGCGTTGCCTGCGCTATGGCTTGTCCGCCGATTTTTCTGTGCTGGATCCGCATCGTGCCGACCTGCCCGAAGCAGGCCTGATTTTCCGACAGATTTATGACACCTTGCTGTATCGTGACAGTGCCAGCCATGAATTTTTGCCGGGCTTGGCGAGCAGCTGGGAACTCTCCAGCGAGGGCTTGGTCTACACCTTCTTCCTGCGGCAGGATGTAACTTTTCATGACGGCGCGCCCTTCAACGCAGCGGCTGTGGCGCGAAATATCGAGCGAATTTTTGATCCCGAACAGCCGTCCTCGCGCGCCAGAGACCTGCTGGGTCCACTGAGCCGATACGAAATTGTCGATGACTATACGTTGCGCCTGCAGCTGGCCACTGCCTACCCGGCTTTGCTGGATGGATTGGCACAACCCTGGCTGGGCATCGCCAGTCCACGCGCCCTGAATGAGTATGGCAGGCTGCGCTATCAATTTCATCAGGCGGGCACGGGTCCTTTTATGTTGCAAAGTTATACGCCGGGCGAGACAGTCTCCCTGCGACGTTATGCGGATTATCGCGTCAATCCGTCAATTTATGCGCTGCTGGCCGGAGACGAGATCCAACGGGTAGAAATCGCGCTGGGCAACCGGCAGGTTGATGATGTGCTGGCAACACTGGGAGATTCGCTGGATGTCCTCGACAACATTTCGCCCGCCGCTGCCCAGAATATCGCCGGCAACAGCCGCGTGCAGGTCTTGCCGGTGCAGGTACCGGCTCTGGCAGCGGGACTGCTCATCAATACAGCGCGTCCGCCTCTGGATGACATGAATTTGCGACGCGCTTTGCTGCTGGCGACCGACCGCGCGGCTATCAGCGAACAGATAACGTTCAGTTATTCGCCAATTGCCTGGGCGCCACTCAGCGCGAGCACGGGCTATTCCCACACGGGCTATATCGGCAGCTTTGCCTACGACCTGGCCGCGGCGAAAGCACTGATTGCCTCCGCGGGCTTCGCCGACAGCGATGGCGATGGCTTTGTCGAGCGCGAGGACCGCCCGCTGCAGTTGCGCATGGTCGTGCCACCTGGCGATCAACTGCCACAGATCGCGGGATTGCTGCGCAGGGACTGGCGATCGGCCGGGATAGACCTGCGCCTGGAGCCGGTGCCCGGAAAATCGCGACTGACCGAGCTGGTCTTGTCTGGTGAATACGATCTGCTGCCGATCGCTGCAGCTGGCATTGATCCGGCGATTCTGGGGCAGGTCTTCGCCGGGGACTCGCCTTATGCAGCTTCGCGCGCGCAGAACCCGTCCCTCAGCCAGTTGCTCGCGCAAGCCGAGCAAGAAAGCGACGCCCAACTGCGCCGAGAAAGAGTTTATGAATTGCAGGCGCTGCTGATGAACGAGACGCTAATCCTGCCCTTGCGCGAGCCGCTGCGTTTGACAGCCAAGCGCGCCAATGTGCAGAATTTGCGCTTCGATGCCTATGGCTTGTATCCCCTGCTGCACAATGTTTCGCTACGGTCAAATTGAGCTAGAAAGCCGCTGTGATGCGCGTGCCAACCGCGCGCCGCTGCTGCAGCAAATCTAGCAATATACCCTCGCGCCGGCCATCGGCGATTGTGACAGTCAGCCGGGGCTGCCGCGCCACCAGCTCTACCATCGCCTCGACTTTGTGCAACATGCCGCCAGTTACATCAATGCCGCTAGCGCCGCCCAACAGCGGCTTCAGGGCGGGAAGAGTCTCTGGCGTGATGCACGGGATGACCGTGCCAGCATCATCCAGCACGCCGTCCTCTTTGCCCAGCAAGATAATTTCTGTCACGCCCAGCGGCTCGACCAACGCGGCAAAGACGGTTTCTGTGGAAACGATCGTGCCGCCGATCAGGCTGTCCAGCGCGATATCGCCATGCACCAGCGGCAAGCTGCCTTGTTGCAACGCCGACAGCAAGGGGCGCGTTTCTAGCATTTCAATGCGCCGATTGCGCGTCAGTAACAGCGCCGATGGCGGGAAGCGCAGCGCCGGCAACCCGGCTGCCAGCAACTCAGCCAAGATCAATCGGCTTAATTCCGCTGCGACCGCGCCCACCCGCGCCATGCCCAGCCGCTCTTTTGCGCTGGCGACTCCCTGCACAGTTCGGTATTTCTGCGCCGCGACATGCCCAAACGAGCCGCTGCCGTGCCCCAGCACCACGCGCAGCTCATCGGCATTCGCAAATAGCCTCGTCAGTTGCGCGGCGATCTGGCGAACCACATCGCGGCGAAAGGAATTTGCAACGAGCTTGTCTGTGACCAGCGAACCGCCGAGCTTGATTAATGTGGTCATCGGGTCATCAGCCTCCTAGGCTCGCAGACAGTACGCGTATCGCGCCGGCCGCTAGCAGCGCCCGCTCGACCGCCGATCTCGTCGCTGGTTCGACCAGCGCAATGATATTGCCGCCAAGACCGCCCCCCGAAAGCTTTGCGCCCAGCGCGCCCGCTTGCAGGCCCGCCGCTACCAGGGCATCCAGCCGCGGCGAAGACACCCCCAAGTGCTGCAAACGACCGTGATTTTCTGTCATCAACTCGCCCAATTGCAAAAGCTTGCCCGCTGCCAGGCAGGCTTGGGCAGCGGCGACGGCAGCGGCGATTTGCTCGAGCAGGCTGTTTGTGCGCACTGGCTCTTTGCGCAGCAACTGACGAACGGCTGTGACAGACACGCGTGTCAGCGCGGGGACGCCGCTGTCCGCCAGCAGAAAATCCAGCCTGTGGGTCGGCTTTAGCGTTTTTAGCGGCTGTCCGCGCTGGAAGTAGACTGGCTGCTCAAAAACGACAGTCGTATTGTCGATGCCGCTTGGCGTGCCGTGATGCAATTTTTCCACTGCATAGACCAGCGCATTCAACTCGGCATTGGCTAGCGTTTTGCCATACAGTCCGGCGATGCCGCGTCCCAGGGCGGCGGAGACAGCAGCGCCACTGCCCAGGCCACTGGCGATAGGAATCGCAGAACGAATCGTGATTTCGCCGGTTGGCGCGCAGATGCCCAGATGCCGCAGTGTGAGCGCGGCCATGCTGGCCAGCGGGTCGGCGGAGTTCGCTGCGCTGGCGCTCCAATGCCAGGGCGGGCGGTTTATGTCGGCTGCACAAATCGTGAAGGTTCGCTCGTTTTGATGGAAGTCGGCCACTGCGCGCAGCTGGGGCAGCGGAATGGCAATCGCCGGCTTGCCATAGACCACGGCATGTTCGCCTAGCAGAATGGCTTTGCCGGGCGCGCTGACACTGCCTTTCATGGTCATTCAGAGCAGATAAATGATGATAAAGTAGGCGAGCGCCGTCACCGCAATAGTCGCTTGCAGCGGACGGTCGGTCAGCAGAATTTCGTCTGGCGCGCTGCCTTCGTTCTGCACATGGATCAGGTACAGATAGCGGAACAAGCCATAGATCACGATGGGCACGGTCAACAGCCCCAGGTTTTCGCCATGGCGCACCATCGTCCGCGCTTCGACAGTGTACAGGATATAGGTAATCATTGTTGATGCGGTCACAATGCGCAACATGTCATCCAATAGCGCCAGGTTGTAGTGAGCGGAAACTGGTCGAGCCAGCGCGGCCTGTTCGCCGAGCGTGAAGAATTCTTGCCGCCGCTTGCCGATGACCAAAAAAAGCGCCAGCAAACCCGCCGATGTATACAGCCAGGGCGAAAGCTGCACATCAATGACCACGCCGCCCGCCAGCACGCGCAGCACGAAACCCCCCGCCACGACCAATATGTCCAGCAGCACAATGTGCTTCAGAACGAAGGAATAGGCGACTTGCAACACAAAATAGACGAGTAGAACCCAAAACAAGGTCTGATTGACATTGTATGCAGCCGCCAGCGCCAGGGCGGGCAAAATGACGGCTGCCATCCAGGCGACCGGCACAGAAACGACGCCGGCCGCCAGCGGACGCGTCTGCTTGCGTGGGTGAGCGCGATCGGCTTCCAGGTCGGCCAGGTCGTTGATGATGTAGACGCTGCCCGAAATCACAATCAGCAGGCAGCTGCACAGCACGACTTGCGTCAGCGCAGCGAGGTTGAAAAGCTGCGAGCCGAAGACCAGCGCCGGAAAGACGAACAGGATGTTCTTCGTCCATTGGCGTGGGCGCATGGTTTGCAGCAAGCCGATCAACATGTGTACAGCCAATCTTGCTTTCTCTGCGCTGGACAAAGAGCGCGGCGGCGGGATAATGATGCGCATGGACGATCAGCCTCGCCCAATAGCCAAGCGAGAGCCGATGCACATGGCAGATAGCTACAATATAGCAAGCGCGCGCGCGCATTCCAACATTGCGTTCATCAAGTATTGGGGCAACCGCGACCCGCTGCTGCGGCTGCCAGCCAACAGCTCGCTGAGCATGAACCTGTTGGCGCTGCATACCACAACGACTGTGCGCTGGTCGGCGGATTTGGCAGCAGACAGCTTGACGATCAATGGCGAAGCTGCGAACGTGGCTGCGCTGCGGCGCGTACAAGCGCATCTGGACATGTTGCGGCGGCGGCTGGGAACGAAGCTGCGGGCGCAGGTCGATTCGCGCAACAACTTCCCCATGGGCGCGGGCATCGCTTCGTCGGCATCGGCCTTCGCGGCGTTGACCATGGCGGCTGTGGCGGCGCTGCATGGACAGCTTGCAGAACGCGAACTGACGACGTTGGCGCGGCTGGGTTCGGGTTCCGCAGCCCGTTCCATCCCCGGCGGCTTCGTCGAGTGGCAGGCCGCCAATGCGCACGCAGACTCATACGCAGAGACGATCGCGCCCGCAGACCATTGGCAGCTGGCGGATGTCATCGCCATCGTCAGCCATCAGCATAAACGAGTTGGCTCGACAGCCGGGCATGCCAGCGCCCACAGCAGCCTATTCCAGTCGGCGCGCGTCGAGACGGCCGCGGCCAGGCTGCAAGAAGTCAAACAGGCGCTTTATCAGCGCGACTTTGCTTGGCTGGCGCGAGTCGTGGAAGCCGACAGCAACTTGATGCACGCCGTGATGATGACCAGCGCGCCGCCACTCTTCTATTGGCAGCCGCTCACGTTGGCGGTGATGGAAGCGGTGCGCAACTGGCGAGAAGCTGACGGGCTGCGCGTCTGTTATACGTTGGATGCTGGACCCAATGTGCATTGCATCTGCGCGGCCGCTGACGCCCAAGCGGTGGCGGAACGGCTGGCGGATTTGTCGCCGGATATCGACATGTTGCGCTCGGGCGTTGGTGGCGGCGCTGTCGTGTTGTCTGCCAGCGAGTGATTGCGGGACGGGCTGCGGCTGCTTGCACAAAATGCCTTGCCGCGCGTATAATGAGCGCAAAGAGACGAGCAACCAGAGGAAGCGCCGATGGTCAACCCTGCCGCCGCAAATGATATCTTGCTTGCCATCGCCGCTTTCGCGCTGGTGTTAATCCCCGCCATCATCATCCACGAGCTGGGGCATTTTTTGGCTGCTCGGCTGGTGGGCATCAATGTGCTGGAATTTGGCATTGGCTTTCCACCGCGCATTCGCCGTCTGTTCACCTGGCGCGAAACCGAATTCACCCTGAACATGATCCCGCTGGGCGGGTTCGTGCGGCCGTTGGGTGAAGACATGGTGGGACCCACCAGCGAAGACAAGGTCAAACGCGACCGCGTCATCATTGAACATCGGCGGTCGGGCCCGGTGCGCATCGTCAGCGAGCGAGAGATGCTGCGGCTGCGCGGAGTCGACGAGCAGGCGATGTTGTCGGTGAGCGAGGCGCCGCCACTGGCGCGTATTTTCTTTATGGCGGCTGGCGCATTTGCCAACTTTTTGACAGCCATGCTGCTGTTTTTCCTGGTCGCGCTGATTGGCTTGTCGTTGCCGGTGGGCGGTCTGAGTCAAGTTGCCGCGATCCCGCCGAACTCCATTTTCGCAGACACGCCTGTGCAGGTTGGCGATGCCATAGAACGGATCAACGGCCAGCGCTTTGTTGACTTTGCGGCATTTCATGACCTGCTGGCGGCTTATCAGGCCGAGCAGATCGACTTTTCGCTGATCCGCGCGACAGATGGCGAAAGTTATGCGGTTACGACAACGCCCGACTTCGCCGAGCGGGCTGGTTATGTGCAGGTCCTGGGTGTGGTCGAAGAGTCGCCAGCGGCAAAAGCGGGCATTCTGCCTGGTGATTTGGTGGCGCAGATCGCTGGAAGCGACATTCCGTCTGCGGGCGATCCGGCCAGTTTGTTAGCAAAAGCGGCGGAAGACTACGCTGGCCAGCTGCTGCAGCTCACGATCCTGCGCGAACAGGAGGATGGGCCAACTGAACGGCTGGATGTCAGCCTCATTCCGCAGATCGACCCGCCAGAAGAGCAGGGCAGGCTGGGCATGTTAATCCGTTCGCAGTTTGCTTTGGGCGATGCCACGCGCTTCGCCAACGCTGGCTACAAGAAAGAACTCATCCCACAAAGTGTGCCCGATGCCATCGCGCACAGCTTGCGCACAACTGCCCAGACTTTTCGTTTGATCGCCTCGGTCCCGGGGCAGCTATTGGATGGCTCGCTAACAGGGCGAGACGCGCGCCCGATCAGCATCATCGGCATCAGCATCATCGGCGGCGAATTCTTGCAACGCAGCTTGAACGAAGGTCCGTCCATTATGCTCAACTTCATCGCCCTAATCAGCATCTTCTTGGGTATCAGCAACTTGCTGCCCATCCCCGCGCTGGACGGCGGCCGCATTGTCTTTGTGCTGATTGAGATGCTGCGCGGCAAACCGGTCGACCCCAAGATCGAAGGGCGCGTTCACATGATTGGCATATCGCTGCTGCTCTTGCTGGGCGCGGTCATCATGGTCTATGACCTGGTCAATCCACCTAGTCTCGGTTGAACCGAGCCAGTCTTTGTGATGAACGGCTTCGAGCAAGAGATTGCGGCGCTGGAGCAGCAGAAGCCTGCGCCCGCTGAAGTGGTGATGGCGCTGCAAGCCGGGGCGGCCAGCGGGCAGTCGGTTGTTTCGTCGGTCATCATTTATGGCTTGAGCGATTTATCTCCAGCCGAGCGCGAAGCCATTGCAAGCAGCTGGTCGCGGTTGCCAGCCGGTTTCAAAGCGCAAGTCCTCCGCGCCCTCAACGACTCCAGCGAAGCCTTGTTCGAGCTCAACTTCCGCGAGATTGCCCAGATAGCGCTGGCGGACAGCAGCAGCCTGGTTCGCGCAGCAGCCATCGACCTGCTGTGGTTCGATGAATCGCCCGCGACGATGCAGCGCTTTATGGTTTTGGCGGACGACGCAGATGCGCTTGTGCGAGCCCGGGCCTTGACTGGCTTGGGACGATTTATGCTGCTGGGCGAATATGGCGGCATCGCGGCTGACATGGCGGAAGCAGCGCAGCAAATCGCCTTGCGCCTGCACACCGATCCGCAACAGCCCGCGTCTGTGCGGCGGCGAGCGCTGGAGGCTTTGGCAAATTCCAGCCATCCCCAGGTGGCTCGCTTAATCCGCGCGGCATATGCGCAGGGCAGCCAGGAATTGAAAATTGGCGCGGTCTTCGCCATGGGGCGGACTTGCAACAGCATCTGGGGCGATGTGCTGCTGGAAGCATTGACCAGCGGCGACGACGAATGCGTCTATGAGGCGATCGCGGCTTGCGGGCAGCTGCAGCTACAGCAGGCGGTGCCGCCCATCGGCAAATTGTTGCATAGCGATGATGCTGAGATCCAACTGGCTGCGATCGCGGCGCTGGGCGAGATCGGCGGTCGTCGCGCCCTGGACATGCTGAGCGAGCTGGCAGAGACAGCCAGTGATGACGACAGCGTGGCCGATGCCATCGACGAAGCGCTGGATGTGGCGGCATTCAGTTTTGGGCTGAGCGCGCCAGCTGGCAGCTATGACAGTCGGTGAGGTGGCGACAATGCGGGTGTTAGCCAGCAAACAGGGTCTGCATCTTCATCGCCAAGCCCATATCGCCCTGGACCTTGAGCTTGCCGGTCATGAAGGCTTGCATGGGGTTTAAGTCGCCTATGGCCACCGCGAACCAGTCATCGGCGCTGGCGTGCACGGTCATATCCGCGCTGGCTAGGCTGCCTTCGCCTGTAGAGGCAGCGCCATCAGCGATCTTGATCCAATACAGACCGCCATTGTCGCCGCTGAGGTTGAAAGCAATGTTGGCAGAAAGACCCCCCGCTTTGTCTGGCGCGAATCGCTCGACCATGCCCGCGAATGTGGCTCGCACTGCTTGCGCTTCGGCCATGCTGCCCTCCTGATGTCACGAATCTGCAACCGCATTTTCCCCGATTATAGCGCGCCAAGGGCAGCCGCCCTAGTGTTGTCTGTCTTGTCTTTTGCAAGCCTGCTGGCCGGTTGCGCCGCGGCCAGCCCGGCTACAAACGGCGCCGATGAATGGGCGGGCTCCAGCGCAATCGCCACACCGCAAACGACAAGTATGTTGCCAACCGCGGACACACCCCTGGCTATCCAGGCAGGTCTGCAAGCCGCGCCCGAGCCTACTGAACGGCCGGTCGTCACACACACGGTGGCGGCTGGCGACACAATCACGCGGATTGCGCTTCGTTACAACATTTCGGTGAGTGATTTGCTGGCCGCCAACGACCTGCCCAATCCCGACCTGCTGAATGTGGGCGAAGTGCTTGTTTTGCCACAAACCCTTGTCGACTATACCGAGGCAATCCGCATCTTGGCCGATTCGCGACTGGTGCGCTCGGTGAACAGCGCGGCGTTTGATGTCGCCGCCTTTGTTGCCGCGCAGCCCGGCGTATTGCGCGAGATGACTGTCACGCTGGACTCAACACAATACAGCGCGGCGCAGATTGTCGAGCGCGTGTCGCGGGAATATAGTGTGGATGCGCGCGTCTTACTGGCTTTCTTGGAGCATTTTGCCCGGTTGTTGTCCAGCCAGGATGTCGATGAGGATGCGCGGGTCTATCCTCTGTTGACGCAGGCATTCGGCATCGCCCGCGCCGGCATCTACAGTCAGCTTAGCTGGCTGGCCGACCAGCTCAATCAGGGCTATTATGATTGGAAATACCGCGGCGCTCCGCAATTGAAGTTCGCCGATGCGAGCAACTTGCGCTTCGACCCATCGCTGAATGCTGGCACAGTCGCTGTGCAATATGTGCTTTCGCAGTTGCTTGCGCAAGTGGACTGGCAAGACGCGGTGGGGGAGGTGGGCTTGGCTGCGACATACCGCGCGCTTTTTGGCGATGCCTTCGCCGATGCCCATGTCACTGTGCCAATGGACCTTCTACAACCGGAATTGACCTTGCCATTCCCACGAGGCGAGCAGTGGCGCTACACCGGGGGCTTTCATGGTGGCTGGGGCAACGGCAGCGCCTGGTCGGCGATCGATTTCGCGCCCCCGGACGACAAGTATGGCTGTTACGAGTCGTCATTCGCGGCTACAGCTGTGGCCGATGGCGTGATCGCGCGCCTGGCAGAAGGCCTGGTTGTGCTCGACCTGGATGGCGATGGCAATGAAGGCAGCGGCTGGACGATTCTGTATTTGCATATCGACCATCACAATTCGCTGCGAGTCGGGCAAGTGGTCGAGGCGGGCAATTTGCTGGGTTTCCCTGCCTGCATCGGCGGCTATTCAAATGCCACCCACCTGCATATAGCGCGGCGCTACAATGGCGAATGGCTGCCGGCCGATTGCACGCGCTGCCCGGCTGGCATCACAATTCCGCCATTTGTCATGAGCGGCTGGCGGGTGGTCGGTTTGAACAGCCAGCTCTATCAGGGCTTTTTGGTAAATCAGGCGGATAACCGCAGTGTCGTCGCCGAGCAAGGGCGCTTCAACGACATCAACGCAATCTCATGGTAGGCAAATGGTTGCAGCCAGGCGGATTGGCCCGCGCAGCGCTATTCGCGGTCGTTCTGTCTGTATGGACCAGTAGCGCGCTGGCGCAACGAGCGAGCGCAACGCCGGTGCCGGCCGTCCTGGTGCGCGCTACACCCGATATCGAGCCAGTCCATGCGCAATCGCCGACTGTCCCGCCAATCGCGTCCGAATTGCCCGCAGTCCGCTTGCAAGCCCTGGCCTCGGCTGGCGAAGTCAATGTGCGCGCGCTGCCCGATGTCGAAAGTCCGCTGCTGGGTACGATCGCCAATGGCAGAATGTATCCTGTGCTGCGCAATTATTTCCGCTGGTACGAATTCCGCTTTGACCTGTCGCCGAGCGGCCGCGCCTGGGTTTATGGCGACCTGGTCGAACTGGACGGGGATTTGTCACAAATCGAAGCGATTGACAATCTCGCCGAGATAGCGTCTGGAGATGCAGGTGGCGCAGAGCAAGCGGACGACCGCACTATCGATCTGGCGACCGCGCCGGCCGATAGCGCCAATAGCAGAGCCATACTGGCCGCCTCGCCGCTGCCCACCTTTACGCCGCCAGCCGCCACGCAATCGCCCAGCGGAGATTTACTGCGCATCGGCAGCCGCGACGATCCGCGCGCGCCAGATGTGCCGCCTATCTTGCCGATAGTGGCGCTGGGCAGCCTGGGCATGTTGGGCGTGCTGATCAGCCTCTTGCGGCGCTAGTAGCTTCCGCAGGTGCCACAGCCAGCCGCATCGCCCGCGGCTTGGTCGTCCGACTTGAACGAATGCCCGCAGCCACAGTTGGATACCGCATTGGGATTGTCGATGCGGAAGCCACCGCCGATCAAACTATCGACATAGTCGATGGTTGCGCCGCGCAGATACATCATGCTGTTTGGGTCGATGAGCAGGCGCACACCACCGTCGCTGACGACGGTATCGCCCATTTCAGGCGATTCTTGAAAAGCCATGCCATACTGCAAGCCCGAGCATCCGCCGCCCGTAACAAAAACGCGCAGAGCATGCTGCGGGATATTCCGTTGATCCAGCAGGCTCTTGATGATCGACACCGCTGCCGGCGTCACAGACAGAGCAGGTGTTTCCGTCAAGATTTCGACTTGCTGTGCTGCCATTACCATCTCGGGTCCCTTCGCCTCTTGCACATTGGCTATAGCCTAGCATAGCCGCGCGCGCCTGTCAAATTGCAGGCGACCCGCGTTTGTTGGTCTGGGCATTTGCCCAGTTTGCCAGAGCCGCCTATACTACATGTTAGGATGTTCTGGAAGGTTTCGCGGTCAGGTAGCTGAATTTGGGGGGCATATGCTTACGAATAAAAAGAACCATCGGCTTGCGTTGTTTGGGTTATTGTTGCTGTTGGCTGCGCTGGTGGGGCAGGTGGCTATCGCGCAGGCGCCAGCGCACCTCATCGTCAATACAGCATTTCTTAATGTGCGCAGCGGGCCTGGCGCAGGGCATGATGTTGTCATGGTTGTGCCAGGTGGAACGACCCTGCCGGTCATATCGCGCGCGGAAAATCTGACCTGGTACGAGGTTGAATCGCCAGAAGGCATTGGCTATGTCAACAGCAACTACACCATCCGCCGCGGCGACTTTTCTGGCATTCCCTGGTCGGGAGGAGCGGCCAGTCTACCGAGCGGATTGACAACCGCCGCTGCCGCTATTCCCTATGGCGCAGCGCATGTGGTCGTCAATACTTCGTACCTGAATGTGCGCGAAGGTCCAGACGTCAGCTACCCGATTGTGGCGGTGGTGACTGGTGGCACGGTGCTGCCGGTTTTGGAAATCTCCCTGGGTGGACATTGGTACAAGGTCGAAACGGCGGCGGGCGCTGGCTGGCTGCGACACATTTACACCGTTACGCGCGGCAACTACGACAATGTTCCCCAGACGGGCATCTCGATGCATATTTATTCGGCTAGCGACAGCGCGATCTTGGGGCGAGCGGCGCATCTGGTTGTCAATACCGCGTACCTCAATGTTCGTTCGGGTCCGGGCGTGGGCCATGACATCATCCTCACCGTGCCGGGCGGTTCGCGGTTGTTGGTCACGGGTGGCGTGGGCAACGGCAACTGGTATGAAATCGAGACCCATGACGGGCCGGGCTGGGTGAACGCATCTTATACGGCGGCACGCGGCGACTTTTCGCGCCTGCCCAGCGCATCATCGCACTTGAATGGCGCGACGCCGCGGGCAATCGTCAACATCGCGCGCTTGCACATTCGTTCGGGTCCAGGCACAATCCATGGCAGCCTGACGATCGTGAGTGGCGGGACCGTCTTGGAGATCACTGGCCTGTCGGGCGATGGCGTCTGGTATCAGGTAACGGGCAGTTTTGGAACGGGCTGGCTGCACAGCGATTATGTGGTCACGCGCGGAAATGTCGTCGGCATGGGCATAGCCGGCTGAGCATCGCTGGTTTTCATTAACCAGGCGACCGCTTGATTAACACCCTGTCTTCTCGGCAGGGTGTTTTGATGGAGAGACGATGAATATTGCGGCGGAAAGGATGAAGCAGCTGGGGCTGCGGCGGCAAGAAGCTGGCGCGCCTTCGTCCATTTTTGGCAGCGCGGTAGGCCTGGCGCAATCCATCCAAAGTGACGCGCGCTTGCGGATTAGCTTGTATCCGATTCTATGCGCCGCTATGCCAGAAGTCGCCATGGGGCTGGCCGCCTGCCTGGCCTATCTGCTGGAGCAGAATGCCGATACGCGCGTCTATCGCTGCTTCGCGCGAATCGACGAAAACAGCGACAGCAGCGAGATCACCGCCGACGATTATCAATTCACGCCCGATGACTGGGAGCTGGCCGGGTTGGCGGACAATGTGCAACTGTGGGGAAGGCTGGATGTCGCCGACCGTTGCCAGCTCACATTGAGCGCAGATTTGAGCTTGCTCGGTGACCAAGAAGGCGCGGATTATCGCTACGAATTTGATACGCTTGCCGCAGCCATAAGCGGATTGCCCAGTGTGGCCGCCAACCTGATGGCAGAACTGGACAGCAGTGGCCATGTGCCAGCCCTCATCAGTTATGCGCCGGTCGCGCAAGGGTCCGAGCTGGTTGAGCTGCTGCCGCTGGTATTCGACTGGAATCTGGATGTGTACCTGCTGCATTGGGGCGTGGCATGGGACGAGGCGGATATCGCAGCGCAATTCCAGGAAGTGGCTGCCCAGCATCAACGTCACAAAAGCGCATTCAGCGATTGGTGCCTGGGCATGATGGCCAAACAGGTCATGCAAGCGGGCCTGGAAGATATTGGCGATGCGCTGGTCCCACAATTGCGTGAATCAGAGATGTTGAACAAGCGTGCGGCGATCGCGGCTTTTGCGCTGGGTTTGGCCGAGCTTGGCTATCAGGATCTCGCTGCCCATGCACTGCAAAACCACTTGCACAACGCTGCCGATGCGAGCATTTGGCACAGCCTGGCGAAGGTTCAGTCGGAAGCCGGCCTGTTCGCCGAAGCTGTGGATGTGGTGCAGAGTGCCTTGGAGGCGGGTGTTCAACATCCTGCCTTGCATCTGCAATATGCGCAGCTGTTGATGACGGCGGAAGCGCAAAGCTGGCGGATCGATGATGTGCTGCTGATCGACCCCGATGAAGTCGCGGAAGACGCGCAAATCCCCCAGGAAATCGCCAACGCGCTGAAGCTCCACCATGCACAAAATCCGCGCAACCTCGGCGCGCTGCAGCTGGCGCTCAGTTATATGATTGATGCCGAAGATGTTGAGTTGTGGATTTATTTTGAACGCCTGGTCGAAAGCGACTTTGAAGGCGATTTTCTGGGCGAAGCCTGCGATCGGCTGATCGACCTCGATGATTTTTCGCCAGCGCAAGCTATCTTGCAGCGGCATGCCAGCGCCAACCCCAATGCCAGCCTGTGTTTGGCGCAACTGGCCTTGGCAGCGGGAGATGGAGAGCGCGCCGCTGGTTGGATCGAGCACTGCCGCACGCAGATTGATGCTGATGACCCGCTGGAACTGGAGCTGCAGCGAAGCGAATTACAGCTGATTTTGCCGGGCTTTGAAGAATCGCTGGGCGAAGTTCGGCTGACACTGAGCGCGGGAAAAGCTGTCGCCGAAAGGGATATAGAGCTGCTGGAAAGCGCTTGCGAAATCGCGCCGCTGCTGGTTGATTTGCGTTTGGCTTTGTCTCGCTGTTATCTCAGTTGGCAAGACCGTCAAACAGCGCTCGAAGTCTTAAACGAAGCGGAAGCGGCGGTCGGCGGCGACCCGCAATTAGCCTTGGCTCTGGCGCAGTTGAGTTGGGCGGACGGCCGGCGCGAGGCAGCCATCGACAAGCTAAATGCCAGCCTGGAGACCTTCCCCAACGATGTGCCCTTGTTGGCGCAAATGGCGATGGTGTTGATCGTCAGCGACCAGATGGACGACGCACGGAGCTATATCGCGCTGGCAGAAGCGATCTCGCCCTCGCATGCCGCGATCGGCCAAGTGCGGCGGCTGGTTGCGCAGAAGTTGACCCAGCAAAGCTAAGCGAGGTCGACCGGCGTGATCTGCCCAGCCGTGCGCTCGCGCAATTCTGCAGAGAAGCGCTGTAGATCATCGAGCACGAAGCGAGCGACCAGCAGCACTTGTCCGTCAAGAACTTCGTCTTCCACGCGGCCATGATGTTCCGCGATCATCCGTTTGACGATATTGTATAGCGAATAGGGCAACTCGATGCCCACGATGCGCCGCTCGACCTTCAGTTCGGTTTCCAGCTGTTCCAATGCCAACTGCGCCGATTCGGTATAGGCGCGCACCAGACCGCCCGTGCCCAGCTTTGTGCCGCCGAAGTAGCGCGTTGTCACCAGCGCAATATCGCCAATGCCCGAACCGCGCAGCACGGCCAGGGTAGGCGGACCGGCTGTTCCGGTAGGCTCGCCAGCATCGCTCATGCCTTCGGTGACAGTCTTGCCGAAGCCCACACGAAAACCATAGACATGATGGCTGGCATCGGGCATTTCTGCGCGTACACCGGCCAGGAATTCCCGGGCGCGTGAGACGGTGGCGGCTGGCGCGACAGTCGTCAAAAAGCGCGACTTGCGAATGATGAGTTCGCTGCGGATGGGTTGCGCGGGGATGCGATAGGCTTCAGGCATGGGGAGCTATCAAACAGGTCGCATGCGGGCGAAAAGTACACGAACGCCGGGTTAGCAAAGGCAAAATCAATTATAACTCTTTATACATCTGTTTCTATCGAGTTATTTCGCATCCGCACGATCCTGTGCAACGTAGCGCGCCTGCAATCAAGCGCAAAGTGGATCTTCACTATCCCAGCGGTGCGTCTTGACGCCATCAACCTGCGCGAGCTTGTCGCGGGCATCCAGCCACAGCCGCGCCCATTCTGCGACATCGTCCAGCGCCGCCCCCGGGTTCAGCCGGCTTTGCGCCACGAAGCCGGGAAAATGGGGCCGCCCGGTTGGCTGACCAATCGGGTTATAGCGCAGGTCGAAGCTCCAGCGGAAGGCATCGCTGTTGTTGTCCAGCGAAGCGTGTTTGCACATGGGATGGAAGAAGAGCACGCCACCGGGACTCAGCGGCACGGGCTGGGCTTCTGCCTGTGGGATTAGCGCGTCTGGTATGCCCAATTGGTCGACGGTCGAACAATGCAGGGACATGCCTTCGCGGTGGCTCTTCGGCAACACTTGCAAGCAGCCATTTTCGACTGTGGCTTCGGTCACCGCGACCCAGCAAGTGACCATTGTGGTGTCGTCTGCATCGGGCAAGGCGACGCCGCTGTCTTGGTGCCAGTGCGTCCTGCCCACCAGCGCCCGGTCGACATCTGTTTTGGCGATGACACTGGCTGGCGGTTTGATGCGCACATGCTGGATGGGGTTGCTGTAGATTTCGCCGCCGATGAGTGACTCGACAGCCGCCAGCATGCGCGGGCTGCGCAGCAAGTCAAACACGGCGGGACCCAGGTGGATGGGCGTGTCGGGCTGGACGCCGCTATTGGGCAGCGCGATATCGAAGTGATTCTCATAGCGGCAGCCGGCGCGATACGCTTCCACCAGCCGGCGCTCGAATGGCAAGTGGCGATAGGTCTCTGACAGCCGCCCTTCTGCCACCCAGTTCTCGCAAAGATCGTCCAGCAGCTGCTGATATTCATCGATGACCGGCTGGATATCGAGCTCGTAATCCAGCAGCTTGTCGACTGCCAGGTAGCCGTTTTCGTGGAATTGCTGCACTTGTTCTTGCGTTAGCATCGCGCGCCTCCATAACCGCCCAGCCCAGTTTTAGCCTTGGCGACACTTCCAACTCCAACAGGAGTATACTCCGCCAGTTTCGCCGGGGCAACTTAGCATCAATATGTGAAAGGTTTCAGACTGACCTACAACAGTGATTCAGGCGTTTTCACTTACTTCGACAAATGTTCTCAGATCAATGATGTGGCTTTCCGTAAAGCGAATTCCCAGATCTTCGCCGATCAGCTTAACATTGATAACGTGGAATTCGCCGCCTGCATAAGACAATACTTGTGTGCGGAAATCGGGGATGAACTCTCTTGCACCGTTAAGAAACTGGGCAGAATGGTTGGCACAGAGACAGAGCACATTCGCAGGATCATCTAGCCACTCAGCTTTCTTGTATGACTCAATATAAAGACCTTCAAAGTAGGGTTCGCCATCATGTTTTGGGAAAGTGTAGTTGCAAATCTGGCAGCGTCCACCATATTGCTGTTTCAGGAATTCCCGTGTATCAGGATTCTTGCCATCCCATTTCTTGGCAAGAACTAGTCGCGAGCGTTCAACCAACTCCGGTTCGTTCGCAATCGACTCTTCAAGCTCTTCTTGCTTCCTTCGCCGCCTGAAGCTTGGGTTAGGAAGCGGACGTGGCGGGGCAAATTCATCGTTCAACTTTATCTTGCCAGGTCGGTTCAAGTTGCTGTACAGCTTCAGTGATTCAATTTCTACAGAATTAGCCCCATCTCTAGTGTCTACAGGTTTCACATCCGTTCGTTCAATTGCGCCAACTTTATCGTCAGTTGCATCGGTGCCGAGGG
>JAJDZQ010000068.1 GCA_022824565.1 Anaerolineae bacterium | reverse complement strand
GCCGGGCTGTCTTCCGCTACATTGAAGGCTGGTACAATCGCCAGCGTCTACATTCCGGCTTGGATCACATGAGCCCGGAACAATATGAGCAAGAAGGGGGATTCCCCAAATAAGCTGTCAACTAAAACGGGGCAAGATCAGAGGAGGGGCCGGGGGTGGGGTCAAATTACTTGCTTACAAGATCTGATCCAGAAATTCCTGCGTGCGCGGATGGTGGGTGATTTCGTCGCTGAAGAAGTTTTCTGGCGGACCCTGCTCGACAATGCGCCCCATATCCATGAAGATGACGCGGTCGGCGACTTCCCGCGCGAAGCCCATCTCGTGCGTCACGACCAACATGGTCATGCCGGTGCGCGCCAGCTCCTTCATGACATCCAGCACTTCTTTGATCATCTCAGGGTCGAGCGCCGATGTTGGCTCGTCAAAGAGCATGATCTTCGGCTCCATGGCCAAGGCGCGGGCGATGGCGACGCGCTGCTGTTGTCCGCCGGAAAGCTGTCCAGGATATTTGAAGGCTTGCTCGGGGATGCCGACCCGTTCCAGCAATTCCATCGCCCGTTGTTCGGCTTTGTCGCGCGCCCAGTGCCGCACTTTCATCGGCGCAAGCGAGATATTGTCCATCACCGTCAGATGCGGGAACAAATTAAATTGCTGAAAGACCATGCCGGTTTCGCGGCGGATCTCGGCGATATTCTGCACATCGTGGCTCAGCTCGATGCCATCGACGATGATGGTGCCATCCTGGTGTTCTTCCAGCCGATTGATGCAGCGGATGAAAGTGGATTTGCCCGAGCCAGACGGTCCAATGATGACCAGCACTTCTTGCGGCATCACCTCCAGCGAGATATTGCGCAAAACATGAAATTCGCCGAACCACTTGTTCATTTCGCGACAAATGATGATCGGCTCGTCGCCCGCCATGACTTGCTTGCTGTCCGCTTCCATTGTGTGCCTCCGCTTGCTGCTTTCCGCCGCGCCTAGAGCCGTTCTGCTCGTACCGCGCCCGAACCCGTCGCTTCGACCTTGCGGCTGATGTAGGACATGATGTAACTGAAGACGAAGTAGACGATGGCGACATACAGGAATGTTTCCTGACGTCGCTGCAAGTATTCGGGCTGTGCGACCACGCGTTGGGCGATGCCCAAAATCTCTGCCAAGCCCACGATGTAGACCAGCGAAGTGTCTTTGAAGAGCGAGATAAATTGCCCGACCAGCGCCGGGATGACCGCCCGCAAAGCCTGTGGCAGCAAGATGTGCAGGGTCGTCTGCCAGGTAGACAAGCCAATCGCCTGCGCCGCTTCTGTCTGACCGCGCCCGATCGACTGCAAGCCGCCACGGACATTTTCTGCCAGGTAAGCCGCGCTGAACATGGTGATGCCCACCCAGGCGCGCACTGCCCCTTCGATTGTCGCCAGAGTGGGGTCGATCAGCGGCACCAGCAGCGTCGCCATGAAGAGCACCGTGATCAACGGGACGCCGCGCACCGCTTCAATGTAGAGGATGCAGGCTGTCTTGACGACCGGCAAAGAGCTGCGCCGTCCCAGCGCCAAAGCCAGACCGACCGGGAAAGATGCGCCCACGCCCAATATCGTCAGCTGCATGGTCAGCAGCAAGCCGCCCCACAGCCGCTTGTCCGATACAGGCAGCAGGTCGGAAGCCGATGTTTGCAAAATCCCTTGCGCTTCTAGCCCGGTCATCAAACTTGGCAAAAGCAAGAGCGTCGCCAGCCACAAGCCGCCCGTCACAACCAGGCTGCGCGAAGGGGTGCTGCCCAGCCTGTTCATCAACAGGCCAGCCGGTCCCTTGCGGCTGCCCAGCGCGCCTTGTTCCGACTCGCCGCGTTTGAATGCGAATGCGCCCGCAACCAGCCAGACGATGAAGAGCGCGCTTGAGGTGCGATCCAGCGATGTCCAGGCGCCCAGCCACAGAAATGTCAAGAGCAGCAGGCCAATGATGATGCGGTTTGAGTGCCACTGCAAGGCACCGCCGAAGAACATCCAGCCCAGCCAAAGCGCAAAAGCCACGCCGGCCAGCCAGCCCGTCATGTCATCGCCAGCCAGCAGGTTGATATCAACAAAGACGAAAACAAAAGCCAGGCAGCCAAGCAGATAGCCAGCGCGCTTGACCGAAAAAGACAAGCTGCTGCGCATGGACTCGCCGAGAAGCCCCGCCAGCACACCCACAGCCGCCAAAGCCAGCCACAAAGCCAATGACGAAATAGGCTCTGTCGTCCAGCCCGCCCAAACCAGGTTGATAATATGCCCGGCAAGCAACGGCAAGAAAAATCCTCCAGCCAGCAACGCATAACCCAGCCGGCCGCGGTACAACATGCCCACGCACAGCATCATCAGCAGCCAGAGCAAGCCCGCCAGACCGTTGGCCAATGCTGCGCCCGACAAGCCGCCCACTCCCGATGCCATCACAAACATCACAAAGGGGAAAGCGACCCAGCCATAGAGCAGCAGCCGATTCAGCGAACCTTCCGCGTCTTCGCCCGGGTTGCTGCGGCCCAGCCAGGCTTCAATGCGCCGCGCCAGCTCGACAGCGCCAAATGCCGCCGCCAGCTGCAGGGCGACCCTGGGGATGCCCGTGAAGCCGCCACCAGCCACCACCACGAAGTAGGCAATCAAGACCACCAGGGGCGAAGCAGCCCAAGCCATGACCACCAGTCGATTTTCGGGCGCATTGAATACCGACTGCTCGCCGAGCATATGCGCCATGCAGCGCCCAAACACAAAGCCCCATACGACCGTGATGAAGAAAGGCAACAGCAGCGCCTCGACCTGCATAAAGAACGGCGGGATAAAGTGGATGAGGTAGGACTGAATATTGCGGAGCCCGCGGAATTGATTGTCGATGAGCACCACGAAGGGGATATTGCTGCCGTCAATCTGCGGGCGCGCTTCTCGGATTACCAACGCATTGTCATTTACGCGCACAAATCGCGATTCGGTGGGGCTGAGCGTGCGCTCGATGATGGGATGAATGCCATATACAGCCAGGATGGCGCTGCCTGTATGGTCCGGCGCGGCATTTTTGCTGAAGATGTACCAGCCGTCGCGCGGGATAATAAATGTCACCTGATCGCCAGCAGCGCTCAACACGCCTTCTGCCAGCGCTTCTAGGCTGCGGGCGTCGCGTATGGCGACTTGCATTGGCGCTTGCCCCAGTTGGTAAATATCCAGCACCGACTGGGGTGTCAGCAGGCGCACGAACATATCGCGCAAGAAGGCGGCTTCTCGCGTTGATGGGTCGATCAACTCCTCATCATCATCGCTCTGGTCGGGTTCGCCGATCAGGTCTTCGGACAATTGCACAACCAGCAGCTCGCCCAGAGCTTCCAATTGGTCGCTGGCGAGCGTGGTGGCGGTCAAATTGGCGAGCGCCGCATGCAGCTGGGCAGGCAACGGTTCATTCACCGATAAATTCTTGATGCCATCTTCCAGGGGCACGATCGCGTCCAGGATCGTTGCCTGGCGCGGGTCGGTTGCGCGCGCCGCCGCTTTCAGCCTGTCCAGCCACCAGCGCATTTCTGCGATTGTCGCATCGTTCTGGGTCAATCGCGCGCCGGTGGATTCCACAAATTCGCGGGTCGAGGCGAGCATGTCGTTGGTGCGCCTGAAGGTGCGGATGCTGAGGCGAGTGCGTTCTTCCAGCGACTCGGTCAGCTCGCCACTGAGCATGCGGTCGAATGTCTCGCCGGTCGTCTGCTGCTGTTCAATGCGGTTGTTGGCGGCATTGGCCAGCGCATTGGTCGCTCGGTCAGAAAAGCCAGCCAGCCCGCGCAGGGTTTCGATATCAGCGACTTCGTCCAGCGCCAGACTGACAGACACGGTTTCGCCGGCCGCGGCGATGAAAGCCAGGTCGCTTTGGGGTGTCAATGCAGAAGCGCGGTCGATGATATCGACATTGCCAGCCGCGAAGTACGATTTGGGCTGGTCGATGCTCGCTTCGATAAGCGGCGGCAACAGCGTCACCACCACAATGACCGCCAGCGCCAGCATCGTCAACGTACGCGCAGCAGCCCGCGCCCAGGCAGCCAGGCTGATGCCAGTCAATAAAGCCGAAAGCAGCACGATGATAGCCAGCCGCCATTCAAACGCGCTTTCAAAAGATTCCATCATCAGCAGGCGTTGATTGTTGATGATGGCGAACCAGTTGCCGCTCCTCACAGCCCAATCAAAGAACCCGACCGCCAGCGCCACGACCAACAGCGCAGCCAGCGCACTGACGACGATATCGATCGGCGAACCAAACAGGTTTTGGCGCAGCCAGCCACTTATGCCCGCTTCGGCGCGCGGCGGTGGCAACGTCGGCTCGTCCGCGTGGTTGATTATGGTTTTGCTGGCGTCAACGCGATGGTCTGCCATCGCCTACCTCGTAACAATCTGAAAGCGCTGATTGACCATGTTCATCATCAGCGAAATCGCCAGGCTGATAATGAGATAAGACAAGAGAACCATCAAAATGCCGGTTACAGATTGCCCGCTTTGATTGATGATGGTGTTCGTCACCTGGAATATGTCGGTATACGAGACGGCGATCGCCAAGCTGGAGTTCTTCGCCAGGTTCAGAAACTGGTTGCCCAGCGGCGGGATGATGACGCGCAATGCCTGGGGCAGCACGATGCGCCGCAACATGTCGCCTTGTGAAATGCCCAATGCCCGCGCCGCCTCCAGCTGTCCCTTGGGCACGGCTTGAATGCCCGCGCGCACAATCTCGGCGATGAAAGCTGATGTATAGATGACCAAACCCAAGAAAACAGCCAGATAGGCCGGCGAGATTTCTATACCCGTTTCGACATTGCGACCCCGGCGATCCAGTGTGGGCGGGCGATAGAGCAGCGGCTGGCGAGAGTATTCCAGTTCTTGTTCGATCGTCAGCAAGCCCGACGCAAAAGCGTCATCGTAGTCCATGTCGACAAGGTCTTCGCGGTCTTCGTCATAGACCTGGATGACTGACGGCGTCGGACGCATGCCCATAATCAGCCAGCCCAACAAGGTAAAACCGACCACGCTGAGCACCACGGCTCTGGTGCGCGGAGTAGGCCGCCCGGTCGCCTCGGTGATATAGCCGAAGTAACGCCAAAGCGCCGCCGCCACCAGCATGCCAAGCACCACGAAGACCATCCACACGCCAAACAGCGACGATGGGATCAGTTCGAAAATCGCCACGCCTTTGATGCTGATGTATAAGCCGGGCAGGAATTCGACCGGTGTGCCGCTGCCAACCAATTCGATGCCCAGCAGGTTGACCAGGATGATGATGGCGATGCCGCCTTCGCGCGCGAGCGTCCGCCAGGTCTTGCGCCGCAAGCTGCCGCTGTATCGCCAGATGCCAGCGATCAACAATAGCGAAAGGGCATATTGCAGCAGGGGCAGGCTGCGGATGCCTTCTTGGGGAATTGCGATCGATTCTTGTTGCGGCGGCAGGGCGAAGATAACGACGAAATACCAGGTAAATATCTGCAAGAGGATGGGCGTGTTGCGCAACACCTCGACATAGGCGCGCGAGATAGTCCGCACCAGGAAGTTGCGACTCAGCAGCAGCACGCCAACCAACATGCCCAGGATGGTTGTCGACAACAGGCCCGGCAAGACGACGCGCAGGGTATTGATAAAGCCAACGCTGAAGGCGTCAATATAGCGGTCATTGGAAGAATAGCTGCCCGAGTCGGCGATATCAAAGCCGGCTCGGTTTTGCAGGAATTCAAAGTTGGGCGTTTGGTTGGTCGCATCCAGCGCGGAATTGATGCGCACAGCCAGGTCGTTGAACGCCACAGCCACGACCAGCACAAACAAAATCTGGGCGATGCCTTGCAAGATGCGCCCGTCGCGGAAGAGCGGCGGCAACACATTGCTGTTTTGTGAGGGCTTGACGCTTGTCATCGGCGCTCCTCAGACCGATTTGCGGTGCTTGACGAGACCAGCGGAGTGGCTGGCATTTTCACGCCA
>JAJDZQ010000071.1 GCA_022824565.1 Anaerolineae bacterium | reverse complement strand
ACCAGACCTCGTTGCCAACAGGAGGTCCCGTATCCCATTCCCCTTCATCGTAGTCGTCGGGCACGCTGGCCAGCATCTCATCAAGATCGTAGCGCTTTCTTTTGCGAGCCCGCTTGATGCGAATTTCTCCATCTACACACTGTATATCGACGGCACAACCAAAGTCTAACCCCGCCTCCTCCGCGATGGCCTTGGGAATGCGCAATGCGCGGCTGTTGCCCCATTTGGAAACTGTCGTCAACATCAGCTGCCTCCTGTATATCCAATGTAGAAACAATATACCCTGGTTTTTGGCGATCTGGCAAGGATAACAAGATTCGCCTTGCGCAAAGCTACGCGCTACAATGCCGCGCATTGTCAATTTTGGAGAGTTGAATACGAGCAATCATCATGAAAACACGCGTTGCATTGATTGGGGCGGGCGGGATGGCGCGCAAATTTCACCTGCCGCTGATGTTGGAAACAGGTGCCGATATCCGCGTCATTTGCGAGCCTTCGGCGCAGAATTATGAATTGTATGCCGATGCCATGAGCGAGCTGGGCGCGCAGCCGCCACCCAACCAGCCCGACTTGACGCAGCTGCTGGACCAATATCGGCATGAGCTGGATGCCGTATTCATCATCACGCCGCACAACTTGCATCATGACCAAGCCAAAGCCTGCCTCGAGGCGGGCCTGGATGTGTTGCTGGAAAAGCCGATGGTGATGAACGGAAACGAAGCCCTCAGCCTGATGGATGCGCGCGACCGCACAGGCCGCCATTTGGTGGTCGCGTTTCAAGGCGGGCTTTCGCCACAAATCCGTCATGCCGCCAAGCTCATCGCCTCGGGCGACTTGGGCGATCTGTTGACCGTGACCGGCATGATCTGGCAGGGTTGGAAGAGCGTGACCAGTGGTAGCTGGCGACAAATACCCGAGATCGCCGGTGGCGGCTTTCTCTTCGATTCTGGCGCGCACATGCTCAATACCCTCTGCACACTGGTGGGCGAAGATTTTGCCAATGTGGCAGCCTGGACGGACAATCGCGGCACGCCGGTCGATATCAATGGCGTGATTATGGGACGGCTGGTATCGGGCGCGCTGGTCACCATCAATGGCTGCGGCGACTGCATTCCCGGCTTGCATTCAGAGATATATCTCAACCTCACTGGCGGCGCAATCCGCACAGGCATCTATGGCGAACGTCTGTTGATCCGCCGCGCAGGTGAAAACGACTACAACGAAGTCGACCTGCCCAAGATGCGCGGGGCATGGGAGCAATTCACACAGGTGCTCGCTGGCGAAATCGAGAATCCCTGTCCGCCCGAAGTTGGCTTGCGCATGGCGAAGCTATGGGATGCCATCGTCGAGTCGGCTGGCAAGGACGGGCAGGTGGTTGCGGCGGCTTGACCCCGCCTGGACCACTATTGCGCAAATCAAATTGTGCGAAAATAAACCATAGCAAGTAGAAGGTGATTGCAGGGATGACACTTGTGCCGCCCGCCTCAGTGTGGAGCAGCGAACGCGGCGAGTTCAGCTAATCCCTTGCCTGGGCTCAGCTCTCTCCCAGGCTGGGTGAAACGTTGTGGCAGTTGGCCCAGAGGACGCCCACATGCTCACGATGCAAGACAACACCCGTCCGCCTTTTGATAGCGCCGCTGCCCGCGAGATACTGCGCGCGCGCTATCGAATCCAGGCCAGCGCCTGCCACGAACTGCCCGCCGAGCTCGACCGCAACTTTCTCCTGCATAGCGCCGACCAGCGAGCATTCGTTCTGAAAATCGCCCATAGCAGCGTCAGAGAAAGCGAGCTGGACTTGCAGAACCAGACGCTGCAGCATCTGCGTCCGCTCCAGCTCTTCCCGCAGGTCATCCCTGCAGCCGATGGACAGCCCAGCATCCACATCACTGCGCCCGGCGGCAGCCTGTATCGCGCTCGCTTGCTGCGCTATATCGACGGCACGCCCCTGCGCGACTTCCGCCCGCATCTAGCTGACCTGCTGGCAGATATTGGCACGCGTCTGGGCGAAGTCAGCGCTGCCCTGACGACATTCGACCACGCCGAAAAGCGCCGCGATTATCGTTGGAATATCGCCAACTTGCCACAAGTTGCGCATTTTGCGACCGACCTGCCCACCGACAAAAAAGCGCTGCTCGATCATTTTGTGCAGCTCTATACAGATGAAGTGCTGCCCACCCTGACACAGCTGCGGGCTGGATTCTGTTACAACGATGCCAACGACACCAACATCCTCGTCCGCGCCGATGCGCCCCACGCGCCGCAGGTGGCTGGTTTCATTGACCTGGGCGATATGACCCACGCCCCCGTCATCGCCGATTTGGCTGTCGCGCTGGCTTATGTGATGATGGACTGCGCGCGCCCACTGCAGCAAGCCCTCCCGCTGGTCGCCGCATATCACCGTGTCTTCCCCCTGCAAGAGCGCGAAATGGGCCTGCTTTTCCCGCTGGCAGCGGCTCGCCTGTGTCTCAGCGTCTGCATCAGTTGGCATCAGCAGCGCCGCGAGCCAGCCAATCGCCATCTCAGCATCAGCGAAGACAGCGCCTGGCGTTTGCTGGGGCAATTGCGCGAGATCCATCCGCGCAGCGCCCATTATCAATTTCGCGCTGCCTGTGGCTTGCCCGCGCTGCCCAGCGACGCCGCCCTGCGTGACTGGCTGAGATCGCAGCAATTCGCGCCAATCCTGGGGGTGGAGCTGGACGCCGAAAATAGCCAACTGCTCGACCTGGGCATGCAAAGCGACCTGCTGGCGCAAGTGCCCGACTTGTCCGACCCAGCCGCTTGGGAGGCACCACTGCAAATCGCGCTGCGGGGCAAGATCGGCATCGGCATGTACCAGGAAATCCGCCCCATCTATTTGACAGACATATTTGCAATCGCCCCGCACCATCGGCGCACGCTGCACCTGGGCGTCGACCTCTTCGCAGCGGCTGGCACGCCCATTTATGCCCCCCTGAGCGGCATTGTGCGTGTCGTCACTGAGCAAACTGCGCCGCAAGATTATGGTCCGATGTTGATCGTCGAGCATCAGCCACTGCCCGATCTGCGCTTTTATACGCTCTATGGACATCTGGCCGTTGATGCGCTGCAGCGCTGGCAGCCTGGGCAGTCGGTGGCGGCTGGCGAATTGCTGGCGCATATCGGCGATCATCCGCGCAATGGCAACTGGGCGCCACACTTGCACTTCCAGTTGGTCGCGGATTTGCTCGATCTGCATGGCAAGGTACCTGGCGTCTGTTCGCCACATGAAGCCCGCTTCTGGACTTCACTTTGCCCCGACCCCAACTTGCTTCTTAAGCTGGACCACTCGACCCAGCCAACAAAGCGAAGCTCGCCAAAACAACTGCAGGAACGGCGGCGGCGGACTCTGAACCCTGCGCTCAGCTTGTCGTACCAGCGACCGCTGAACATCGTGCGCGGTCATTTACATACACTCTATGATGAGCAGGGACAACCCTTTTTGGATTGCGTCAACAATGTGGCGCATGTGGGGCACTGTCATCCGCGCATCACAGCGGCAGCAACGCAACAGCTGGCGCGGCTAAATACCAACACGCGCTACCTGCACGATACCATCATCGACTATGCCGAAAGACTGCGCGCGACGCTGCCCGAGCGGCTTTCGGTCTGTTTCTTTGTCAATAGCGGCAGCGAGGCCAACGAATTGGCGCTGCGGCTGGCAGCAGCCTATAGCGGCGGACGCGACATCCTGGTTATTGACCACGCCTATCACGGGCACACCAGCGCTCTGATTGATATCAGCCCCTACAAGTTCAATGGCGCAGGCGGTCGCGGCAAACCAGCGCATGTGCAAGTGGCGCAACTGCCCGATGGCTTCCGTGGAGAGGCCAGGGGCTATGACGAAACGGCCGCTGCCTATTACGCACGTTCGGTCGCCGAACAAATCGCAATACTGCACGCGCGCGGTGGCCAGCTTTCCGCCTTCTTCGCAGAGGGCATCTTGGCCTGTGGCGGACAAATGCCGCTGCCGGCGGGTTACCTGCAGCGCGCCTATGCTTTGGCGCGGGCGGCGGGCGGTGTCTGCGTGGCCGATGAGGTGCAGACCGGCTTCGGACGCGTTGGCGAGCGCTTTTGGGCGTTTGAATTGAGCGGCGTCGTTCCCGATATCGTCACGATGGGCAAACCGATCGGCAACGGGCATCCCCTGGGGGCGGTGGTGACAACAGCCGAGGTCGCGGCGGCATTTCACAACGGCATGGAATACTTCAACACGTTCGGCGGCAACCCGGTCGCTTGCGCCATCGGGCTGGAGGTGCTGCGCGTTATTGATGACGAAAGCCTGCAAGCCAACGCGCGGACGGTTGGTGCCTATTGGAAAGAACAGCTGCGCGCCCTGCAAGAGCAGTACCCGATCATCGGCGATGTGCGTGGGGCGGGGTTGTTCCTGGGGATTGAACTGGTGCGCAATTCTCTAACCTTGCAGCCCGCCGGTTGGGAGGCCGCCTATATCGCCGAACGGATGAAAGCGCAGGGCATCCTGGTC
>JAJDZQ010000057.1 GCA_022824565.1 Anaerolineae bacterium | reverse complement strand
AGCAGAGTCTCGGCTTGCCCCAGATAGGCTGTGCGCTCGAGCAGGTGCTGGATGAGGGTTTTGCCGCCCAGCTGCACAAATGCCTTGTCGCGCCCCATGCGCCGGCTTTGACCACCGGCGATGATGGCGAGGGAGAAGGGGGCCGAGTTCTCCTGAATAGAATTCAAGTTAAGTTATCACTGGTTGACTAGGATTGCTTCCAATTGAGGAATTAGCACCGGAAGATCGTCTATCACCGTTTCCCATAGCAGGTCCCGGTCGAGTTCATAGTACCTGTGTGCAACAATCAGTCTCGTTCCCTTAATGTCATCCCAAGGAATCTCGGGAGTTTCAGCCTGCAATTCATCGGTAATGTGGCAGGCTGCCTCGCCTATAATTTCAACAGCCCTGTCCAATGCGAGACGCAGTTGATCATCAGAATCCAAATCATCGCGAGTCTTTCCGTCAGCAAACTCACAGGCAAGTCTTGCATTGTCCAACATATGCTGAAGGCGGGCTTGGTCGTTTTCACGGCTCTTTTGCATAGATTAGCATGGCACTTTCTAGGACATCTTGGCGGAAATACTTGCTTATGGACTGAGGAGTACACAGGTCGATCTGGCGGTCGAAAATCTTCATCAAATCCACGAAATGACGACCCATATCAAAATAGCTGACACGCGCATCTGGCAAATATTCAACCAGCAAGTCAATGTCGCTATTCGCCGTCAACTCGTCCCGTACGACCGAGCCAAATACCGACAAGCGCTTAATTGGCTGGCCTGCACAGTATTCACGAATTTTTTCCGCAGGTATATGTGTCAAGATCATATCGTTCATGGTAGCGACTCCTTCAGTCCTCATAATAACACGAAATCGTGCGTAACGGAAGAAATCACCACAAAAAGAATGCTCCCCTAATGCACATAGCGCAGCGGGTCTTTGATTGCGCCCTGCTCTTCCAGCGCTGTGCCAGCCCGCGCCAGCTTTTCCAGCTTGACCGCCGCCATCTTGAAATCGGGGATTTTGGCGCGCGGGTCGACCTTGTCCAGCGTCAGCAGATTGGCTGCCGCCTCGACGAAGTGAAAGGGCAAAAAGACCGTGCCGGCTGGCGAGCGTCCAGTGACCATCACCTGGCATTCGACGCTGCCACGCCGCGATGTGATGCGCAGCCAGTCTCCTGATACCACTTGCAGCGCGCCGGCATCGTGCGGATGCATCTCCACGACAGGCACGGGGAAAGCTTCTTCCAGCCGCGAACTGCGCGTCATCGTGCCGCCATGCCAATGGAAAAGCACGCGCCCGGTCGTTAAATGCCAGGGATATTCTTCATCGGGGGTTTCGCTGTCTGTCCCATATTCCAGCTCCCAGAATTTGCCTTTGCCGCGCGGGAAGTCATCTTCAAAGAGATAGGGCGTGCCGGGATGCTCGGCGCTGGGGCAGGGCCAATGCACACCGCCCTCGTCTTCCAGCCTGGCATAGGTGATGCCGGCGAAATCGGGCGTGAGGCGGCGCATCTCTTCCCAGATCGCTTCTGCGTCCACATAGTCGAAGCCGGCGCTGTTTCCGACTCCCAGTTGCGTTTCCATCCGTTTTGCCAGCGCGCAGATAATCTGCCAGTCGGGCAGCGATGCTCCCACCGCGGGCAAAGCCTGCCGCACTCGCTGTACGCGCCGATCGCTGTTGGTGAATGTGCCGTCTTTTTCGGCAAAGCTGGCCGAAGGCAAGATCACATCCGCCATCTCGCCAGTTTCGTTCATGAAGATATCGATGCAGACCAGCAGGTCGAGCGCTTCAATGGCGTGCTGTGCGTGCGAGAGGTTGGGTTCGCTCATCATGGGATTTTCGCCCATGACGACCATGGCTTTGATCTGCCCCAGCAGCGCACCATCGACCATTTCGGTCACGGTCAAGCCAGGCACGGGGTTGAGGCTGGCGCGCCATTCGGCTTCGAACTTGCTGCGAATGACGGGGTCGGCGACAGATTGATAGGCTGTGAAGACATTGGGCAAGCCGCCGCTATCGCTGCAGCCTTGCACATTGTTCTGCCCGCGCAGGGGGTTGAGGCCCGTGCCCGGTTTCCCGGCCTGCCCGCACATCAAAGCCAGGTTGGTCAGCGACAGGGCATTGTCCGTGCCATGTGTGCTCTGGCTGATGCCCATACCCCAGTAAAAAGCGGCGCGCTCGGCAGTGGCATACATGCGCGCGGCCCGGCGGATGTCATCGGCAGGCACGCCGCTGATCTGCTGCGCCCATTCTGGCGTGCAATGCTCCAGCGACTCGATGTAGTCTTCGAACCCCTCGGTGCGCGCTTCGATAAAAGCCGGGTTGAAGAGGTTTTCGCTGACGATGACATTGGCCATAGCCTGGAAAACCGCCACATCTGTGCCCGGTTTTTGACGCAGCCACAAGGTTGCAAAGTCCGTCAGCTCGATCTGACGTGGATCGATGACGATGAGCTTCGCGCCGTTTTTGCGCACCGCTTTCTTCAAAAACAAACTGATAACCGGATGCGTTTCGGTGGTGTTGCTGCCGGTGACGATGAAGGTATCCAGATTCTCCATCTCGGCAATGCTGTTGCTCATGGCGCTGCTGCCGATCGCCAACTGCAAGCCGGTGACGCTGCCGGCATGGCAAAGGCGCGCGCAGTGATCGATATTGTTGGTGCCCAATACAGCCCGCACCCACTTCTGAAAGACGAAGTTGTCTTCGTTGGTGGCTTTGGCGCAGGCATAGGTGGCGATGCTGTCGCCGCCAAATTCGCGAACGAGGCGCGAAAGTTTTTGGCTGATGAAATCTAGCGCTTCTTCCCAGCTGGCCGAGCGGAAATTGCCGGGCTTGCCATCACGGATAAGCGGTGTCTGCAAGCGGCGCGGGTGCGTGGCGAAGTCCAGCCCAAACCGTCCTTTCACACACAGATTGCCATAATTCGGAGCGGCATCGAAGGGTGCCTCGACGCGATAAATCTGCCCTTGTGTGATGTGCAGCTTCATCTGACAGCCAACGCCGCAATACGGGCAGGTCGTGCGAACAGTCGAGTCGGGGTTGAGTGGTAGCATGGCAAACCTCCTGCTTCCATTATAGTATGCCAGATTTGCCACCGGGAAACCTGGTTGGCGAAGTTTCAGGACAATCGCATAAGATTGTTTATTTGCCACAGAGGCACAGAGTTTGGTTTGGCAAGGAGGATCAATCCGGCCTCCCTGGTTTAATGAGGACGAACTGTCAGTCGCCCAAAGTTAAATCGAACGCTTTTCTCTGTGTCTCAGTGCCTCTGTGGCAGGTTTTTGATTTATTTGGACGGTGTCACTATGGGTTCCATTTTGATGCGAATTGCTCTGGCGGGGTTTCGCTCTCTGTTGCAGCTATTGCCAGCGTGATATACTCAAGTCGACAATCCCGTTGAAAGGTCGCCCCCATGTCCACCGATGTGCTGCTGAGAGACGCGCCCACGCCAGATGTTTCCGACAAGCGCGAATTTGTAACGCTTGAGCGCTATTTTGAAGTCTCGGCCGAGAGCCATACGCGCGTCGAATACCTGGACGGGGAGCTTTTCATTATGGATGGAGTGAGATACGAGCACGGCGCAATTCAGATGGCCATCGGCGGATTTCTGTTTGCGCAGCTTACCCACCCCGAATATGTATTGCTAAGCAGCAATGTCAGAATCCGCGCCAGCCAGACCGCCTATTTCTTCCCGGATTTGACTGTCGTACGCGGCAAACCCCGCTTCGCGCCGGGCCGCAACGACTTGCTCAATCCTGTTTTGGTGGTCGAAGTCTTGTCGCCGTCCACGCGCAGCCGCGATCTCGTCGACAAGCTGCCCGTCTATCGCGCCATGCCCAGCCTGGAGCATATATTGATCGTTGAGCAAAACCGCCCGTCTGTCGAGCAGCACAGCCGCGCTGGTGACGACTGGTCACAAAGTCAATACGCCGCGCTTGCCGATATCGTGACTTTGGACAGCCTGGGCGCATCGTTGTCGCTGGCGCAGATCTATCGCGGCATCGACTTCCCGCAAAGCTGACGACCTTGCCTGGTATGCCTGGGCTCGGTTCTACGCTTGCAGCAGAATTCAGATTTTGAAGTTTGTCTCATGCTTAAAACCAGTTGATGACTAAACAGCCAACATGATCCCATTCAACCAACTCAAGCCGCTGCACGACCTGATCGCTGACGAAATCAATGTCGCCCTGCTGCTCGCCGCCGATAGTGGCTGGTACATCCTTGGTCCCGAGGTAGAAGCATTCGAGCGCGAGTTCGCGGCATATCACGGCGTCAGCCACGCAGTCGGCGTCGCCAATGGCACCGATGCCATCGAGCTGGCGCTGCGGGCGGGCGGCATCGGCGCGGGCGACGAAGTCATCACCGTGTCGCATACGGCGCTGGCCACCGTGGCGGCCATCGAAGCGACTGGCGCTGTGCCCGTATTGGCTGATATCGAACCCGAAACTTTCACCTTGTGCCCAGATGCAGCGCGCGCAGCCATCACGCGGCGCACACGCGCGATTGTCGCTGTGCATTTGTATGGCGGGGCTGCAGATATGGATTCGCTGCTGGCTTTGGCGCAGGCGCACGACCTGCTGCTGATTGAAGATTGCGCCCAGGCTCATGGCGCGCAATACCAAGAGCGCAAGGTCGGGACGATCGGCCAGCTGGGCGCGTTCAGCTTTTATCCGACCAAAAATATGGGCGCGTATGGCGATGGCGGCGCGGTGATCACCAACGACGATGCGCTGGCGGACAAACTGCGCAAGCTGCGCAACTATGGACAGAGCAGTCGCTATCGGCATCAATCGCGCGGCACCAACAGCCGCCTGGACGAACTGCAAGCGGCGGTCCTGCGCGTCAAGCTGGCGTATCTGGACGAATTAAACGGACGCAGACGAGGCATCGCCGCGCTCTATGAAGCAAACTTGACCGGGGTGCGCAAACCTAGCGCCCGCGCGGGCTGCCAGCATGTCTATCATCTTTATGTCATTCGCGATGCCCAGCGCGACCAGTTGATGAGGGAATTGGCTGAACGCGGCATCGGGACCCTGATCCATTATCCCGTACCCGTGCACCTGCAAGAGTCGCACCGTGATTTGGGCTTGGGCGAAGGCAGCCTGCCACAAACCGAGCGCGCCGCCAGGGAGATTTTGTCGCTGCCGCTGTATATCGGCTTGAGCGATGACGATGCGCTGCGAGTTTGTGAGGCGATTGCGCAGCTGCGGGGGGCACCGTGAGGGCTTACGGCGGGGCTTTTGCTGGCGCGCGGGCGCTGGTGACGGGCGGCTTGGGCTTTACTGGCAGCAATCTGGCGATCGCGCTGGTCGAGGCTGGCGCAGAGGTAACCATCGTTGATGCCATGATTCCCGGTTATGCCGGCAACCTGTTTAATATCGAGCCGATCCGCGAGCGCGTCCGCGTCAACTTCAGCGATGTGCGCGATGTAAATGCCATGAATCACCTGGTGCGCGGGCAAGATTATGTCTTTCATCTGGCTGGCCAGGTCGACCATGTTTTGAGCTTGACCGACCCCTTCCCCGATATCGACATCAACATCAAGGGCACGGCTGTGGTCATGGAAGCGCTGCGGCATCATAATCCGAGCGCCAAAGTCATTTATACGGGCACGCGCGGGCAATATGGTCCAGCAGTCAGCCTGCCAGTGGCGGAAGACGCGCCCACCCGCCCCAAAGGCATTTATGAAATATCCAACCTGACGGCGGAAAAAATCATCCAGGTGTATTGGGAGATACATCAAATCGAGGCTGTGCTGCTGCGTTTGACCAACTGCTATGGTCCGCGCGCCCAAATGAAGCATCCGCGTTATGGCGTGGTAAACTGGTTCGTGCGCCTGGCGGTGGATGATGAGACGATTCAGGTCTTTGGCGATGGCAAGATCCTGCGCGACTTTCTGTATATTGACGACGCGGTGGATGCGATTTTGATGTGCGCGCTGCAACCGCTGGCTGTCGGCGAGATCTTCAATGTCGGCGTCGACAAGCCCACCAATTTTATCGAGCTGGCAGACGCGCTTGTGGATGTCGCCGGCAGCGGCAGCTGGCGATTCGCGCCTTTTTCACCGGAGCGCAAGGCACAAGAGCCTGGCGATTTTTACAGCGACATCAGCAAGATTGGCCGACTGGTGGGCTGGGTGCCGCGCACGAGCCTGCGGGATGGATTGCGGCGGACGGTCGAGTATTATCGAGCGCACAAAGCGGCCTACTGGAGCGACGATGAGCAAGGTTGATATCCATCCCAGCGCGAAGCTGGGCGACAATGTGGACATGATGGGCGCGCTGACACTGGGCGCGAATGTTGAAGTCGGCGCGAATGTGAC
>JAJDZQ010000049.1 GCA_022824565.1 Anaerolineae bacterium | reverse complement strand
CGTTCGCGCACATCGATGAGGTGCGAAGTAATGTCATAGGCGCGTGCATCATTTTTGCGGTCAAGCTGGTCGATATGAGCGTCTTGCGCGTCAAACTTGGCGTCGAGCTCTTTCAACTTGATATCCTGCGCGTCAAATCTCGCATCTTGCGCGTCAAACTTGGTATCTTGCGCTTCAAACTTGGTATCGATGTATCGGTAAATCTCTTTGCTTTTGTCGTCCAGCGCGCCTCGCATTTCCTGACGCATTTCTTGCTTTGCCTCAATAATCCAGTAGCGTGTCAACAGCGGGATGACAACCAGCAGTACAACATCGGAAATACCGGCGCTGGATAGCTCTCTAAGCAAACCGAGTAGGTCCATCACCCGCTTCCCCAAATCAATGTGCAGTTCATGAGTTGATTATATCATCTTCGTAGTGCCAGATTGCCAGTTGCTCGTTGGGGCAGATGACGCCGTGGGTGATGGGTTGGTAGGGCATGGGTTTTAGATCCGATTAGATGGCGATTACGATTATTCGCAACCTCGGCAATTGTCAGGCTCGTTGTTCCAATAATGATTAATTGAAATTGTAGATTCTATTGGGCGGTCCATAATATGAATTGCGCCGCCTGGTTTCTCTGAAGTATTTCTGCGAAATTCACTTTCAGTTATCGTCAAAGCTGTATTCCGCAGCGGCGTTCCCCAGTAGTAAATTGCTCCGCCATGTTTGGCCGAGTTTCGATTGAATATACATTTGTCAACAGACGTTGACCTGCAGGAGTCATTAATTGCCCCGCCATAGGATTTAGCCGAATTGTCGAAGAATTCACACTCGGTAGCCCTTATGCTGGCACTGTCTCTGTTGTCAATCGCACCACCATTCTTATTTGCGGAATTGTTCTGGAATGTGCATTGGTCTAAATACATATCGCCAGTGTGTCTTATCGCCCCGCCGTTTGATGCAGATGAATTGTTTTTGAATACGCAGGATATAATGTCCATTGACTTGGCAGAGTCGTTAATCGCACCGCCGTTATATTTTGCTGAATTGTTGAGGAATTTGCATCCAGTAGATCTCAAAATCGCATCATTCAGATTGTCGATTGCGCCACCCGCGTCTTTTGCGGTATTTTCTACAAATATGCAATTGGATATTTTTAATTCACCTGCATTCCGTATTGCGCCACCATAATAAGCATGTCCCTCTCTTAGAGTAAGATGCTCAATATACAGACTCGCGCCTTCAATTACTTCGAAGATTCGGAATAGCTTGTCTCCACTTATTGTGAAACCATTGCCTATGATGCGTATATTGGATTGGACAGGTGGCAAAGTAGAAGAAAGTGTGATATCCGACTTGAGTGAAATTGCAAGAGCTTCTCCTCGTTCTATGGCACTGGCTAATTCACTTTCTGCTGCGATATTTTCTACAAATCTAATTGGCTCGTCTTCCGTACTAGATGATTGCTTGGCCTCTTCCTCTACAGTGTCTGCCGAACTCAATATATCTACGACGATCATATCGCCGAAACCGCCCGTTGAATTTGGCATGCCCTTGCCAGAGAGCCTGAAAATCTGACCGTCTTTAGTGCCAGCCGGTATTTTCATGCTTACTTCACCGCTGAATGCTGGCACATTGATAGTCCCACCGAAGTCAATGACATTACCAAGCTCAACTTCAAATATGAGATTATCGCCATCGCGCTTGAATACTGTATCATTCTCAACTTGAACTGTTACTAATAGGTCGCCAGGTCGACCACCATTTAACCCTTCTTCACCTTCCCTAGCAAGTCGAATAATGTCATTTGATTGTGTGCCTTTGGGAATCGGTACAAGTACCTTCCTCCTCCCATTTGAGACTTCTTTCTCGCAACCGAAATATGCTTCTCGCAAACTAATATGAGCATTCTGGTGAATGTCCTCGCCGGTCTTTCTGCGATCCGATCGGCTTCTCGACTGCTTAGCCGCATTGGAATGCTTCGAACTGCGACTGTCACCGCCTACATACTTGAGCGCTGCTTCCAAAGCGGCATTCAACTCTTGCATACGCTCTTTTGCGAATGGGGATGGGTTTTTGTCAGGATGATATTTGGATGCTAAACGCCGATACGCTCGCCGAATATCCTTTTCTGATGCACCTGAGTCAATGCCCAAGACTTCAATATACCATTGCTTTGCCATAGCTATAGTGTCTCAGATTTCTATCACTGCGCAGAATACTATACTAGCGAATAGCAAGTGTATGGTCAACACAACGACGATTTCTAACATATCCTATAACTAACGACCTATCTTACGCTACAATACCCGCCATATCCCACGACCCCAAACAAGGAGCCGCTCCCATGCCCGCCCTCAACACACGCAGCCGCACGCTCGTCCAGGGTGCCGAACGCGCCGGCGCCCGCGCCATGCTCAAAGCCGTCGGCTATGATGACGAAGCCCTCGCCAAACCGCTCATCGGCGTCGCCAACACCTGGACGGAAATTGGCCCCTGCAATTTTCACCTGCGCAAGCTGGCGGCAGATGTCAAGCGCGGCATCCGCGAGGCAGGTGGCACGCCTTTCGAATTCAACACCGTCAGTATCTCGGACGGCATCACCATGGGCACCGAAGGCATGAAAGGCTCGCTCATAAGCCGCGAGGTCATCGCCGACAGCATCGAACTGGTGGCGAAGTCGAATATGCTGGATGGCGTGGTGGCGCTTTCTGCCTGCGACAAGACGATTCCCGGCACCATCATGGCGCTCATCCGCCTCGACCTGCCTTCGCTGATGCTCTATGGTGGCACGATCTATCCCGGCTCGCACAATGGGCGCGATGTCGATTTGATCAATGTGTTCGAGGCGCTGGGGCAATTCCAGGCCGGGCAGATTTCGTATGAAGAATTGATGGCGGTGGAGAATGTGGCTTGCCCCGGTCCTGGCGCATGCGGCGGACAATTCACCGCCAACACCATGGCGATGATTAGCGAAATCATTGGCATCTGCCCGATGGGCATGGGCGATGTGCCAGCCGAAGATCCGGAAAAAAGCGCTGTTTCCTATAACGCGGGCGCGCTAATGCTGGACATCCTCAAGCGCGATATCCGCCCCTCGCAGTTGGTGACGCGGCGCTCGTTGGAAAATTCGCTGGCCGCCTCGGCCGCCACCGCCGGCAGCACCAACAGCATCCTGCATTGCCTGGCCTTCGCCCGCGAAGCCGGCGTCAATTTCAGCCTGGACGATATCGAGGCGATCAGCCGCCGCACGCCCATCATCGGCGATATGCGCCCGACCGGCAAATATGTCGCCCTCGATCTGTTCAAAGCCGGTGGCGTGCCCATTTTGATCAATCGCCTCATCGAAGGCGGCTATATGACTGGCGATACCCCCACGGTAACCGGGCAGACCCTGGCCGATTCCTGCGCCGATGCGGTCGAGACGCCGGGCCAAGCTGTCATCCTGGACTTTGATGACGCCATCAAACCCAGTGGCGGCCTGGTCGTGCTGCGCGGCAACCTGGCGCCAAATGGCGCGGTGGTCAAGCTCAAGGACACCCCGCCCCCGCTCACGGGTCCGGCGCGCGTCTTTGATACCGAAGAAGACGCCTTCGCAGCCGTCTCCAACCGCCAGATCGTCGCAGGCGATGTGCTCGTCATCCGCTACGAAGGACCGGTCGGCGGACCCGGCATGCGCGAGATGCTGCAGATTACGGCGGCGCTCTTTGGTCAAGGTTTGGGCGGCAAGGTCGGCCTGGTTACCGATGGTCGCTTCAGTGGCGGCACACGCGGCTTGATGATCGGACATACGGCACCAGAAGCGGCTGTCGGCGGACCCATCGCCCTGCTGCAAGAAGGCGACAGCATCACGATTGATGTGTCGCAGCGCCTGCTGCAGGTGGACCTTAGCGATGCGCAACTGGCGCACAGGCGGGCTGCCTGGCAAGCGCCCGAGCCCAATTACAGCAAGGGCGTGATGGCCAAGTATGCCAAGCTGGTCTCGCAGGCGGATGACGGGGCGGTGACGGGGGCATAGGCTGGCTCTGGGACGCCTAGCAATATTCTGAATAATTATTGCCTGCCGCTGTATCAGCGACCATGTCGCGCGCCCATGTAATCACATAGGCGGGCGCGTCGAGTTCTATCAGGACCTGCAACTCCAGCTCGCGGCAGGCTACTTCTTCTCTAATCCAGCCTTCGAGATCGCCACAAGCGAGCGGTGGCGGGTGCCCAGCACGCCAGCGATGCACGTGGCAGGCTTCGTGCACAATCACTGCGGAATCGCGCTTGTCCCACCCTTGGGATTGAGGTCCATCCCATGTATAGAAAAATATCCCGGCCGAGCTATCGACGCCGGCCAACGGAGCCTGGTGGATCATGTTCAAGCCTTCGAGCACATAATGATAGCGCTGCGGCAGCCTGGTCCGCAGTTGTTCCAGCCTCTGCTCGTGATAGGCGACGAAGCCCGGTTCGCCCACGACGCTAATCAAGCCAGGCAGCCGGCAATCTTGATTAACCTGGAATGCATAGTAGCCCTCCGCCCAATCCTGCGCGCTGTCGCATTGCCAGGTGCGTTCACAGCAATTGGTATAAGAAATGATTGCCCCGGGGCCGCCCAGGTCGATTTGTGAGGTGGACGGCAGCCTGCTATGCCCGCTGGTGGACCCGATAACAACCCCGGTTGCGGTCCGCAAGATTACCCCGCTGGCGAGCTGGGCAGGCGCGATCGTCTGCGCTGGCGCGGAGCCAGGACATTGATTGTGCTGGAATGCCCAATAGCCGTCCGTCCATTGTTGATCGCTATGGCATTGGCGGTCGACGAAACAGCAATTGTCAACCTGAGCAGGAGCGCCGGCGGCGGGTTGAGAGGACGCGACCGTCTGCGCTAGCGCGGAGCCTGGACATTGATTGTGCTGAAAAGCCCAATAGCCGTCGGTCCATTGCTGATCGCTATGGCATTCGCGGTCGACAAAACAGCAATTGTCGATGTCACCCGCGCTCCCCGCCATGGCCGCAGCCAAGAAAAGAATCGCGGTTGTTATCAATGCGAACACCCTTGCCTTCATTTGCGGCCTCCTTCGATTGCCCATGCGCAGGCTGCGCAATGTCTGGACGTGGAGACGATGGTATCGCAATTCAATGCGCTGTGCAAATCGGGACGATCGGTCGGCATGCGCTGCGGAAAAAAAGCGGGAACGCAGCCACTGCGGCAGGCGGGGGTCATTCGCCAAGCGGAGTGAGATCTTCGGCGAAAACTTTCTTGAGTTGGTGCTGGTCGAAGGACATACTAACGATATCGCCGTCCGGATCGATGCCGATCACCAAGCCGCCGCCAAATTGCTTGTGCGTGGCGCGCGAGCCAACCCGCAATGTCGGTTTTTGTGGCGCTTTGAAGGTGGCGAATTGGGCACGGACAGCGGCATTGCGTTTCTGGGGTTGGGGAAGCGCTGGACGCTGCGCTGGATGTACCGATGTTGGCTGTGGGCGCGTGAAGATTGGGTGGCGGGGCTGCCTGGAACTCCATTGCTCGCCCGGCTCATCTTGTAGACTGGGCGACTCGAGCAGGCTGAGCACCGACGGTCTGGCATCCAGCAGCTGTGGCGGCAGATTACGGAGGAAGCGCGAGGGACCGTTCTCGAATGTATAGACCAGTTGCAGGTAGCGCTCTGCCCGCGTGATACCGACATAAAAGAGCCGCCGCTCTTCTTCGACCCCTTCCTCTTCTTGCAGCGTCCGCCAATTCGGCAGGACGGTCTCGTCCAGGTTGATTAGGATAACGGCTGGAAACTCGAGGCCTTTGGCGCTGTGCAGGGTGATGAGCGTTATGCGATCCTCGCCCTCTTCAAGGTCGTCGACATCGGCATAGAGCGACTGCTCGGCCAGGAACTCGCCCAGGTCTTGCCCTAGCGCTTCAGCCCGTTCCAGCATGCGCCAGATCTCGCTGACATTCTCTTTGCGCTCGTCTAATTGTTCCTCGCTATCGCTAACTTTGCGCAGGTGCTCTTCGTAATTGTTTTCGGCGTAGATGCGGTCAAGCAGCTTGACCAGCTCGCCCTTGGCGGCCAGCTCGCGCCAGCCCGCCCAGAGAATGGCGAAACTTTGGATGCGCCGGCGGGCAGCGCTGCTCAGGGCGGCCGGCGCCAGCTCGGGTATGCGCGACAGAGCCTCGGACTGGCTCATACCCTCGAGCTCTGCCCAGGCGCGGAAGGCCGCCACAGACTTGTCGCCGATGCCGCGCTTTGGCGTATTGATGATGCGCCCAAAGCTGCTGGTGTCGTCTGGGTTATAGACCAGGCGCAGGTAAGCCAGCATATCTTTGACTTCGCGGCGCTTGAAGAAGCCGACGCCGCCGACCATCACATAGGGGATTTGCTCGCGCACCAGCATCTGTTCGATAGCCCGCGATAGCCAGTTGGAGCGATACATGACGGCTATATCTTTGTAATCCAGCCCCTGGTTCTGACGCAGCCGATAGATGTTCTCGAATACATAATCCGCTTGCCGCTCGTTGTCATAGACCTCTTCTAGGCGGACGAGCGCGCCATCGCCCAGGTCTGTGTGCAGGGCTTTGCGCGTGCGCTTGGGATTCTGGTCGATGACGGACCGCGCAAAGTCGACAATGTTCGAGGTGCTGCGGTAGTTCTGCTCAAGCAGGAATTGCTGACACTCAGGGTAGTGCGTGCGAAATCGCTGCAGATTGCGATAATCTGCGCCACGAAAACGGTAAATAGACTGATCTTCGTCGCCAACCACGAAGACGACATGCTGTGGCGCAGCCAGCAGCTTGACCAGCACATATTGTACGGTGTTGGTATCCTGGAACTCGTCCACCAGCACAGCCTCGAAACGGTGCTGGTAATGGCGGCGGCTATCGTTGCGTTGCAAGACCAGCACCATATTCAGCAGCAGGTCGTCAAAGTCCATGGCATTGGCGGTTCTGAGGGCGTGCTGGTAGGCGCTGTAAACGCGCCGCGTCTCTGCGTCGCCGCTATAGGCATCGGGGGGGACCATCTCGCATTTGGCGCGTGAGATGCGGTTCTTCATCTGGCGGGCGAAGGCGGCTGTGGACTCCATATCCAGCACTTTGAGCACACGTTTCATCAGCGCCAGCTGGTCATCGCTGTCGTAAATGACCCAGTTATCGCGATAACCGAGGATCTGGGCATCGCGTCGCAAAAAACGCGCGCAAGTCGAATGAAATGTGCCGATCTGCAAACCACGCAACTTGCTGTCCAGCAGCTTCTCCACCCGCAAGCGCATTTCGCCAGCCGCCTTGTTGGTAAAAGTGACCGCCAAGATGCGATGATGCGGGACATGGTGCTCTTGTATCAGCCAGGCGATGCGCCGCGTCAGTACGCTGGTCTTGCCGCTGCCCGGACCAGCCAGCACCAGCGCGGGTCCCAAATCTGCGGTGATGGCGGCGATCTGCTGCGGGTTCAAACCTGCCAACAGCGGATGCTTGCTCACTCGTGTGCCTCTCGATCGCTTTGAGCCAGCGGTGGACAACAGCCCCAATTCGACATTATCCCCGGGAATGGTGAGAATCGTGCATATGCCCCCACCCTAAATCCCTGCCCCAAAAAAGAGGGAGGGACTTCAAAACGTAGTGGCGCTCCCCTTCCCGCATTTTGGGGGCTGGGGGATGGGGGTAGAATTGTCAACTCCGCTAAATAAATGACTTTCACCAGCCCATTGTATCAGAAATTTTGAGCTAGGGGCTGGGCGTGGGGATGATGATGGACTCGATCGTCGGCACGAAGCCCGGCTCGCCTCCCACCGGCGCCAGACTGGCATTGTCCACCGTCAGCGGCAGGTCTACATGGATCGAGCCACCGCTCAAGGAAGTCGCAACCAGGCGCAAGATCACATCGCCGTCCGGCACCTGCGCAGCGACCGTATCCCAGCTGCCCAGCGCCGTGCCATACTGCGGCATCAGCACCAGAGAAGCCATGATCGGGTAAAAGATGCCCGGCTCGGCGGCGCTTGCATAGAGCAGCTCGAACTTGTCGAAGTCGGGCGCTTGCACTTGTCCGCGGACTTCGACCAGGCCATTCACCACCGCGCCTGGATTGGGGCTGCTCAGGCCGACCAGCGGCAGTGGCATGCCCTGCGTACAAGAGGCTTGCGGCAGCGGGCGCAGCGGCAGCGGCAGGTCCAGGCTTTCGGCATAGGCACGGCCTGCGTCCGTGTTGTTCAACCATTCCAGAGCCTCTGGTTCATCAATGACCGCAAAGTTCATCTGCGTCGCATGATTGGGACAAAATTCATTGGCGCGCAGCAGCGACCAGCTGTCGACTGTAACCCGTTGCAAAAATCCCTGCTCGGCTGGTGGCGGCAGCTGTTCTTGCAAGAACAAGTCGCTGCTTGGCTGGGGACAATTTGCCGAGCGCAAGGTGCCCGTCGTGCGGCAGACTTCGCGAGCCACGACTCCGCCAGGATTTTCAAAAGGCTGGGGCGGATAACGGTCGCTGGCGGCTGCCATCACAGCATTCCAGACTGGCGCGGCGCTGCCAATGCCGCTGGTGTTGTAGGTTGGCGAATTGTCATGTGTGCCCAGCCAGACGCCCACGACTGCGCCCCGCGTAAAGCCCAACGTCCACAAATCGCGGTTGCCGTTGGTCGTGCCTGTCTTGGCGGCGACGATATTTTGGGAAGGCATGCCCAAAGCGGCCAGGGTCAAGGTCGAATTGGGCTGGAAGCTCGGCTGGCGCGCTGCGTCGTCGCTGAGGATATTTTGCAGCAGGTAAGCCAGCGCGGGCGTTATCACCGGCTGTGGCACCCGCCCTTTGCGAGGGATCTCGACTGTTTCGCCAGCTTTGCTCTCGGTGATGCGCTCGATGGCGTACAAGCCGGCGCGCTGCCCGCCATTGGCAAAGACGCTGTAGGCGCTCATCATGTCCATTAGCCGGACTTCGTTCGCGCCCAGCGCAGTCGCCAGTGTCAGCAATGAATCTGGCATAAATTCAATGCCAAAGGCTTCGGCCAGATTGGCATAGCGTCCAATGCCGACATGGTCGCGGAACAGTTTGACCGTGGGCACATTGTAGCTGTTTTGCAAAGCCTCGCGCAGCGACACCGCGCCATGAAAGCGGCGGTCGACATTTTGCGGTTGATAGATGCCGCCCGCGCCCAAATCTGCCACCAGCGGCACATCCCAGATAATGCTGGCGGGCGTCAGGTATTCGCCTTCGTTGGCCTGCAGCGCCGCCGCATAGACGAAAGGCTTGATGGCCGAACCAGGCTGCTGCCAGCTCAGCGCGTTGTTGACCTGGCCCGCCACCGGGTCAAAAAAGTCATGACTGCCAACCATGACGCGGATCGCGCCGCTCTGGGGATCGGTCACCATAACGGCGCCAGTGTCGACGCCAGTGCCCACATTGCGCAGCTCGCGCACTTGCCGACTCAGCAAAGCTTGCGCCGTCGCTTGCAAAGATGAATCGAGCGTCGTGTGGATGCTCAAACCGCGCTGGTAAAGCGCCTCTTCGCCCAGCTCGGCGATCAATCGCGCGCGCACAAATTCGACAAAATGCGGATGCCGCGAGCGTGTCTGGTGTGCGCTGAAATCGGCAGTTTCGATCTCGGCAATTTGCAAGATCGCTGCGCCGCCGATGATTGAGCCAGCGGCATCGCGGCGCACCAGCACGCCAGTCGCTCCGCCCAGATCGACCTCGGCTCCATCGCGAATGCAGAAGGGACCGCGCGCCGGCCAATCACCATGCTGAAAATGCAGGCAGCCGATATCCAGCATCTTGCCCATGGTCAGGCGCATATTGGCGATAGCCGTCTCCCGATTGTTTATGGGATCATGCCCCAGCGGCAAGGGCACAATGCTGGCCAACAAAGCCGACTGGGCATAATTGAGTGTATCCGCGCCATGTCCAAAATAGGTGTTTGCCGCCGCCTCCACGCCATAACTGCGATTGGCGAAGAATACCTCGTTCAAATACAGCTCGAGGATGAAGTTTTTATCATAGCGATTGGCGATTTCCATCGCGACCAATATTTCGTTGAGCTTGCGTTCCAAAGTAACATCGCGGTCTTGCAAGACGAGATTGCGAGCGATCTGCTGCGTGATGGTGCTCGCGCCCGACTCGATGCCACCGCCACGCAGATTTTGCAAAAATGCGCGCGCTATGGCGATCGGGTCGAAGCCCGGGTCGTCGAAGTAGCGCTCGTTTTCCTGCGAAACGATAGCGTGGATCATGTAAGGGCTAATCCGTTCCAGGGGCACAGGCGTGCGCGCGCCGCTTTCTGGGCTGTCCAACGCGGCGATCAAGCCACCATCGGCATCGAAAATACGCGCGGTCTGGTAGGCGGGCACATAATTTTCCAGCGCGGCAATGGCCTCGGCGAAAGGCTCGACACGGTCGCGATACCAAAGCATGGCGGCACCAGCGAATAGGATGCCAGCCACCAGCGCCACGCTAAGCAGCGCAGCCAGCAACATCAACAACAGACGCGTGCGGGCGTTGCGTTGGCTTTGCCGCAGTTCGCGCGCGACAGGCGATGCTTGCAAATCAAGCGGCTGGTCGGTTGTCTGCGGGGCGGGCAGGGCCGGCGCGAGCGGCGGGTCGGTTTCTTGGGCGGGTTGCTGACCACTTAGCACATCGGCCAAGGCGGCATTGCCCGGCACGGTATAGAGTTCGTCTTTGGTGGGCGGCACCTTGCCGATCTGGACGCCGAGCTCGTCAAGGATTGGGTCGCCGGCAGCAGGCGCTCGCAAACTATCCGGCAAGTCGTAGTCGCTTTGTGCCTGGCGTTGTGCCGCTTCATA
This sequence comes from Anaerolineae bacterium, assembly GCA_022824565.1. Taxonomy (GTDB): domain Bacteria; phylum Chloroflexota; class Anaerolineae; order Aggregatilineales; family Phototrophicaceae; genus UBA6055. The sequence goes on along the minus strand of JAJDZQ010000049.1, from coordinate 7,357 downwards.
GTCGCGCAGGGCGGGCGGATAACTGACCAGCCATTGGTTTTTTGTGGCATCGTGCCGATACCAGTCGTTGTTTTCGGCATCAATCATCCACCAGATGCCATCGTCATCTTGCACCATCGCCTCGTGCAAAAGGCGCTGATAATCTTGAAAGCTGATTTCTTCTTTGCTCAGCAACTCGCTGAGCGTGGCCGCTTGATTTTGCATCGCCAGCAAGCGGGCGACAGCCTCGGGCAATTGTTGCGTTGGCGCCTGGCTGGCTGGTGGCGCGCTGTCTTCTGGTCGGACAGGCGGCTCTGCCTCGAGGTCGTTCGCGGCCGCCTGGAAATCTTCTGGCGGTGGCAGCTCGTCCTCATCGGGCAAGGCGCGCAGCAGCTCTTGCATCATTTCTTCAGGTGAAGGCGGTCCGCTGTCGGCAGATTCATCTTCGCGCTGGCGGTCTTCGGACATAGCTAGATTCCCGTTTTGGCGGGCTGCATGTGTCTGCCAATTATAGTGGAATGTAGAAAAAAGGTTGTCTGTTGGCGCGCAAAACTGATCGCCGAATAGGGAAATCCTAGACGGTTGCGGCTTCTGCTTCGACCAATTCGTAGGGATGCGAGGTCAGAAAGCGCGTCACATAGGGGTTGCCCAGCACAGCCATATCGGCGACTACATCGGCGCGGCGGATTGTGAAGTGATAAATCTCGATGCAGCGCATACCAGCAAACCAGTGCCGCCGCAGCACCACCCGTGGATCAATCGCCCAGCCCCGCGCGATCGCCGTCAGCAGATTGTCGCCGCCCGCATATCGTTCAGAAGAAAAACTCCAATGCTGAGAGATATCCGGGTATTGCGCAGGCAGGTCGTTCTGTCGCTGGTCTGTCATTGCGCGGGGCGCTCCTGAAAAAGCACGAAACTCCCGCAAGTATAGGCGCGGCCTGGGCACAGAGCAAGCAGCCAGCGAGGGTTTAACGCGATATTAACAGAGCTAACCAGGCACAGCGACATGGTCTGTGGCGGCGCCAAAAATAACGCGGATGTCGTTTTGCACCAGATAACGCTCGACAAAAGGATTGCTCAGCACGGGCATGATCATCAATTGGCTGCCGCGCACCAAGGTAAATTCATATAATGTGCGGGCGCGGCTGCCGCTATTCCAAATTTGTCGGGCGCGCACCCTGGGCATGGCCAACAGCCAGCCGGCTCGCAAGGCGCTTATCAAATGACTGCCAGCAGCGTATTTTTCTGACTCGGGGCTCCAATACTGCGCGCTTTCAGTGAATTTGTCATGCGTATAGATGTTCTTTATGCGCTCCATATCAAACGATCCTGCTACGAATAAACGCAAGCGATTAGTTACCATAGTTTCATTATAGAGACGATTTGCTGTTGGACAACAAAATTATCATTAAATCATCTCTATGGAATGCCAGCACTCACAACTCTTCTGCAAAATTTGCTTGCGTCAAGAAAAATTGTGCCAGCGCTTCCAGCATTTTTGATAATCCGCCGACCGGTGGGACGACCAGCCTTGCAAAACCCAGGCGGCGGGCGGCTCGTGCTGTGGTCGCGCCGATGCAAGCAGCGGGCAACGCGAGAAGTTGTGGCTGGGGACAGCGCTGGAGGAGAAATTCCACAGCCGACGGGCTGGCGAAGGTCAAAGCCTGGATATTGCCCTGCGATACCTGTGCCGCCAGGTCGATGCCGCCGCTGCCCATGACAGTGCGATAGGCGACAACGGGCGAAACCGCCGCGCCACGATCACGAAGGATTTGAGCGGTGGCAGAATCGGCTCGGTCTGTTTGTGGAAGCAATACCCGCGCCGCCCGGGGCACTGGCAGCCCCTGCGCCAGCCCCCGCGCATTCGCCTGTTCGGGCAAGAAATCTGCATCGCGACCGAAAACAGCCCTGACTGCATCACGGGTCTGCGCGCCCACAGCAGCGATGGCCACCTGCGACCAATCTGGCTGGGTCCCGACGCTGCGCAGGCGGTCGGCAACCGCGGCGACGGCATTGCTGCTGGTGAACACGAGCCAGTCAAATTCGCCTAACCGACACAGCGAGTCATCAAGCGGCAAGAAGTCGTCGGCTGGAGCCATGGCCAGGCATGGATACAGCAGCGGCACACCGCCACGTTCACGAATCAACCTTGCCACGGGCTCTGCCTGATGCCGCGCGCGAGTCACCACAATGCGCGCGCCCGCCAGAGATTTGTCTGTGTTCATGACTCGCTCAACAACTCGCCGGCGCCGTTTGCCAAGGCTTCCTTCGCCAGCGCCTCGCCCAGGGTGTGCGCCGTCGCCAGCGACTCGTCGCACAACGGCGCTTCGACCTGTCGGCGCAGCTCAATCCTGGCGCGTCCATCCAGCGACATCACACATCCCTGCAAACTGAGGGCGCCATCAGCAACAGCGGCATACGCTCCGACCGGCAATGCGCAGCCGGCTTGCAGTCCGCGCAAAAAGGCTCGTTCGGCAGCGGTCGCCAACGCGCTGGGCAAATGCGTCAATGCGGAAAAAAAGTCGCGGTCTTCGACCCGGCACTGCACCGCCAAAGCGCCCTGCCCGGCCGCGCATAGCAGCTGCTGCTCGCTAAAGATCTGGCTGATGTCCGCTGCCCTGCCCAGCCGCTGCAATCCAGCCGCCGCCAGCACCAGCCCGTCATAGCTGTCGTCCCTGCGCAGCTTGTTGATGCGCGTGGGCATATTGCCGCGGATATCCAGCACAATAAGATCGCCGCGCAAGGCCAGCAATTGGGCGCGCCTGCGTGGACTGCCTGTGCCGATGCGCGCGCCAGTTGGCAGCTGCGCCAGGCTCTCTCCGTTTCGGCTCACCAGCGCATCGCGATGATCGCCTCGTTCGGGGATCGCCGCCAAAACCAAGCCGGGCGAGCTGTCGACAGGCAAATCTTTTAGGCTGTGCACGGCGCAGTCGATTTCGCCAGCCAAGAGCGCTTGTTCCAAGGCCTGCGTAAAGACGCCTTTGCCACCGATAGCCGGCAGCGGCTGATCCAACAGCTGGTCGCCACGCGTGCTGTATTCGCAGATTTCAATGCGGATGTCGGCGCGCAGCAGTGCGATCAGAGCGGCGACATGCTGTGCCTGCCAGTGGGAAAGCTGCGATCGGCGCGTGCCCATGCGGACGATTCGAGTCATGGTTTGCGGCTCCTCTGTCACAGATAGTAACCGCAGAGATGCCAACGATGCCACAGACGAGAGCGGCGGCTGTAGTGATTTTGAGGAGTTGACAACGCTGCGCCCCCAGCCCCGGCCACTCCTCGTCAGGACCGGAGGACAGGCCAGGTTTCCGATGGCGCGCATGTGAGGGTCTACCCCACCCCCAATCCCCTCCCCGATGCATCAGGGAGGGGGAGCGCATTCAGAGAAATTGAAATCTGATGCTCAATTTCTTGCAATAATTGCAATAATTGCACTGGTTTCTCGACGAGTCTCCCTTCCCTATTGATATGGAGAAGGGACGGGGATGGGGTAGAAAACCTGCCCTCTCTATGGCGGAGGGATTAAGGAAGGGGTCGTGGGGGGCAAATGCGGGCCGATCCGCGATCCTCAGCACTCCATAGCGGCGGCTGTGTTATGATTGGGCGTTAAACAGGAAAGGACAGGTATGGCGCGTCGATTCATCTCGCTGCTGGTGATCGCCCTGATTGTCTCGGCTGGGGCAGCAGCGCAGGGCTTGGCTATCCAACTGGCCTATGATCCCAGTCCTTGCGCAGCGCGGCAACCTGGCCTGGCGGCAGCTGTGGCGGCGGCGAATAGCTCCGAATGCTTCGAAATGATGGCGGCTTTCCCTCGCCCGGTCTTGGAAAGAGCGCCGCTCGATGCCTATAGCCTGAATGTCTACAGCTTTTGGCGTGTGAAGTCCGCTGCGCGTCTATACGCAGCGCCAGATGGCGAGATGGTTGGGCAGATGGCGGCTGGCTTCAACTTTGTGCGCGCCATCGACACAAGCCGACCAAACTGGCTTCAAGGCGCGGACGGCCACTGGCTGCGACGCGAGGACACAGACATAACGCGGGCTTCGTCATTGCGCGGCTTTTTGCTGCCGGCGGATTGGCAGCATCCCTTTGCAATCATCCTGGACAAGACGGGCATTTACGCCTCGCTGGAGCCAGGTGGACCGCGCAGCCCAGAAAGCGGCTATGTCACGCGGCGCTATGAGCTGGTCAATATCTATGCGCGGGCGGAAGATTTAGCTGGGCATGTGTGGTATCTGGTAGGTCCGCGGCGCTGGCTGCGACAAGAATTTGTCGCCAAATTCGCGCCAATCGAGAAGCCGCCTGGCGTTGCGGGGCGCTGGCTGGCTGTGGACCTCTTCGAGCAGACCTTGATCGCCTATGCAGACAATGCGCCCGTATTCGCCACCATCATATCCAGCGGCTTGCCAGATTTTCCGACTCGCGAGGGCATCTACCCGATATGGGCGCGGCTGGAGCAGGACAGCATGCGCAGCGCGGCCGGCGCTCCCGATGCGTATGCGCTGCAGCAAGTGCCCTGGGTCATGTACTTTGACGGCGATATCAGTCTGCACGGCAGCTATTGGCACGATGACTATGGCTATCGGCGCAGTCATGGCTGCGTCAACCTGAGCATCAGCGATGCGCGCTGGCTCTATCAATGGACGGCGCAAAGCCCGCTGGATGAAGAGGGCGAAGTCGTCAACAACGTCGTGGTCTACAGCAGCGGCGCGTATGCCAACGGCTAAACTTGCGCAACGCCGACATCCGAAAGCGCGCGCACCCGTGGCGCAAAACCCAGCAGTTCGCGCGCCCGCTCGATGCTGACAGGGCTTTCATCGCCGACGATTTTGCGCGTCCGGCGAGGAACTTCTGGATAAAAGCGGCGCAGCAGAGTCTCGGTGGGCACGCCCAGCCAGTTGCGATCGCTGTTGGCGAAGAGGGGGTGCGCGCCTGCGAACTCGGCAGTCAGCGCCAACTCGAATGCCGCGGTCGAATCATCGGTGTGGATGAATGTCCAGAAGTTGAAGCGCCCGTAGAACATGGCGTCAAAGAGCCAATCGTCCTGTGGGGCTTCTTGCTCGAAGAGGCCCGCCCGCAAACTAGCCAGCTCCATGGGCTTCTTGGCGCGCAGCGCATCGGCACGTTGCCGCGCATCCGCCAACTGCAGTTGCTGCTGCGGTTCTGGCAAGCGCGCGAAGTCGTCTAGCTGCTGGCGTTGTCGGGCGGCATTTTCGTGCAGTTTTTCGCGGGCGACCGTGGCATCATTCCACACCGCCGGCAGCCGAAAAGAGACGCTGCTGATGCCGGCGCGGCGCTGATAATAGGCGGCGATCTCTTCCACCATTTGTTTGGAATAGGAATAGGCGTCTGTCGTATGCAGCGGATGCGCCTCGTCCAGCGGGAAGGTTTCGTAGCGCCGGTCGTCGCAGCCCCAAAAGCCGCCGATGGCATTGATCGAGCTGGCCTGGGCGATGCGCTTGACGCCAGCCTGTTCTGCCGCTTCAAAGACATTGAATGTGCCGGCGACATTGATATCAAATAGCTCGGCATTTGGGTGCGTGCGCGTGCTGGGGATGGCCGCCAGGTGCACAATCGCGTCGCAGCCTTGCACCTGCGCTTTCAGGGCGGCAAAGTCGCGGATATCGCACTGGGCATATCGAACGCCGGCCAGATCGCAGTCGGGATCAATGCCGATGACGCGGACATCCCAGCCCAGCTGCACAAAGCGCCGGCTGATTGGCGCGCCGACCAGGCCAGCCCCGCCGGTGATCAGGACGCGCATGGCTAGCCCACCATTTTGAAGGCGATGGGCGCCGTCATCGTCACTGAAGAGCGGAAGGTGAGCCGCCCGCTCGCGGCGTCAATCGAAAAAACCGCCGCGTTGTCGCTGTGGCGGTTGCCGACCACCAGGAATTCGCCGCTGGCGTCAATCATGAAGGCGCGGGGCCAAGCTCCTCGCGTCGCCTCATAAGCCAGCAGGTTCGGCAAGCCGGCGTCGTCTAGGGCGTAAATCACGATGGAATCGTGCCCGCGATTGCTGCCGTAGAGGAATCTACCGTTCGGGTGGACATGCACATCAGCGCAGGTATTCGGTCTGTCGGCCGGCTGGACATAATATCGCGGCATCGTCGATTCGACCGAGAGGCGCGTCCAGTTTTCGTCGTCAGCATAAGCGAAGGTCGCCAACGTGGAATCCAACTCGTTGATGACATACATAAGCGGCAAGCTGGGGTGAAAGGCGACATGCCGCGGTCCCGCGCCGCCAGGCAATTCCAGCGACTGCGCCGGGTTCAGCTTGCCCGCGGCGGCATCCAGCGCATAGAGATAGACCCTGTCCGTGCCCAAATCTGGCACGACCGCATGGCGATTGTCGGGCGTTGTTACGATCATGTGCGGGTGGGAAACATCTTGACGCTCGGGGTTGGGTCCGGTTGGGTCATCAATCTCGATATGTTCGCTGCATTCGCTAATCGCACCGTTTTCCGCCAGAGGATAGACACGGATATTGCCGCGCGCGCCCGCGTTGACATAGTTCACGAGCAATACATGTTGCCCGCTATCATCGACGCAGACATAAGCGGGCGAAGTACCAGCCGCCGGCTGGCTGTTGACGCGCCGCAGCCCCCCGTCCCCTGCAATGGCATAGGAGACAACTTGTACGCCTTCGTCCATGGTGGTGGCGAGCAGGAAGCGCCCGTTGGGATGGGGATTCAGGTAGTGGCATTCGCTGATGTCGGTCAGCTGCTCGCGGATGATGAGCTGGGCATTAGTGGTATCAAGCTCGGCAATGGTGATGCCGCAGGGACCGTCGCCGCCGTTGGCGATGTAGATGAGGTTCTTGGTCATTGAGCGATTCATCTCCCTTTGTGGACTACTCTTATGGCGCAGTGTAGCCTTGGCAAGCAAGTATTGCAATGTTACCCCCTCGGTCCTCCCGACAGGTTCACCCCCCTCAATCCCCCCGACGGGTCAGGGGGAGGCTGACCCCCACCCCAAACCCCCCCCCCCAAAATGAGGGAGGGGCTTTTCACACCCCATCAATCCGGAGGAGCATAAGGCATTGGCTACCCTCCCTGTCCTGACGGGGAGGGGCTGGGGGAGGGGTTGGCTCCCCTACGCTGACTCTTTGGGCTGGGGGAGGGGTTACCGGCGCGACCAATCAATTTATTGGGCTTGTCCAGGATGTATAAAGAAGCCGCAGGTTATTCCGCCAGCAGCCCGCGCGCGTAGGCCAGGTCTTGGCGAATCAGCTCGTCGACGTGCTCTTCATCGCTGTATTCAGCCGAGAAGCAGATCGGTCCGCGATAGTCGAGTTTGCGCAACCTGGCGATGACCCTGCGCCACGAGGCTCTGCCTTGCGCGCCGGAAGTCCACCAGATTCGCCAGGTGGCTTCGGCTGCTT
>JAJDZQ010000133.1 GCA_022824565.1 Anaerolineae bacterium | reverse complement strand
TTCATTCTACCCCATCCCCAGCCCTTCCCCGTATCAACAGGGAAGGGTGACTTGTCGAGAAACCTGTGCGTTTATTGCTAATCTGCAAGAAATTGAGCATCAGATTTCATTTTCTCTGCATGCGCTCCCCCTCCCTGATGCTTCGGGGAGGGGGTTGGGGGGTGGGGTAGACCCTCACATGCCCCCCATCCCCCGGCCCCTTCCCCCCAGAACGAGGGAAGGGGAGTTCAGTCAATGTTGTTGAAGTCCCTCCCTCTTTATGGGGGAGGGATTTAGGGTGGGGCAGCCCTACCCGCCGTACTGTGCGTCGTAGGCAGCTTGATAAATCTCGGCGACGCGGTTAATGCCCAGGCTCTCCAGCGTGGCGACGAAATTATCCCAGCCGGCGTCCAAATCCTGCCGACCCAGCACAAACTCCGCCGTCATCTGCGCCACATAGTCGGTGATTGCCAGGCGCAGCTCCGTGACCTCAGCCGCCTGCGAGATGGTCAGCGCCAGTGGCGGGATCAAATCTTCGATGTCTCGGGCGTAGGGCTCGTAGGCGACGCGGGTATTCTCGAGCAGCACAACTTCCAAACCGCCGGCATCATCGCGGCGCACCTCGCCCAGGCGCAGGTGGTTGGGGCGATAGCTGGGTCCGCGTTGTGCCCAGTGCACATTCTGCAGCGAACCGAATGTGGAAAGGCGCCGCCAGATGGATTCGAACTCATCGCCACCCAGGGCTGGCTCGCCCTCTTCTGCCCAGCGCCATTGCCCATCTTCGCCTTCAGCGGCTTCCCACTGTGGGATGCCGAAGACAGAGCGCAGGGTCGTCTCGCGTTCATACAGGCCATCACACCACTTGAAAGCAGCCACTGGATGTTCCGTACGGCTGTTGATGGTGCATTGCCCAGAGCCAACGCCCCAGGGATTGAATGGCACCTGGCGCAAGCCGGTCGGTCCTTCTAAGGCGGGAACGGCGATATATTTCAGCCAGCGATCGCCGCCGATGTTGGAGAAGTTGGAGTGCGCGCCCGCAACAACAACGCCAATGGATGGCGCATCGCCGCCCTCGACCTGCTGCTTAATCTGGTCCATCGGCTGCGTGAAGCTCTCTTCGCCAAATAGTCCAGCCGCGAAGAGCCGATGCAGGTAGCCCAAGCCCTCGCGGTAACCTTCGCTGGTGACATTCTGCGTGATCACGCCGTCGTTTTGCTCGAAGAAGCGGTTCTGGCCCGCGAATTCGCTGAAGACGAAGGGATTCATCAGGAAGCCATCGATATTGGGGTTCCAGCCAGTGGTGGCCGCCGCCAGCGGGATCTCATCGTTCGGGTCGCCATTGCCGTTGGCATCCTGCTCTTTGAAAGCCATCAGCACATCGAAGAACTCCTCGGTGGTCTGTGGCACATCCATGCCCACATTCGCCAGCCAGTCGCTGTTGATCCAGGCGCGCTGGGAATAGAAGCAGTGATAACATTCGTTGACTTGCGGCAGCCCATAGATTTCGCCATCGGGCGAGGTGATCAGCGGACGCACCTGGGGCGAGCCAGCAAAGACTTCGTGGATAAAGTGCCCGTGCTCTTCGATCAAACCGCTGAGCGGCAGGAACAAGCCTTGTGGACCAAAGAGCGCCAGAGTGGATGGATCCACATTGAAGCCGACCATAATATCTGGCAGGTCGCCACTGGCGATAGTCAAGTTGAGCACCTCTGTGCCTTCGTTGGGCGGCGCAATATCAAAGTTGAGGTTGATGCCCGTGCGCTCGCTGTACCAATGGGTGAAAGTATTGGTGTCGAAGTCTTCTACAATGGCGTGGCCCAGCATCAGGATATTCAGCGTGATCGGTTCTTCCACGATGGGGAATTCGCCGGGAGCCGATACCATGTCTTGCCCCGTAGCAGCCATGGGCAGCGCCAAAACCAGGCCGAGCAGCGCCAAAACCAGCGTTCTCTTGCTCATGTCAAATCCTTTCTTATGCGTGTGGGAGGTTAAATCGTAAGCGGAAACAGTCGATAGCCGATCTCCTTTCGATGACGCGAATTCGCTACTTTATCGAGCCGAGCGTCATGCCTTTTACGAAATGCCGTTGCACGAAGGGATAGAGGATCATAACCGGGACGCTGGCTACGACAATCAGCGAATACTTCAGCAGGTCTCGCAAGCCCTCGCGCGCCACCAGGTCTTCGATATCAATCAGCATCGAAGCGTCGATCGAGTTTTGAATCAATATCTCGCGCAAGACAAGCTGCAACGGAAAGAGCTCTTGGTCTTTCAAATAGATGAGCGCTTGAAAATAGGTGTTCCAATGCGTGTTTACGGCATAGAAAAGCGCCAACACAGCGATGATGGGCCGCGCCAAGGGCAGGATGACGCTGCGGAATATGCGGAAGTCGCTGGCACCGTCGATGCGCGCCGCCTCGTTCAGCTCGGGCGGGATGGTCGTGCGGAAGAAAGTGATGGCGATCAACAGGTTGAAGGGACCGATGCCAGTCGGCAGAATCATCGCCCAGCGCGTATTGTACAGACCCAGATCGCGCACCACAATAAATGTGGGGATCAAGCCGCCACTGAAGAGCATGGTGAAGACAAAGGCGAATATGATGACGCGCCGCCCCACCAGGTCTTGCCGCGAGAGGGGGTAAGCGGCGATGATGGTCATGGTCACATTGAAAAACGTGCCGAAGAAAGTATAAAAGAGCGAATTGGCAAAGCCATTCCAGACCTTTTTGTGCTCGAAGATGGTCTCGTATCCCAACAGGCTGAAATCGACAGGCCACAAGGTGACCCTGCCCGCGGTCACCGCTTCGGCAGAACTGAACGATGCGGCGACAATAAATATCAAAGGCAGCAGAATGATGATCGTAATGATGAGCAGAAAAATAGTGTTGCCCATCATAAAAACGCGGTCAAAAGCCGACTCTTTGACCCGGTTGATGTGGCTTTCGTAACTGGTCATTGCAGCCATCGGTCGCCCCTATTACCAGACGCTGTTATTGGTCAAGCGGCGGGCGGCGTGATTGACCGCGATCAAGAGCAGCAAGCCTACCAGCCCTTTCAGCAGACCGATGGCTGTCGAATAGGAAAAATCGAGTGTCGGCGATAGCAGCCCAACCTTGTATACATAGGTATTGATGACTTCGGACACGCCGAGATTGAGCGGGTTCTGCATCAGATATACTTTTTCGAAGGCGATCTCCAGCACGCGCCCAGTGGACAAGACCAGCAAGACCATCGCCGTCGGCAGCAAGCCGGGCAAGTCGATATAGCGAATGCGCTGCAATCGGTTGGCGCCATCGACGACCGCCGCTTCATGCAAGGCAGGATCGATAGTCGTTAGCACAGCCAGGTAGATGATCGCGTTGAAGCCCATCTCTTGCCAGACGCCCGACCAGACGAAGATGTGACGAAAAGCCCCTGGATCGCCCATCCAGTTCGGCGGAGCCTGCCCGAGCATATTGGCGATCGCCGCGGTAAAGCCGACGCGCGGATGCAAAAATTGGAAGAGCATACCCACAATCACCACCGTCGAGATGAAGTGGGGCGCGTAGGTGATCATCTGCACGCTGCTGCGGAACAGACGGGCTTTCACCTGGTTCAGGCTCAGCGCCAGGATGATCGGGATGGGGAAAACGACCAAGGAATAGAAGCTGAGCACGACCGTATTGATGATGACCGGCTCGAACTTGGGCGAATTGAAGAAGCGCTCGAAATTGGCCAAGCCGACCCAGGGACTGCCCTCGATGCCGAATGCCGACGAATATTGGCGGAAAGCGATCTGCGCTCCATACATGGGCGCATAGCGAAAGACCGCCAGCCAAATCAGCGGCAAAAGCAGCAGCACATAGAGCTGCCAGTTGCGCCGAATGCGCAGCCAGAGCTTGCCATCGCCCGTGCCCCGGCGCCACCTAAAGCTCAGCATAGCTTCTCACTTTCGCCACGAATCCGCAGCTGGGAAGAGAAAGATTGCGCCCAGTATAACACGGCGGCGGCAAATGTCATAAAAATCTGCGTGACAAGGGGACACAGGCTTTCGCCCTTCCAGATCTTTGTGCCTTTGTGGTGAATCTACGCGGTGTACTCGCTGGTTATTTGGGCGCGTCAAACAAGCGGAAGCCGGCGATGACGATTCCCACGCCGACCAAGCACATCAACGCGCAGATGGCGAAAAATGCGCCTGCGCCCAGATTGTCGAAGGTCCAGCCAAAGAGCGAGCCTGTCAGCACCAGCGCAATCGATGGCATGGTTACTTGCAGCAACGCTTGATTGGTTGCCACATTGCCCGGATGGCTGATGGCATTGACCAGGGTAAATGACGACAGATAGAAGCCGGGCCAAGTCACACCGCGAAACACCAGCAGCAGCGCCAGGGCAGGCAGGTTCGGCACGAATCCCATCGCAAATGTAAACACGGCGATGCCCAAGACGCTGACGATATAGGCGCTCCGCATGCGGAATTTGGGCAAGACCGAGTCCATCAGCATGGTAAATGGCACTTCTACCCCGCCCAAAATCGCCGCCCACAAGCCGATATCCGCCGAAGCCACCCCCAAATTCTGATTGAAGTGGATGAACATAAAGGCATAGGCGTTGTAGGTGCCCATGGAGATGAAGAATTGGCTGGCAGCCAGCACATAAAAACCACGATTGCGCGGCTGCCGCTTGGCATCTTCGGCGCTGTGCTTCTGCGCTGGCTTGGCCGGGAAGACAGTCGCCACCTGGATGCTTATCAAGGCAAGAGCCGCGCCCACCCAAAATAGCAACGGATAGCCACCCAGCGCGAAAAGCTGCCCGGCCAGCAGACTCGCCGCTGCAAAACCCAGCGATGCAAAGGAGCGGATCTGCCCCAGGATCGCTTTGCCGCTGCGGATTACCTGCGTGATGGTCAACTGCATGCCCAGGGTCAGGCTGGGGCTGGTGGTAATGCGGAAGAGCAGCACAGCCGTCACGATTAACGCTGGGATATTGGACGTGGCGAAGATCACATTGGCGATGGCAAATCCGCCCAGATAGAGCATGAAGAGGCGGCGATGCGCATTGCGACGATCGGCGATCTGGTTGAGCAGCGGTGTCAACACCAGCGAAAGCACGGCGCCAGCACTGCCCAAAGTGCCGATGACCGTGCCCGAAAAGCCGACATCGGTCAGGTAGACATTGACATAGGGCCAAGCTACGCCAATGCCAGCCAGGCTCAGGAATTGCAGCGCCATCAAGCGGATCGTGCCGAAATGATTGCGCAAGGCGAGCAGTCGGGTCATGGAGGTGTGCCTGGAGCGTCATTCGCTTTGCAATGCCCGTTAGACGCGGCGGCGGGCGAAAATCGTACCTGGCAAACCAAGTCACTGTCATGCGTGATAATCTGGTCGCCACTTTACACAGGACAACTTGTATGACAAAATGTGAGACAAATCTGTGGTCAAAGAGGAAGTCAACAATGGGCTCGCATGATTTCATCAAGTTCCCGCCCCGCCTCGGCGCTTTATCGCCCAAGATATGGCTGCTAATGGGTGACATTCAGTCGCAAATCAAACAGTTGGCAGGCGTGCCCATGCCACCTGAGTCGAGCGCAGAATTGCGCAGCATCTATTTATCAAAGGGTGTGCATGCGACTACCGCGATTGAAGGCAGCACGCTCACGGAGCTGGAGGTTCGCGCAATTTTAGATAGGCGGCTAACCTTGCCACCATCTCGCGAATACTTGCAGCGCGAAGTCGAGAATATCGCAGGGGCGCTCACTGCCGTCGGTCGCGAAATACTGTTGGGGTCTCAAGAGCGCTTCTCGTTGGACCTGCTCAACCGCTGGCACAGGTTGATACTGGCGGGCCTGGATGAAACGCTTGATCCATCCGTGCTGGTTGGCGAGTTGCGACAGCACAATGTTGTGGTGGGTCGATACATTGGCGCGCCGCCAAGCGACTGCCGACAGCTGGTTGAGGAGTTCTGCGCTTGGCTGAATGATGAGAATGTTGCCCCGGCCGGACACGAGCGCTACAAGCTGGCTTGGCAGGTGATTAAGGCGATAGTCGCGCACATGATGCTGGCCTTCATTCATCCTTACGGCGATGGCAACGGTCGCCTGTCGCGACTGGTCGAGTTTGCCATCCTATTGCGGGCTGGCGTACCCGATATCGCTGCGCATCTGCTCAGTAACTTCTACAATTCGACGCGTACCCGTTATCGTCTGCAGCTGCAAATGGCACATGGCGAGTTTGTCGATGGCTCGTACCCGACAGACATCAATATGCTTGACTTTGTCCAATACGCCTTGGAAGGTTATCGCGACCTACTCGTTGAACAGCTTGAGGAGATTCATGAGCAACTATTGGTCGTTATCTGGCACGATCATATTCACCGCGTCTTCCCGAAGCAGATGACCCCGACGCAGCAGCGCAGAAAACAATTGGCGCTTAGCCTCGGCGACACAGACCGCGAAGCACCGGTCGGGGCAGCCACTATCCGCGAGTTGACTCCGGCGCTGGCTGCCGCCTATGCATCCAAGAGCGACCGCACCATCAACCGCGACCTCAATGCTCTCGTAGGCATGAATTTGCTGAAAAGAGAGGGCGATGGCTACCGATCAAACAGCGAAATTTTATTCGCCTTTTTCGCTAATGTGCGGCCCTTACCCTCCCTAGCCGAAACATAAAGAGCGCGCCGCTATAGACGCGCTCTTCGGTGCTTGCGGCTAGCCTCGCGCATTTTGCCTAGGCGTCGTCCAGCATGTCTATCAGGTTCGCGCCCATGTCGACGCCGGCCAGCGCAGCGATGCCCAGCTGGCCATTGATGCGCGTGGGCTCGTCAGAATCCCAACGCGTCATGTAGTCGGCCACGAAGTCAGCTGCGGCACCGTTGGCGGCCAAGGCGTTGGCTTCGCTATCGAAGACGCTGAACGCGCTCAACTTGTCCACGCCATCGTGCATGGAAAAGTAGCCGAAGAAGCCCGTCATTTGCTGCTGGATGGGAATGAAGATCGTGCGCACCAGCTCGGCGGCTTCGGGTCTATCGGTCAAATCAAAGTAGTCGTAGTTGCGCAGCGAAGCATAAAGCACCGTCACATCGCTGGCATCCAGACTGCCATCGAGCGGCGCGAAGAAGCGCGCATCGGCTTGTCCCTGCAGGATGCTGGGCGCGTTGGGCAACAGCGGCGCAATGTTCTCAGCGACAAAGTCGGCGGCGGCGGCGTTGGCGGCATCGGCTGCTTCGGCCGTTTCGAAGATGTTGATGGCCGCCAGCGTGTCGTCGGCCGGCAGCAAAAAGTAGGCGATGAAGCCGTCGGCTGCGCTGATGATGGGCAAGAATCCTTCGTTGACCGATTGCACGACCGCTGCCATGTCAGCCGGGTCCACGCCTGAATAGACGCGGATGCCCACATAGGGATCGGCGGTCATGGCTGCCTCTACCAGGTTCGCGCCTTCATGCAGATCGGCCAGCGCCGCCACCCGCACTTGCATCCTGTAGCTGGTCGGCGCACCGGGCAGGATTTCGGTCAGATGCTCGGCAGAAAATGCCCGGCCAGCCTCGTCGGCGGCATCGGCTGCGGCGGCGGAGCGGGTGACCGAAAGCGCGAATGTCTTGCCAGCCTCGCTATGCAGGGTGTGCTGGGCGAAGAAGCCGTCTATGTCCTGGAATTGCGGCAGCAGAATCTCTTCGGCGAGCTGGTTGGCGACAGCGATGCCCGAATTATCCACATCGGAGTAAATGCGCACGGTGGCGAAACTTGGGTTCGGCGCGTCCATGCCCGCGGACATAACGACCTTCTGCAAGCCGACAGGTCCCTCGATTATGAGCGGACTTTCTGGCAGCAGGCTGGCGATATGTTCGGCGACCGATTCGCTGGCGATTGCGTTGGATGCCGAGGCCTGTTCGGCCGTCTCAAACAAGCTCAACGACATCAGGCTGTCATCGGTGGTGAGCACATAATAGCCGATGAAGCCATCGCTGGCTTGAAAGACAGGCAGGACGCCTTCCAGGGCGTGCCGCGCGATCTCGTCCATATTTGCGGGGTCGACATGAGAATAGATGCGCGCGCTGGCAAAGACGCTCGAGTCCATTGTGGCCTGGGCTTGCAGCGGAAGCGCCGTCAGCGCCAACAGGCATAGCAGCGGGATGATCCTGACAGCAGCTTTGATCTTGTTCATTGTTTCTCCCAAATTGGTTGTGTGTAGAGACACTTGCCTACAATCATCGTAAAGAAACGATACTGGCGAGTCAAGCGCTCCCCCCAAGCGACCGCGGCAGCTACAACAGCGAGACCAAGCACCCGTTGCGGCTGCTTTCCAGCGCGGCATCCACGATGCGCATATTGACGAGGCCTTCGGCGGCGCCGGGCACAGGCGTCTTGTCGGCGCGTATGCAGTCGATGAAATGCGCCATCTGCCGGTCGTACATGCTCTGCGGGCAGTGGTCTTCGCGCACAGGCGGGAAACCGGGGTCGATGATCGACACTGTTGCTGCCTCGCCAGCGGGGATTTCTAGGCGGGTGGGGAAGAGCTGCCCCCAGCCGCGCCTGCCATAAAGCTGCGTGCTGGCTTCGGGTCCATCTGCATGGGGCCACCACCAGCCCGATTCGATGATAGAGCTGGCGCCATTTGCCCAGTTGATCCAGATGGTGCCGCTGTCATCGACCTCGCCCTGTGTGTAATCGGTGGAGATGCGGGCATAAACGCTGGTCGGCTGCGGATCGCCCAGCAAACAGCGCGCCACATCAATGGCATGGATGCCCATATCGGCCAGCGCCCCGCCGCCAGCATAACGCGCGTCGGTGAACCAGCCGCCCGGACCCCAATTGACATGCACGCCGTGTCCCTTGGTGCGCAGGATATCGCCCAGTTGCCCGCTCTTGACTTGCGCTCGCAGCCAGCTGACTTCTTCGTCAAAACGCCAGCAGTGCGCCACCATCAGCTTGGCAGCCGAGGTTTGGCTGGCGCGCTGCATAGCAAGCGCTTCTTCCGCATTCAGCGCCATAGGCTTTTCTACCATGACATGTATGCCAGCTTGCAATGCGGCGATAGATTGCGGCGCGTGCAGGTAATTGGGCGTATTGACGCTGAGGGCATCCACCCCGCCATCAGCCAGCAGCGCCTCGATAGTGGGATATTGCCGCGCGATATGGAATTGCGCCGCAAAATCAGCCATGGACTCTTCGCGGTGGTTGACGACCGCCACCAGTTCTACATCCGCTTGTGCTTGTGCCGCCCGCGCATGCACCCGCGAGATATGCCCTGTGCCAGTGAATGCCATGCGAATCGTCATCTGCCACCTCCCCTTTGTCCGCAAATGTGGCCTGGATTTTACCACCCTTCCGAGCTGCCAGATCTGCGTGGGCGATTTAACCCCACCCCCGGCCCCTCCGCGACGAGTCGGAGAGGGGGGTTTTCGGGAGCTGTCTCACGACATGACGACAAAATCCGTGCGTGATTTGCCTACCCCTGACCTGTCGGGGAGATTGAGGGGGTGAGTTTTGGCAATGCAATCCCCCTATTCCGCACAGGAACGACCGTGATAACGATGGTATCGTATGCGTATGATGTATTGCCGGCGGAGTAAGGAGAACCCATGTCCGATATCGAACTGGAACAGACCGTTCCCTTGCCCGCCCGGTCGGCTTTTGCGGTCTATACCGAGCAGATAGACAGCTGGTGGCCCCGGCAAGGCGTCTTCCCATACAGCTTCGCGCCCAAGACGACCCGACCACAGCACATTCGCTTCGAGACTCAGCCGGGCGGACGCTATTATGAAACATTCGCCGATGGCAGCGAGCTGGTTATCGGGCGCATCACGCAGTGGCAGCCACCGCACAGCCTCGCCTATACCTGGCAAGACCCAAGCTGGGCGGCCGCTACCAGCATCCAGCTTGCTTTCTGCGATATGGATAGCGGCGCGCGGATTGTTTATCGGCAGACGGGGTTCGCTGCGGCTGGCGTGGAATGGCTGATTGCCTATTATCGGGTTGGCTGCGCGCAGACCCTGGCGGGTTATGTGGCGCATTGCCGCGCGTTGCAGGCCGTGCAGGCACTGGGGCTGAGCCTGGACTAGGGCGTTAATCCAACAAGCTACTGACGCGCTGGACGATGCCCGCGCCGATGCTGGCTTTGCTGCTCAGCTCAATGCGCTGTAAACCGCCGTCCGCATCCAGCACAAGCACACGATTGTTGTCGACCGCGAAGCCGGCATCTGGCGCGGTGATGTCGTTTGCCACCAACAAATCCAGGCCTTTGCTCTGCAGCTTGCCGCTGGCATTTTCCAGCAAGTTTTCACTTTCGGCTGCGAACCCGACCACGATGACCGGATAGCCGCTGGCCTGGCGCTGGGCTTTGACAGCCAGCAAGATGTCGTCGGTGCGCGTCAATTCCAGCCGCAGCGCCGCCGCCGCCTTTTTGATCTTTTTTGGAGCGACCTGCCGCGGGCGATAGTCTGCCACAGCCGCCGCCATGACCAGCGCCGCCGCCCCGTCCACTTGCTCCAGCACCGCCTGCCGCATGGACTTTGCCGATTCGACAGGCACCAGTTGCGCGCCGACCGGAGCTGGCAGATGCTGCGCGGACGAAATCAACACGACGCGCGCGCCAGCATCGAGAGCCGCCTGAGCGATCGCATAACCCTGCTTGCCGCTGGAACGATTGCTCAGATAGCGAACGGGGTCGAGCGCCTCGCGGGTGCCACCAGCCGTCACCACCAGCTTCTGGCCAGCCAATTCGCCAGGCAAGCCCAGCACGCGCCGGATATGCCCCAGCAAGGTCGCCGTCTCGGGCAGACGTCCGGTGCCGCTGAGTCCGCTGGCGAGCGGTCCGCTTTCTGGCTGGACGAGGTGCGCGCCGCGTGATTGCAGAGTCTGGATGTTGGCTTGGGTGGCGGGATGATCGAACATATTGCCATCCATGGCCGGTGCCAGCAGCAGCGGACAAGCGGCCGCCAGCGCGCTCACTGTCAACAGGTCGTCGGCCATGCCCTGCGCCAGCTTTGCCAGTGTATGGGCGGTGAGGGGCGCGATAATCAACAGATCGGCGGATTCTGCCAAACCGATGTGCGCAATGTGGCTGGGCAACTGGTCGGTAGCGCCGCTCTGCCACAGGTCTTTGTAAACAGGCCGTCCCGTAACCGCCTGGAAGGTCAGCGCGCTCACGAATCGCTGGGCAGCTGCAGTCATGATGACATCGACCTGGGCCTGGGCTTGGGTCAGCTGACTGGCCAGATCGACCGCTTTGTAGGCGGCAATGCTGCCACAGACGCCCAATACAAGCCGCTTGCCGCGCAGATTTGACATGCTTGCTCCTGCCTGCCCCGCCACCGCTATGGTAGCCAAAGTGGTCGTATTCTGCTAGACTGACGGTGTAGGCCAAGCCTAGAAGCGCGGGAGCATTGTCCATGTCATCGGGCATCACAGCGAGCTGGATACGGGCATGTCTTTTGACAGCGCTTGTGCTGGCTGGCGCTGGCTGCAACCTGATGTTCGCGCCGCCGGGAGCTGCCTCGCGCTTTGAAGGTCCGCCACAGATCATCATTGGCGCGCCGCTGCCCAACCAGACTTTTCTGGCTGGCACGACTGTGATTGTGCAGGCGCGTGTGGAAAATGCCGGCGCAGACCTGGCGCGAATCAGCGTGCTGCTGGACGATGCGCTGCTTGGTGAAAAAATCAACCCCAACGAAACTGGCGCTGCGGCGCTGCCTTTTCGCATCGACTGGCCCACCAGCAATCCGGGCAATTATCAATTGGCGGTGATGGCAGAGCGCGGAGATGGCACTTCTGCGCGAGCCGATGTTACGATCCGCGTAATCGCGCGCGGAGAGAGCCAGCCGTCCGAGCCAGACCGCGCCGAAACAGATGCAACTACAGAGGATGATGCAGCCGGCAATGCTGCGACCGACGCGCTGGATCAACCGTATGTGACCGCGATGCTCATCCAGCCCAGCGAATTGCGCCGCGGTCCTAGCGTCGACCACGACATCATCGGCAGCCTGGACAGGGACGCGCCTATCGTCATCGTGGCGGTCAGCCCCTATCGCAACTGGTATCGCATTCTGCGCGAAGACGAAGCGCAGGTCTGGCTGCTGGCCGAGTCGGTCGTTGAAGTCGATATCTCTGGCTTGCCCGCCGAGACTGGCCCACCGCCGCCCCTGCCCAACCTGGTGGTAGACGATCTGCGCCTGCAGCCCGAAGCGCCCGTTTGCGGAGAAGAGATCGCCGTCAGCGCGACCATCCGCAACATCGGCACACATCGCGCGCCGACGCTGGGCTTGCCAATTATCGAAGCGCTGAGGCCTGAAAGTAGCGAAGTCGTCATGGCCGAGCCGATCACACTGATGCAGGGGCTGGATGCAGACGAGAGTTATCAGCTGGATGCGGCGCTCACCCTGCGCGAACCGCTCGCAACCGACCTGATCATCCGCGTGACCGTGGGCGGCATCCAGGTCGCAGAGACCGACACCAGCGACAACAGCGCGACCAGCCAGCCATTCACCCTGGCTTTGGGCGATTGCGGCTAGCGTGGCTGCTATCCTGGTGACCAATGATGATGGCTATGCCGCGCCGGGCATCCTCGCTTTGGCAAGAGCGATGCGTTCGCTGGGCGATGTGCAGGTCTGCGCGCCCTACACCAACCAAAGCGCCAGTGGGCACAAGATCACGCTCTCGCAAGATATTCGCTATCATCGCTGCACGATCGGCCATGACATCGATGCGCTGGCTGTGGAAGGCTCGCCGGCCGACTGCATCGCGCTGGCGCTGCTGGGGCTGGTGGAACAAAAGCCCGCTATCGTCGTTTCGGGCATTAACCGCGGCGAGAATATGAGCCAGGATTTGACCTACAGCGGCACAGTGACCGCGGCGCTGGAAGGCGCGATCCATGGGTTGCCGGCTGTGGCATTTTCCCTGGCGCGCGCCGATGCCAATGCCGTCAACGATTATGCGCTGGCGGCACAGGCGGCAACTCACATCGTGGAGCAGGTGCTGGCGCGGGGATTGCCTCCGCTGACCATCCTGAATGTGAATGTGCCGGCGGTTGACAGCGCCGACGAGCTGCGCGGCATTCGGGTTACGCGGCAGGGCCTGCGTGATTATCGCGACAAGCTGGTGCATGTGGGCGAAAACCTGGTGAGAATCGGCGGCGAACCACCGACTGGCGACACCGACGAACTGGGCACAGACCTGTGGGCGGTGCACCGCGATTACATCAGCGTGACGCCCGTACATCTGGACATGACCGCGCACGCTATCACAGCGGATATCGCGGCTTGGGACCTGCAAACGGGCTGAGGAAACGGACGATGAATATATTGAAGAGCTTGTTCGGTGGCGGCGGACGCGACGAAGACCGCGGCATCTATTTTTATGTGCGCCCGAAGATGTGCAAGCAGGTGCTGCGCATCCGTGTCGACCCGCTTAACGACCTGTCTCGCGCCGACGATGGCAAGAATTACTGGTGCCGCAAGGTGGCCAGCGCGGCTCGCTGCCCATTCCAGGCGGAGGTCGAGCTGCACTTCGACAAAAACAAACG
>JAJDZQ010000161.1 GCA_022824565.1 Anaerolineae bacterium | reverse complement strand
AAGTTGCGCAGCAGCGCGTCCTGGTTGCTGTATTGCGGCGCAAAACCCAACTGCGCCTCTGCCCGCTCAATCGAGACATAGGAGTCTTTGGCAGCTGTTTCATAGACCCACTTATACAGCGGCGACAGGTTCAACATTTCCAGCGCGCGCAGCAGCCATATCGCGGGGGCGGCGGGCAAGGGTATGATGCGCTTGCCAAAGCCGGCATAATCCAGCACAGCCTGATAATCTTCGCGCATCGTGGCGAAGTCTTGCGCGCCGATGTTGAATGTTTCGTTGACGCGCTCGGCTGGCAATTCGGCACACAGGCTGATGGCTGCGCACAGGTCGTCGACATCCAGCAGCTGATAGCGGTTGCGCCCGTCGCCCAACAGGGGGAAGCCGCGTCCGTCTTTCGCCCAGTCATAAAGCAGCGCGAACACGCCCAGCCGCTCGGGACCCACAAAGGATTTGGGGCGGATAACCGGCACGACCAGGCTCTGCTCGCGCTCGGCGAAGCAGATATCTTCCGCCAGGATTTTTGCCTCGCCATAGGCGCCGACGCCGATGCGCGGGTCGTCTTCGTGCAGAGGATGATGATCGGGGATGCCATAAACTGCTGTGGATGAAATGTGAATGATGCGCTCGACGCCATGCTGCCGCGCCGAATCGATGACCGCGCGCGTGCCATCTACATCGGTGCTCATGATCGCATCCCGCGTGTACAAGGGCAGGGCGGCCGCGCAATGCACAACAATGTCTGCGTCTTGCATGGCTTGGTCGACAGCCTCACGGTCGCGAATGTCGCCGCGCACTTCGCGTATTTGCTCGCGTTCGGGATAATCAAAGTCGGCGATATCCAGCGAAACGACTTCGTGCCCGCGCGTCAGCAGATGACGGCACAGATTGATGCCCAGAAAACCCGCTCCGCCCGTGACCAAATAACGCGCCATGTTGCCGTCTTTGCCCGCTAGTCGAGGAAGTCTGCCCCCTGCGCCCAGCCGCCGGCGAAGACCATCTCGTCCAGGGGCTGACGTTCTCGCGCAGTGGCATCGCGTCCACGTTGTGCCTCGGCCAGATGCCCGAGATCGCCGCCGCGATAACCAAAGGCGATGCAGGTATAGGGTTCAAAGTCGTCGGGAATTGCATACTGTTGGCGCGCTTTTTCGGGGAAGAAGCCGCCCATCTGGTGGACATAGATGCCTTGTGATAAGGCTTGCAAGACCATCTGTCCCACAGCCAAGCCCAAATCGTGCCCGGCGTGTCGGTTGGGCACATTCTCTTTGCGGAACTTGCGCGAGCAGGCGACCATCAGCACGGCGGCATGTTGTGCCCAGGCGATATTGCCTTCTCGCAGCACCGCTAGCAATTTGGCGAATTCGGCCTCGTCTTCGCGGCGCGCCACGATAAAACGCCAAGGCTGCAAGTTGCTGGACGATGCCGCCCAACGCGCCGCTTCCAATATGCCCAACAGGGTTTTGCGCTTGATGGGGCGCTCGCGGTCAAAGCCAACCGGGCTCCAGCGGTGGTGGATCAGCTCGTGCAGGCCAGCCATCGTATCGGGCAATTTTTGCGCCGGCGCAGGTACTAAGCCCGTCTGCTCGCTATCTGCCAGGGCATCGAATACCTTGGGCGCGATCAGCCAGACCAGCTCGCCAGCAGCTGCTTCCGCAGCATAGGCATCCACCCGCGCCAGCCCGCCTTTCTTCATGGCTACCGTCACGCCCGTCAATTCGCTGACGATCTCGCTCATATCCGGGTTGTGCCCGACAAACATGATCTCGGCGTCGGCATCACAAGCGTCGCTCAGGCGGCGCGCATCGGCCAGGTCAAAGCCGAAATTGACCGACTCAGCCA
The DNA here is from genome assembly GCA_022824565.1 of Anaerolineae bacterium. Lineage (GTDB taxonomy): Bacteria > Chloroflexota > Anaerolineae > Aggregatilineales > Phototrophicaceae > UBA6055. The sequence goes on along the minus strand of JAJDZQ010000161.1, from coordinate 18,205 downwards.
GGTCCACATCCCGGCCCAGCGCCTGCGCAATGATTTCGGCGGTTTGTCGCGCGCGCAGACGAGGGCTGCTATAGATGCGCTGTGGCTGGATGCCGAGCGTTCGCATGACTGTGGCTGATGTCTTGACGCGCCGCATGCCACGCGGAGTCAGCGCTCGCGCGAAGTCGCTGCTGGCCAGGTCTTCGGCGATGCCATGTCGCACAAAATAAAGTCGCATCGGGGTCATCCCATCGTCGCTTCCACCCTTATTTTGCCGCTGCGGGCAGCTTGTCTTTGCTGGGCGGTTTGTTGTCAGCTTTGTTTTCGGCTTTTTCGGCGGGTTGTTCGGCCTTGTCCGCGGATTTGCCATTGCCATTGCCATTGGCGGCCGGTTTGGCGGGATTTTTGGCTTTGTTGTTGTCGTTGACATAAAAGCCGCTGCCCTTGAAAATGATGCCCGCCGGCTGGATCACACGTTGGACGGCCTGCCCGCTGTTTGGGCAAGTCTGCAACGGGCTGTCACCAAAGCGCTGGCGAATATCAAAAGTCGTGCCGTCCTCACGGCGATAGGTATAAACAGGCATAGGCGCGTACCACTCGGCTCATTGCTATCGCATCAAGGCGTAAATCATAGCTGAACATGCCCACAAATGGCATTGTGAATTCTGAAACAGCTGGGCCGGCTCAGGGTTTGCGCGCTTCGTATACCATCGTTTCGTAGCGCATGGCGGCATCGTTGCCCACCAGGTCACCGTGCTGCTCGATGCCACGCAGCCGTTCATCGCCGCTTTGGCCCGGCTCGAGGCGCTGGATTTCGCAAAAGCCCGCTTTTTCGAGCGCATGTAGCAAGGTCGGGGCGTCATAGATGAACTTGTGCCGCCAACCATGAAAAGACTGGTTGATGGCATGGGCTGGGTTGTATTCGCCGATCTGTGGGCGGAATGTATCCATAATCCAGCGGATGTAGGCCTGCTGTGGCGCAGCCTGCGGGCGCGTATACAGCGCGATGATCTGCGCCAGGTCGGGCGTGGCCAATCGCAACCGGCCGCCGGGCCGCAGCACGCGCAAGCATTCCCGCAGCATCAGCGCGGCTTCGTGAAATTCCAGGTGTTCGATAACATGCTCACCGAAGACGAGCGCAAAACTGGCAGCGGGGATAGGGAAGGGCCGGCTGGCATCCAAGAAGATTGTGCCGGGCTGGAAGGGCGTCAGAGTCGTATTCAGCCAGCCGGGCAAGGGATTGGGTCCCGTGCCAATCTGCAGACATGGCTCCACAGCCGATCGCAAGTAGCTGCAGATTTGCCTCGGCGCTGCCAATGCCCAATAGCGCTGGCGCAAGCGAAAACGAAAACTCACCATGATCTCCCTGGTTTTTTACAGGCGGCTGCTATTGTGCTTGCAGCAGTTGCGCAGAAGTGAAGATCTCGCTCAAGTCTGCCGCCAGCGCCTGCATTTTATCCTTTGGCGCGACCGTCACCGCCAGCAGGTAGTGGTCATCCAGCGCCAGCGCCAGCAAGAGTGTATCGTTGTCGCCGATTGTCGCCGAAAGCTGCGCCGCATCCCGCCCGCTGATTGCCAGCAGCTCGGCAGCTCGATATTCCGATTCGTCTGGGGCATCTGGCGACCTGCCCACGAAGGCATCCAGTAGGCTGGCAGCGTTGCGCGCGCCGATCGTGATGACTTCGGCTGGTGTCCGCAGCGACAGATCGGCCACCAGGGTATTGGCGGACATGGCGCTGCTGTTGCTGGTCGCTTCCAGCGCGCTGGGGTCGTTGGACAGCATGAGACCACTTTCGGTCACTCTGTAGTGCCAGTCCATCGGCAAACGTAACTCGAAGCCGGGGTGCAGACGGTTGGCGAGGTAGGTCACTTGCTGGTGTTGAATGGGCGTGGCTGTCGGGGTAGACTCCACTGTGGGTCCGCAACCAACCAGCGCCAAGGCACACAGACACAGAATCATCATGAACCGGCAATGAAACATCATCCATCCTCAGCCCGTTTGCAAGCCAATGGCTATTATCGCAGTGGAGCCGTCTTCGCGCTAGCAGCGAGGCGGGCATCTGCTGAATGATTCGCTGTGGCGTGGATATGGTCGAATGCGCGCGCATCGCGGCTGGCATCGAACGCGGCGGCGAACGGTTTCTTAACCGGTTCTTTACCGCTGGCGAACGGCAAGACTGCGCCGACAAAGCCCATCGCCTGGCTGCGCGCTTCGCTGGCAAAGAAGCCGTGGCAAAAGCGCTGGGCAGTGGCATTGGCGATGTGGCCTGGCGCGAGATCGAAATCCGCACCGACAATCCGCGCCGGCGACCGAGCCTGGTCTTGCATGGAGCGGCTTGGCGATTGGCAGATTCATTGCAACTGACGGCTTGGGATATCAGCCTCAGCCACACACAAGCGCACGCTATCGCCGTGGCTGTGGCGCTGGACTCTGCGTCGATACCTACAGCGCGCCCAGCCTGAAGCGAAACTTGCCTCGTCAATCCGCCTTGTCAAATAGTCGCATCAGCTTGAGCGCGACTTGCAAGTCGAGGCGTGTGCTCGGCGCAGACAAGTCCACCGCGCAGACTTCACGAATCCTCGCCAGTCGATAATTCAAGGTGCTGCGGTGGATGCAAAGGGCTTGCGCGGTCTGGACGCTGTTGCCGCCAGCATCCAGATAGACTTCCAATGTATGATAAAGATCGACTTGTTGTTCTGCCTGCAAGCGGCGCAGCAGCGGCACCTGGGCATTGTGCGACAAACTGTCCGCGCCCGCCTGATACAAGATGTAGATATAGCCGAGCGTGTCGAAGTGATGAAGCCGCCGCGCCGGCTGGATGCGCCCGCCGATAATCAGTGTATCGGCGCATTGCGTGTGCGCAGAGCCGACCGTTTGCGCTCCCTGGCAGACGCCGCTGATAGCGATGCGCGCGTCCCCTTCCAGCCGCTCCAACAGCGCCGCCGCAAGCGCTTGGCAGCGGGCATTTTCCTGCGCCAGAATGACCACTTGTCCGGCAAATTGCGCCGCCACCGCCTCGGTCTCTCGTTGTGCCAGAACGCGGTTGATGGCGCGATAGGCGCGTGTGACAGCCGGCGCCAACGCCGCCCCCAGGCTGACCAGCAGCATACGCCAGGGCAAACGCAGATCCACGCCATAGCGCAGCGCTTGATCGCGTAAGATGCTTTGTGGATCGCCCTTTGCCTCGATCAACTGCGCCACGAAGCTGCCTTTCAACGAGGCCTCTGCCGCCGCCAATGACTCTTGATACAGCATCAGCAGCGCCGCCACCGTCGCGCCGATCTCGATGGCCATCATGTCGATCGGCGTCAGCGCCTGCACATCGGCGATGATCCACATATAGCCATAAATCTCGTTGTGCACGACGATCGGCGCCAGCAACCGTTCCATCTCCAAGCCCAACGCGGGCATGACAGGCAGTTGCACGGGACGCAAGCTAGCGCGGATGCGTGGCAGGTATTCGCCTTCCAGCGCGTCAATCAGCTGCGGGTTGGTGCGTCCATGCTCGGTCGTGTAGCGGCGCGCCGAATCTACCGCGGCGATATTTTTGCTGGCGATAGCCTCGAAGCGCTCGTTTTCGATGCTAATGGAATGCCCAACCTGCCCCGCCAGCATATTCGCCAGCTCGACAAAGCCGCCACCCTCCAAAACCAGGCGCGAAAGCTGCTGCTGGATAGAAAGCGCGCGGCTGATGGTATCCAGATTGGCCTGGGCGATGCGCTCGTTGATGACCTTGGCGATGTCTACGAAGCGCGTCTGGTAAGGCAGCTCGATCAGCGGCAAGCCCAGTTCTTCGCCCAGCGCTCGCAGGTGTTCGGGGATCTCGTCAACCAGCGAGCCGGTGGTGATGACGACAGCCACAATGCCCCTGGCCGCCAGCTGACGCAAGAATTCGCACTGCGCCTCTGCGCCATCGGGCATGTTCAGCACGGTCGTCAGCACCAACTCGCCGCCATGCAGCCAGTCGGCCATGTTGGGCACATTGACGATGTGCACCCAGCGGATGGGGCGCTCCAAAACGCCGGCACCAGCCACGACTTTCGCCTGCTTGAATATGGGTGATAGAAGCGCTTCTTTCAGGGTCAACATCTGCGATTGCGCGACAGTCGGTGTGAGCGATTGTCAACAAGTATAGACGGGGACAGGCAATCGCGCAGTGAGAATCAGGGGGAAGGGTCGAGCTATGCGGGAGAAGGGGACACCGCATGATGTCCCCCGGGCTAGCAGCGGAAAAAATCAAGCGCAGTCGCCCTCGGCTATGACCCAGTGGGCGCTGATCCAGCCATAGACTCCGTCGTGCTCGACCATGAACCAGTTGGGCGTGCGCGCCATGCTTTCTTTGACTGTGCCATATTTGACGCGCCCGATATCGTCCCCGCCCGGCGTGGCGCGGAATACAACATTGTAATAGGGAGTTGTCGATAGCAGGCAGCCCTCCAGCGAGACCAGGCTGGTGTAGCTATCCATCGACATCTCTGGTCTAAGGTCCATCTCCATCATGCCCATGGTCTGTTCCGGCATCAACATGGCGGTGCCGGGGTGGCTGAACCTGGCACAGGTCACATTGTCGCGGGTGGCATGATCCAGAGCCACTTCTGTGCGCGGGATGGTTGTGGCGTCTGAAAAACGGATCGAACCGAAGCCGGCGAAGCAGATCTCGGCGTCAAATTCATCCCAGCCCCAGATATCCACCGCGCGGATGGCGTCCGCAGCCAGCCAGGACATGCCGGTGATATTGGCACCTTCCACCGCTTGGCATTGGATATTGGGCGTGTCGCTAATGACAGTTACCCGGGCGTCTGTGAGGTCGCTGCAACTGTCGGTAGCCTGGCTGATGCCCGCTAGAGCGAAGAGCAGCATGCAGATCAATGAAACCGCCAATCTAATTGTAAGCATAATATCCTCCCCCTACCTATTAAGTGAATCCATCGCAGCAGCCCACAAAGCCCAACGATGACCCGCCACAATGAATCGATAGCGATACCTATCTATCAACCAGCATAGCATAGGTCTGCGATTTGCAAGCTTTTTTTCAGCGTGGGCGCAGCCAACCCGCGACCAAGGGTTCACCATTCACCGACTGAACCCGGCTTACTGCGCTTTGCGACTGGTTTTCTAAGGACCCAGTTGGCTTGCTGAGGGGGGAGAAACAAACCGGGAGACAAGTGTGAGTGTCCCCCGGTCGCGGGCAGGCAACTAACCGCAGTCGCCTTCGCCGTGAATATAGTGCGCGGAGATCCAGCCTTCGTGGCCGTCGTGTTCGACCTTGAACCAGTTGGGCGTGCGCGCGATGGCGGTCTTGGTAGCGCCACCGTGGACGAGACCGATTTTCACTCCGCCCGGCTCTGCGCGCAAATTGAGGTTGTAGCGGGTGGTGAGCTCACAACCTTCCAGCGGGACCATGGAACTCATCGAATCCATCATCATGCTTGCTGGATCCGCTTCCATCTTGTCCATGTCGTCCATGGAATCCATGTCATCCATCATGTCCATGTCATCCATCTTGTCCATGTCGTCCATCATGCCCATGTCGTCCATCATGCTCATGTCGTCCATGGAATCCATGTTGTCCATCATGTCCATGTCGTCCATCATGCCCATGTCGTCCATCATGCCCATGTCGTCCATCATGCCCATGTCGTCCATCATCATGTCGTCCATCATCATCATGCCGGGCATCAGAATAACCGTGCCCGCGCGGTCGATGTGGGCGCAAGTCTGGCCGTCGTCGCCCATGGCATAGTCGACATCCATCTGCATGCGTGGCGACATGGACGCATCCATGAAGGTGACCGAACCCGAGTCATGGAAACAGACCTCGGCATCCAGATACATCATGCCCCATACATCCACTGCGGCGATCGCGCCGGCATTGGCGAGCCAAAAGGGCCCGATGCCGCCGCCACTAACCGCCTGACAATGCACGCCCGGCGTATCGGTCATGACGGTGATGCCGGCCGGCAGCATGGCGCAAGTGTCGGGAGCGGGCATCATCATGTCCATGTCGCCCATCTTATCCATTTTGCCCATATCGTCCATCATGTCCATGGACTGGGCGCTAACGATGCCTGCCAGCGCGATTAGCAGCAGACAACAAACAGCAATACCTGTGATTTGTGAAATTCGTTTCATGTCTCACTTCCCTATATCTTTGCATTCCTTGCGTTTGCAAGCATTGCGCTTCAATCCGAACCCGCTGTCTCCTTTCATTCTGCATCCGACTAATGAAACAAGCTACCAGAAAAATTGTACTACAATTGCCCGGATTCTCCAAATCTAGCTAACGAGAGCGTGCGGGGGTTGCTGGTCTGCCGGTGTCGACTGGCTAAGCCATCGGCATATGATGGCGCGCGGCATAGCGCCCGCTGACATGGTGCGCAAGCTGCCGTTCAATATCCGTCAGCAAGCCCGATGCGCCGAAGCGAAACAGGCGCTTTTCTAGCCAGTCATCGCCCAGCTCTTCTTTCATCAAGATCATCCAGTTCACGGCGTCTTTGGCGCTGCGGATGCCGCCGGCTGGCTTGAACCCGACCTGGCAACCGGTCAGCTCTGCATAGGCGCGGATCTCGCGCGTCATCGTCAAGCCGACTTCCAATGTGGCGTTGACCGGCTCTTTGCCCGTGCTGGTCTTGATAAAGTCCGCCCCGGCCATCATGCAAACCTTGCTGGCGCGCGCGACTGTCCACAGCGGTCCCAGTTCACCAGTCGCCAGGATGGCTTTCATGTGCGCATCGCCGCAGGCCGCCCGCATTTCGCGCACTTCGTCATAGAGACGTCGCCAGTCGCCGCGCAGGGCGTGTTCGCGCGAGATAACGATGTCGATCTCGTCCGCGCCAGCCTCGACCGACTGATGAATCTCTTCAATGCGCTGGGCATACGCGCTCTGGCCGGCCGGGAAGCCGGTCGAAACAGCCGCCACCGGGATGCCACTGCCCCGCAGCGCGCCGATCGCCTCTTTGACCCGAGCATGATAAACACATACCGCGCCCACCATGATGTTCAGCGATTGCGCTGCCAGGGCGTCGATCAAATCTTCGCGCAGGGGCTGACGCGCTTTGGCGCACAACCGCCGCAGCTTGCCCGGCGTATCATCGCCAGCCAACGTGGTCAAATCGATCAAGGTGATAGCACGCAGCAGCCAAGCCGCCTGCCAGGCTTTTTTGACGCTGCGGCGCGCAACCAGGCTGCCAACGCGGCGCTGTGTGGCGCTGCGGTTGACTGTCGTGGCGCGCACCCAGCCCATATCCAGCGGCATGCCCGGATTGCGTGCATTGGTTGGCCTGTTCATGCGCCCATCCTGACAAGGTGCTCCAAAAACGCTTTGCCCCCCCAGATGCTTCGGGGAGACCGAGGGGGTGTCCGTATCCACCAACCGTCCCTTTGCGGCTCACTATCGAGGGGTATAATAGCGTGGACCACTGCGCCGCGCCACCTGGACGAAAACACAGCATCATGCTCGACAAACTTGCCGAAGTCGAATCCCGTTACCTGGAGTTGGAAGCGCTGATGGGCGACCCAGCCATCGCCAGCGACTATGAGCGCGTGGCCGAGCTGGCCAAAGAGCGCGCAGGTTTGCAGGCAGTTGTCGATGCCTATCGCCTCTACAAGCGCCAAAGCGACGAACTGGCAGGCGCGCGGGAATTGCTGGGCTTGGCTGACGACGCCGAAATGCGTGAGCTGGCGCAAGACGAGATCGACACATTGGAAGCCAGCGTCGGCGAGTTGCTGGAGCGACTGCGACTGCTGCTGCTGCCCAAAGATCCGCGCGACAACCGCGATGTCATCGTCGAGATCCGCGCTGGTGCCGGCGGCGACGAAGCGGGCATCTTCGCGGGCGACCTGCTGCGCTTGTATACGCGGTATGCCGAGGGCAAACGGTGGCGGGTCGAGTTGCTGGATGTCAACGAGCAGGGCAACAGCGTCTTCAAAAATATCACCTTCCAAATCAAGGGCGATGGCGCCTTCAGCCGCCTCAAATACGAAAGTGGCGTGCACCGCGTGCAGCGCGTCCCCACCACGGAAAGCCAGGGGCGCATCCACACCAGCACCGCGACCGTCGCCGTGCTGGCCGAGATGGACGAGGTGGATGTGCAGCTGGATATGAGCGATGTAGAGACGCAAGTCTTTCGAGCGCGCGGCGCAGGCGGCCAATCGGTCAATACCACCGACTCGGCGGTCCGCTTAATCCACAAACCGACGGGCTTGGTGGTGGAGATGCAAGACGAACGCAGCCAGCTGCAAAACAAGCTGCGCGCCAAGCAAGTGCTCATCGCCCGCTTGTACGATGCCGAAGTCGAACGTCAACGCAGCGAGCGAGAAGCCGAACGCCGTGGACAAGTCGGCAGTGGCGACCGCAGCGAGAAAATCCGCACCTACAATTATCCGCAAGGGCGCGTCACCGACCACCGCATCGGCTTCAGCAGTTACAACCTGCCGGCGGTGATGGACGGCGCGCTGGACGCCTTCATCGACCAGCTTGCCACGCAAGAACAAGCCCAGCAATTGGCGGCGGGCAGCGGCGAATGACCATCCGCGAGGCGCTGCAGCTGGCAAGGCAGCGACTTGCCAACAGCGACAGCCCCGACCTCGATGCGCAGATTCTGCTCATGCGCGCGCTGGATATTGACCGCGCTTTCCTCTTCACACATCCCGAACATAAACTGATGCCCGCACAGTTGCGCGAATACCAGGATGGGCTGGCGCGCCGGTCCGCTGGCGAGCCAATCGCCTACATCCTGGGCAGTAGCGGCTTCTACGACATCGAGCTGCGCGTGAACCCTGCTGTGTTGATCCCGCGCCCAGAAAGCGAGCTGCTGCTGGAAGAAGCGCTGCGATTGAGCCCCGATGCTGCGCATACCGTGGTTGCTGATATCGGCACGGGCAGTGGCGCGCTGGCCATCGCCTACAAGCGCAGGCATCCGCAGTGCGCGGTCTATGCCACAGACATCTGCGCGGCGGCACTGGTCGTGGCGCAGGAAAATGCGCGGCAAAATAATGTATCGCTGCGCTTCTTGCAGGGCGATCTGGCGCAGCCCTTGCTTGAACGGGGCCTACAAATCGATCTGCTGATGGCCAACTTGCCCTACATCGCCAGCGACGAATTGCCCCAGCTGGCAGTAGCCGCCTATGAACCTCGCCTGGCCCTGGACGGAGGCGCGGATGGTTTGGATTGCATCCGTGCCTTGCTGGAACAGACGCCGCAGATTTGTTCGCCTGGCGCGCATGTGCTGCTGGAGATCGGCGCAGGGCAGGGGGAGGCAGTCAAGCGGCTGGCGCGGGAACACTGCGCTGTCGAGGCGGATATTCTGTGCGACTATGCGGGGTTCGATCGCATCGCGCGCTTGTCGCCGATAGGGCTGAAGTGAAGAGGCGAATTTGTCGTGCGAACCCCCACCCCCAAAATGAGGCAGGGGCTTTTTTCTACCCCATCCCCGGCCCTTCCCCATATCAATGGAGAAGGGAGACTCGTCGAGAAACAGAGCGTTTATTGCTAATCTGCAAGAAATCGAGCATCAGATTTCATTTTCTCTGAATGCGCTCCCCCTCCCTGATGCATCGGGGAGGGGGCTGGGGGTGGGGTATACCCTCACATGCGCGCCCTTTGTGGAAGGGGGGCAGTTTCGCTCACATAGGCTGCGCGGCGTTACAATGGTGGGGCGCTTGTCCAATCTGCGGAGACTCTTGCCATGCTAAGCCGCGCCGACTTTTTGATCCGCGATGACATCACCTTTCTCAATCACGGCTCTTTTGGCGCTTGTCCAAAGCCTGTGTTTGCGCAATATCAAGCCTGGCAGCTGCAGCTGGAGCGACAGCCCGTCGCCTTCCTGCTGAGGGAGCGAGAGGCTTTGATGGCGGATGCTCGCGAGCAGATCGCCGCGTACCTCAATGCCTCCGCCAGCGATATCGTCTTCGTAACCAACGCCACATCGGGCATGAATATCGCAGTGCGTTCGCTGCCATTGCGGGCTGGCGACGAAATCCTCACGACCAGCCATGAATACGGCGCGATCAACCGCCTGCTGGCCTACAGCGCTGCCCAGACCGGCGCGAAAATCATCACGCATGAGGTTGCGCTGCCCTACACAACCGACAGCGACTTCATAGACGGGCTCTTCGCGCAGGTCTCGCCACGCACCAAAGCCATCGTCATCAGCCACATCACTTCGCCATCGGCTTTGATCTTCCCGATTGCGCAGATTTGCCAGCGCGCCCGGGGCCAGGGCATCTTGACCATCATCGACGGAGCGCATGCGCCAGGCCAGCTGCCGCTCGACCTAGAAAAAATCGGCGCGGATATCTATGCGGGCAACTTTCACAAGTGGCTGTGCGCGCCCAAAGGAGCGGGTTTCTTGCATGTGCGTCGCGAGCAGCATGACTGGCTCGAGCCGCTGGTCATCTCGCATGGCTGGCGCGATGACAGCGATTTTGTCGAGCGCAACGAATGGGGCGGCACGCGCGATATCGCCGCATTCTTGACCGTGCCAGCCGCCATCGACTTTTTGCAAATGCACGATTGGGACTCGCTTGTGGCGGACTGTCATGATCTGGCGGCGCAGGCGCAAGACCACATCTGCCAGCGCTATGACCTGGAGCCTTATTCACAAGAGCAATTCGCCCAGATGGTGACGATCCCGCTGCCGGCCTGCGATGCCGCGCAGATGAAAGCGCGACTCTATGACGAATACCGCATCGAAATCCCGCTGGGCATGTTCATGGGGCGCTGCGGCTTGCGGCTGTCGGTGGCGGCATATAACCAGGCCGACGATATCACGCATTTGCTGGCGGCGCTGGCAGAACTGCTGGGCTAACGCGCAAAGGTCGCAACGCAGTCGATGAAGTAAGTCTGTGGCGACAAGTCGATTGCCTGGATGCGCTCCAGCTGGAATCCGCGCTCCAGCAGGCGCTTCGTATCGCGAGCCAACGAGGCTGGATTGCCGCTGACATAGACCAGCCGCTGGATGGGCAGCCTAGCCAGCGTGGCGATGACTTCCGCGTCCAGCCCGGCGCTCGGCGGGTCGACCAGCGCGGCGTCTACTGCAGCGCCCGCTTCTGCCAGTTCGCTCAAGGCCGCTGCGACTCCGCCTTCGATCAAGTCGATATTGTCATGGGCGCGCAGGTTGAAGTCGGCATCACTGGCGGCTGGCGGATAGCTCTCGACTGTGGTGACCAGGGCCGCCTCGCCTGCCATAAAGGCGCTGAAAATGCCGATGCCGGCGTACAAATCCAGCGCATGTTGCTGGTCGTTCAGTTGCAGCGCCGCCACTGCCAGCGCCACCAATTGCTCGATGCCGCCGATATTGGCGCGGATGGTTGAGCCGGCCGTCGCGCGGAAAACTTTTTTGCCGATCGTGTAGCTGCTGTGCGCATGGCCGATCAGGTTGATCGGTTCGCGGCTGGGCAGCAGCAGATTCACGCTCAAGGGCAGGTCGGTGCGCAGCTCGGGATCAACTTCCGCATCGACTTCCAAGATAAGCATGAGTCGCCCATCGCTGCCCCGCCGCAGGGTCATTCGCCGCGCGCGCGCATAATCCAGTTCCAGTTGCGCGAGCAGTGTGATTAGGTCGGGATGCGCCAGGTGACAATCGACGATCGGTTCGATGTCGCCAGCCTCGCGAGGCATTCCCCAGCCAGCCGCACTGCGCACAAGCCGCAAACTGTGCTGGTAGCGCCAGATTTCCTGCGCGGGCAAGACCGGCTGCAGCGCCGATTCAATCAGCTTGTCGGGCAGTTTGCCCAGGCGCGCAAGCTGGTCGGCCAGCACATCCTGCTTCAAGAGCAATTGTGCCGCATAGTCGATGTGCTGCCAGTGACAGCCCCAGCAAGCGCCGGGACCAAAATGCGGGCAACTTGGCGCGATGCGGTCTGCAGAAGCCGCCTGCAGGGTGATGCCACGCGCGAAGGATGCGCCGCCACTGCTGCCGGTTATTTCGGCTGTGATCACTTCGCCAGGGATGGCATAGGGCAAGAAGACCGGCTTGCCACGATGGAAGCCCAGCGCCCTGCCGCCGTGCCCCATATCGCGCAATTCCAGCCGGATGCGCCGCGCAGCTGGTTCTGCGGGTCGCCGCTGTCGCGGTTTGCGTTGTTTAGCCACTCACTGGCGCATAGTCGATGCCGGCTTTGTCCAGTTCGCGCTGGATCATGCGCTCGAATATGCGGTAGGGTTGCGCGCCACTGAGGATTTGGCCGTTGACGAAGAAGCCCGGCGTGCCTTGCACACCCGCCAGCTGTCCGTCAAGCCCGTCGATCTCGACCTCGTCCAAAGCGATATTGTCGTCCAGGCAGGCGGCGTAGGCGTCCATATCCAATTGATTATCGGCTGCCGTCTGCATGTAAAAGTCGCGCTCCAGCGAGCCCTGATTGTCGAAGAAGGCTCTGTGAAACTCCCAGAACTTGCCTTGGGCGAAAGCGCAATGAGCGGCGACGGCGGCCGGCGCAGACTCGGGAGTCAGGCGAGCAAAATCGCGATAGACATAGCGAATGTGTTCGCCGTAATTCTCCAGCAGCGGTACAAAAGTCTGGTCGAAGTGGCGTTTGCAAAAGACGCAGAAAAAGTCGCTGAATTCCACGATGACCACCGGGGCATCCACCGCGCCCAGGTAGGGGTCGTCATCGACGAGGGCAAATCGGTCGGGCGCATTGTCGGCTGGCTGGGCGATGCTTGCCAGCTCGTCAAGCACGCTGACGATGATGGCGCGCACCTGCGCTTCGTCCAGCGGCGGAGCAATCTCGTCCCTGTTGCCCCGCGCCACGGCATGACCGAGCAGACCGCCCAGCGCAAAGCATAGCGCGCAGATGACAAGACTATTCAGCTTGATGCGCACGCGGAGGCCGGAATCGTCAGGAACTTCTTTGCTTTCATGGAGTTCGCTCACGCCGCGCCCCATCTTTTTGGTCTGCCACTGCGCCGATTGTACCGCAGAAACGCGCGCCTGCAACCCCCCTCGGTTTCCTCGACAGGTCAGGGGGAGGCTGACCCCCACCCCAAACCCCTCTCCCAAAATGAGGGAGGGGCTTTTCACGCCCCATCAATCCACTTGTCGGGCCGAGAGGAGCATAAGGGGTTGGCTACCCTCCCTGACTCGTCGGGGAGGGACTGGGGGAGGGGTTGCTTCACCCCCCTCGGTCCCCCCGACAGGTCAGGGGGAGGCTGACCCCCACCCCATCAATCCACTTGTCGGGCCGGGAGGAGCATAAGGGGTTGGCTACCCTCCCTGACTCGTCGGGGAGGGGCTGGGGGAGGGGTTGCGCACAACCATTTGCCCATGCGCGCGCTTTGTGCTTAAATCCCAGGTTCATGCGCAAGGGAGCGCCCAGCTTGACTCAAGCTCGCACCGGCCTCATCATCAAAGAACAGAGCGGCTTTTATTGGGTCGCGGCTGACGACAACCAGACCTACATGTGCCAGCTGCGCGGACGGCTCAAAGAAGAGGCGAAGACCTCGGATATTGCGGCTATTGGCGATCGCGCCATGATCAGCCTGCGCCGCGAAGCAGGCACGGATGTGTTGATGGGCACGATCGAACAATTGGTGCCCCGCAAATCGGCGCTGTCGCGGGCATTGCGCACGACTGGCAAACGTGGCACGGGCCAAGCCGAACGCGAGCATGTGCTGATCGCCAATGCCGACCGCGCGCTTTTTGTCTTCGCCGCCGCACAACCCGCCCCCGATCTGAAAATGCTCGACCGACTGCTGGTAGCTGGAGAGAAGTCGGCGATAGGCACGCTGTTGATCGTTCTGAACAAGATCGACCTGGGCGCTCCACCGGCTCTGGAGGCCATCCTGGCGGGTTATGAGCGGCTGGGTTATCGCGTGCTGCGCGCCAGCGCCCTGTATGGTGATGGCGTCGAGGAGCTGCACTCGTTGTTGAGCGATGGCATTTCGGTGTTCACAGGCCCATCGGGCGTGGGCAAGACCAGCTTGCTCAACTGCCTGCAGCCCGGCTTGGGGCGCCAGGTCAAAGCGGTGGGGGGCACATCACAAGAGGGCGTGCACACCACCCGCGACAGCGCTCTCGTGCCGCTGCAAGGCGGTTACCTGGCCGATACGCCCGGCATCCGCTCTATTGCGCCCTGGGATATTGAACCGGACGAGCTGGATGCCTATTTTGTGGATATTGCGCGCTTCGTGCTGGACTGCAAGTTTAGCAATTGCACGCACATCGACGAACCAGCTTGTGCCGTCCGCCAAGCCGTCAAAGCTGGCAAGATTGCCCGCCATCGTTATAAGCACTACCTAGAATTGCGCGAAGAACTGCGCGATACCTACATCATCTACAACCGCTAGCCTTCGAAGAGATTCTCGCCAGCAGAAAGCCGCCGCGCGATGCTGTAGGTCTGCAGCTGCGAGCGCATGGTCGGGGCGTGGGCAGCCAGGTAACGGGCCGCCGCCACCAGCACATGTTCGGCGCGCTCTGGCGATTCCTGGCTGATGAGGCTGTACTGATTGAATGCCGCCTCGATGCACTGGATGGTGTGGAAGTCGCGGTCTTCGCGCAGCAGCAGCCTGCCCATGCGCGCCATCAGCTTGTTTGCACAGCCGCCGCTGGCAAGATATTGCGCCACCAGTGTGCCAGCCGGGTTGACTTGCTGTTGCAAGTTGAGCAGCGCCTCGAGATCATCCAGCAAGGCATCGGCATCCGCGACTGGCTCGGGCGCAGGCAGCCGCACCGAAGGCAGGTTCAAGAAGCGATCCAGATAGATGCTCATAGCCCCATCAAAAATGCCGCGCATCAAGCCTGCCGACTCCACGCGCCGCAGCCCACAGTGCACGGCGTTGGCGAAAGTGAAGGTGTGCAGCGCCGTATCCCAATCGCCGAATTCGTTGCTGGTATGGAAGTGGGCGATGCGGCGAGCGGCGGCATAGGCGACGATGCCAGCCAGGCGAACCGCTGCCAGGCCATTGCGCAAACAATCCAGCAGCAGCGCGATAATCGCCTGCGGGTCATCGCCCAGCAGCACAGGCAGCAAAGCTTCGACATCTGCGCCGGCTGCTTTGCCAGCCCCCTGCTGCAGCGCGCCAGGCAGCTCCTCGAAGGCGGCTTCCAGCAGCGGGATGAGGTCGATGGGTTTGCGCCAGGCATTCGATTCTTCCATGCGCCGCGCCTCGGTCAGGTTGGGCACGACACTGGTGAATGCGAGTTCGGCCGCTTCCCAGCCAGCCAGATCGACCGATTCCAGCGCCTTGTTGATGAAATCCAACGAATGCCCGGCATCCAGATAGCGGTGATCGGTGGCGGCTGTGAAAAGGATATCGGCAATCTGCTTGTCATCTGCGCCGGCGCGCAATGCCGAAACGATCGCCCGTTCGCCAGCCTGGGCATCGCGCACTTCGACAAACTGGCGGAACCAGCTTTTCAGGGTGGCGATATCGGTTTCGTCATTGGGCAGCGGACGCGGATTGAAGCGCGGCGACATGCCGGCTGTGTCGCTGGCGACATCCGCCAAGCCATGAAAGAGCGCCAGGGAGTGGTCGTCCGTGTCCAGGTAGGGGATGAGATTCATCGTGCAGCCATGCGTCGTCAAGCCGCGCCCCCAATCCTGGCCGCGCTGCAAGGTGCCGAAGCCCAGACCAATGCGGAAAGGCAGGGACGGTGCGACAGCGTGCCCCAGCAGGTTGATGACGGCTTTCGCCACCACCAGGCTGAGGTTGTGCTGCAAGCCATCGCGCAGGCGGTTCTCTTGATGCGCGATCGTATTGCCGCGCGGCCGCAGGTCAACACAGATCTCGCCATTGCGCAACTGCACCGGGAAGCTGTCGATATCGTCCGCCCACAAATCAAACGCGCCGCCGCTGGCCAGATCAAAACGCGCATGATGCCAATGACAACTCAAGATGCCATCTTCGACCGAGCCTTTGTCCAGCGGGAAGCCCATGTGCGGGCAGCGGTTGTCCAGGGCAAACACGCGCTCCTTGTGAGCAAAAAGCACGATCGTCTTGCCATTTGGACGCACAGTCAGGCAGCCTGTGCGCTGCAAGTCGTCCAGGCGGGCGACGGGCGTAAAGTTATCTGTTGTCATGGTTCGATTGCCTCTTAATTGCAATTGTGCTGCTGGTCCCAATGCTAACACATTTCGCGGCATGCTTGCGCAGGCCAGCGCGATCGCACTACACTGTTTATTTGCCACAGAAGTAGCTCCAATAAAGTAATGCATTTCAATCAAATGAAATGCCGTAGGGGCGACTCTTGAGTCGCCCAATCGTACCATTGCGGTGTTGTGAGCGATACAAGTCTCGTCCCTACGGATTTCGAATTTGAGTGGCGCTGTCATAGCGAGATTATATTTTGATGCGATTGCCGTGTGCGCAGGTTGCCACAGCTTGATTGTCACGCGCAAAATCGCTAGACTGCCATTGCCGATATGCAGAAAAGGCAAACCATTGCCCGAACAAGCGCTTTATCTAAAGTGGCGACCGCTCTCGTTTGACGATGTGGTCGGGCAAGAGCACATCACGCGCACATTGCGCAATGCCTTGGCGCGTGGTCGCATCCGCCATGCCTACCTGTTCAGCGGACCGCGCGGCACCGGCAAAACGACCATGGCGCGTCTGCTGGCGAAAGCGGTCAATTGCTCGCACGCAGACGCTGGCGTGCGACCCTGCAACGTCTGCCCCAATTGCCTCGCCATCAACGAAAGCCGCTTCTTGGACTTGATTGAGATTGACGCGGCTTCACATACCGGCGTCGACGATGTGCGCGACCTGCGCGACAAAATTGCCTTCTCACCAGGCCTGGGCAGCTACAAGGTCTACATCATTGACGAAGTGCATCGCTTCAGCGGCAACGCGTTCGACGCCCTGCTCAAGACCCTGGAAGAGCCGCCCGACCACGCCATCTTCGTGCTCGCCACCACCGAGATTGACAAAGTGCCCGCCACCATCAAAAGCCGCTGCCTGCAATTTGAATTTCGGCGCGTCAGTTTGCGCGAAGTCAGCGCCCGCCTGGCGCATATCGCCGAGAATGAGTCGCTGGATATCGACCCGGCGGCGCTGGAATTGATCGCCCGACAAGGCACTGGCAGCGTCCGCGACAGCATCAGCCTGCTCGACCAGATCGTGACCGACCCCGACGAGCGCGTGACGCTGGAGCTGACGCAGCGCTTGTTGGGCACAGCCGACTCGCTGCATGTTCGCGAGCTGGCGGCTGCGCTGGTGGCAGAAGACCTGGCGCTGGGCATCCAAACGATCAATACGGCTGTCGATGCTGGCAGCGACCCGCGCCAATTCGGGGGGCAGATCGTCGGCTTTTTGCGCAATGTGATGCTAGCGCAGACAGCCAGCGCGACTTTGATCGAAGCATCAGAAGAAGAACGCCGGGGGTATGCTGAACTGGCCGGGCAGTTGTCTCGCTCCCAATTGCTGCGTGCCATCCGCGCCTTTAACGCCGCCATCAACAAAACCACTGGTGGCTGGCAGCCGCAGCTGGAACTGGAACTGGCCTTCATCGAGAGCGCGCAGCCGCCGCCCGAGCCAGCCTTGCCAGCGCCGTCACAACCAGTCCAGGCAGCCCAGGCAGCGCCCGGCAGTCGACCGCTTTCCCGTATTGAACAGGCGCGCGCGGCCTCTCAAGCGCCAGCAGTCAATGGCGGTCAGGCTTATGAACGCGCCCAAACCAGCGAGCCCGGCGTGGCGCCAGCTTTTTCAGCCGCTGCGCTCCACAAGAATTGGACGAACATCCTGACGCAAGCCAACCGCTATGACCGCAATGTTGGCCCGTTGCTGCATCATGCCCATGTGCGCCACATTGAAGGCAACCGGCTGGTGCTGGGCGTAGCATCCGAATTCTTCCAGCAGCGCATCGCCACGCCAGACAAAGCGCGCGTTATCGAGCAAGCCATTTTCGACTTGCACGGCGTCAAACTGCGCATCGAAGCGCGCCTCTTCGCCGATGTTCGCCCGCCCGACCCAGCGCAAGAATCGCCAAAGCCCGCCGATGAAGACCCGCTGATCGCAGCCGCCAGGTCGCTGGGTGGAGTCATTGATGAAACATCCCCGAATCGATAGCGCCTGGCGCTTGCTTATCGGGCTCTTCGCCGAAGTCCTCCTCCCGCTGCAGATCATTTGGCTGGCGCTCTTCGTTTGCCTGGGTTACATCCTGACCCTGCTGATGCCTGTGCGCATCGCCCATTGGACGGCGCTGCTGGTGATCACGTTGCTGCTGTCGCTGGCGGGGCTACTGCTGCGCTTTCGCGGCAAGACTCCCCGCGGTCCAGCCGTCGAGTCGG
>JAJDZQ010000132.1 GCA_022824565.1 Anaerolineae bacterium | reverse complement strand
GCGCTGGTGGACTTATTCCACGCCGAAACCGCTGAAAGCATGAAAAATAGCCTCCGATATGTATAACAAGCGCCAGAACTGAAAGGACAATCCCAACATGAGCGACAGACGAATCGTACGCGCCGCCCTGCTGCAAGCCACCTGGACCGGCGACAAAGACTCTATGATCGACAAGCACATCCGCTATAGCCGCGAAGCCGCCGAGCGTGGCGCGCAGATCATGTGTTATCAAGAGCTCTTCTATGGTCCTTACTTCTGCCAGGTGCAAGACACACACTTCTACAGCTTCACCGAGCCGGTGCCCGCTGGGCCGACCACGCAGCGCTTCTGCGCCCTGGCTGCCGAACTGAACATGGTGTTGGTCGTGCCGGTCTATGAGCGCGACGGCATCGGCGTCTATTACAACACAGCTGTCGTCATCGATTCTGATGGCAGCTACCTGGGCAAATATCGCAAGACGCACATCCCACACTTGCCGGGTTTTTGGGAGAAGTTTTACTTTCGGCCTGGCAACCTGGGCTACCCGGTTTTTGATACCGCGGTGGGCAAGGTGGGCGTCTATATCTGCCACGACCGCCATTTCCCCGAAGGCGCGCGGGCGCTGGGGTTGAACGGCGCCGAGATGGTCTTCATCCCCTCGGCCACCACACGCGGGCTCAGCCAACATCTTTGGCGCATCGAGCAGACATCGCATGCCATCTTCAATACCTATTATGTCGGCACAATCAACCGCGTGGGCGTCGAAGGTCCAGATGAGGGCGACTTCTATGGCGAAAGCTATTTCTGCGACCCGCGCGGAGAATTCATTGGCGAGCTGGGCAGCGCCTATGACGAAGAACTGATCGTGCGCGACCTCGACCTGAGCATGATCCAGGAAGTGCGCGATACCTGGCATTTTTATTTCAACCGCCGCCCCGACCAATATGGCGAGTTGGTGCAGGATACGGTATCGGCAAGTTAATCTATTGCACCCCCATCCCCCGGTCCCTTCCCCCCATCAAGAGGGAAGGGGGGTATAATTGCGGCATTCAAGGCTATTGAGCCCCTCCCTCATTTTGGGGGAGGGTTTTGGGGTGGGGGCGAGAGGAGCAGCAGCATGGACTTCGGAATCACATTCAAAGGCGATATTCCTCCGAAGCGCACGGTCGCGCTGTGCAAACAAGCCGAGGTCGCGGGCTTCAAATATGGCTGGTTTTTCGATTCGCATGTGCTGTGGCGCGATTGTTATTTGACCATGGCGCAGTGCATGGCGCATACCGACGAGATGATCTTTGGTCCGCTGGTGACCAATCCCGGCGTGCGCGAATGGTCGGTGGCGGGCAGCATGTACGCGACACTGGCATTGCAGAGCGGCAACCGCATCGAAGTTGGCATCGGACGCGGCGATAGTTCGCGGCGCATGCTGGGCAAGAAGCCCATGACCGTGGCCAATATGGAGCGCTTTGCCGAGGCGCTGCGGGCTTTCGCGCGGGGCGATGAAGTCGCCTATGACGATACCAGCGCGCAGCTGACCTGGGCGAATGGATATGAATTGCCGATTTGGGTGGCGGCCTATGGACCGCGGGCTTTGGCTGGGGCGGGCCGCAGTGGCGATGGCTTGGTCATTCAACTCGCAGACCCGGGCTTGGTGCGCTGGTTTTCGCAGCAGGCCATCGCTGGCGGGCAAGCCATCGGCAAAGATATGTCGGCGTATCAGATCATGTCGGCGGCGCCCGTGTGGATCGGCACTAGGCAAAAAGCGCGCGAACAGACCCGCTGGTTCCCGGCGATGGTGGGCAACCATGTGGCTGATATCGTCGAGCGCTATGGCATGGATAGCCCAGACATTCCCGCCAGCCTGACCGCCTATATCGAAGGGCGCAGAGGTTACGATTACAAGGAACATGCCGACAAAGACGCCGACCACCTCGACTTCATAAGCGAGGACATCGTTGACGCTTTTGGCATTTTGGGGGATGTTGACGACCATATCGCCAAGCTAAAAGAGCTGGCAGCGGCCGGCGTGACGCAGTTCAACATCTACCTGATGTGCGGCGAAGAAGAGCGCATCGTGGCCGAATATGGCGAGAAGGTCATTCCGGCGTTGCGTTGACGCAAATCGGACACAGAGCCAACCTGCCCATCGGGGGTATTACCCCTCCCCCAGCCCCTCCCCGACGAGTCAGGGAGGGTAGCCAACCCCTCCCCCAGCCCCTCCCCGACGAGTCAGGGAGGGTAGCCAGTACGAGCCTCCCCCTGACCTGTCCGGGAGACCTAGGGGTATCGGTCAACTGGACCTCTGCTTACAGCCTCTTTGGGAGCTCCGGCACCGTCAATTTCACCATCTACGGCAAGTGAGGCAAGCCATCAGCCACAAGCATTAGGCGAAAAACAGGCCGGTCCTGGCATCTGTCAGGGTCGTTTTTTTGCGTCGATGTCTTTGACTAGCGCCACCGTAAAATCTTCAAGCGTCGTGATATGCGCGTCCACCAGCGCCAGCGCGTCGTCTGGCAGGGGATACGCTGGGCTGGGCGCGGCCACGGCGTACATGCCCGCCGCTTTCAAGGCGCGCAGACCGTTGGCGGAATCTTCAATGCCCAGGCTTTGCCGCGGCGATATGCCCAGCTGTTTCAGCGCTTCCAGGTAAATATCGGGCGCTGGTTTGCCTTTGCCCACTGCATCGCCATAGACCATCACTTCAAAGATTTGATCCAAGCCGGTGATGCGCAAGACGGCTTTGATGATCTCGGTCGGCGAGCCCGATGCCAGGCCAATGCGGTAATGCGCCTGCATGGCGGCCACCGACTCCAATGCGCCGGGTCGAGTCGGCATGCGCCGCTCGTACTGGGCGATAACGCGCGCTTTCATCTCGGCGATGATGGCAGCCAGCGACATGTCCAGCGCCAATCTGTCGCGCATGACGCCCGCCCAGCCGACTGTGCTGCGTCCCATCGCCTGCCGCTGCATGGCGTCTGTCCAGCGCAAACCGCGTTCAGCCGCAAAGTCGACCCGCGCCTGATCCCAATAAACTTCGCTGTCGACCAAAACGCCGTCCATGTCATAGATGACGGCTTTGATGCCCATGCGCCTAGACCGCCATTTCGGCCGGCGGTTGCACGACGCCGATAGTCAACAGGATATTGGCGAAAATGCGCTGCTCGCCAGTCGCGATGACCAGGCAACATTCGTCTTTTTTTGCTTCGGCATAGAAGGCGAAGCGTTCGAGCGGGCTCAGTTCGACCTCAGCTGGCAGCAGCTTGCGGAAGTCGGCGTAGATGCTGGGTTCTTCGCCATCGTCGCGGCGCATGACCCGGGCAGCTTCGACAGGCGTGCAACTGAGGATGGCGCGCATGACATCGGTAACCGTGCAGATGCCCGGCGCCAGATTGAGGTAAATGCGCTGGGCGCCTGGGTTGGCATGGGTGGCAAACGGATAATTGCCATCGGGGATGAGGATAGTCGCGCCGTGTCCAGCTGTGCCGAGCGCCTGCAAGATCTGCGGATGGATGAGTTTGCCGTCTATCATGCCTGCCTCCTTACATGCGTGTGCTGCTTATATCCAGGCGATCGCTTCAAATAAAGTTCTTTGTCATTTACACAGAGTTCACAGAGAACACAGAGTTCACAGAGGGTTTGTGGTTGTTGGGAGAACTTCTTCGCCTTGGTTTTGCAGAAGAATACTGCCCGTCTGTAACGCCCAATGCGGGAGCCTGTTCCAATGCTCGCTTTTGAATGGCTTTTCTCTGTGCTCTTTGTGGTCTCTGTGCTCTCTGTGTTGAAAAAATATCTTGTTAATTGCTGCCCGGGGATTTCCATTGCCTGCGCTACGAGGCGGCTAGACTTTGCGGATGCGGTCACCAACGGCGATCTCGCCATCTTGCACAACGCGCGTATACATGCCACGGCGGCGGGCGCGCTGACCTTCGTCGGACATGACCCATTTGCGGGCGGGCATGCCAAAGCGGCGAGCGAACTTGTTGCAGCCCGTGTGCGGCAGCGGCGTAACTTCCATCAAGACATCGCCAATCTGCAGCTGTGTGCCCGGCGGCAGGTTGTCTTCGCTGAGTTCCAGGTCGACGAACAGCTGGTCGCCCGATTCTGCCCAGCGCGCTTTGTCACCAGCCAGCAGTTGAATGACGCGGCTGTTCATCAACGTGATCTGGGCGTCGGTTTTGCCACTGCGGCGCAGCCAATCATCACCCTCAAGGCCCGCCTCGGCGCTAAAATTGGCGCGGGGCAATTCTTCTCGCTCTTCGGGAACAGGGCGGCGCACAATCATGTCGACAGTGCCACCATCCGCCGGCGACGGGCTTTCTTCCGACCAACGCGCTTCCAATTCGTCATAAGTGAGTCGGTATGCCATGATCGTCTCATTTCTCTGCTCGTTTGTACGCTGCAGACTATACGCCAAAATAGCCGCTTCGTTAATTGTCGAAATCTGCGCTAGGCCAAGGCGCTGTGCAGCAGTTCGGCGATGTGCAAGACAGGTGGAGCGCCCTCACGCTGAGCCAACTGCTGGCGGATCTGCGTGATGCAGCCGATATTGCCCGAAACAACCACATCGGGCTGCGCCGACAGGATCGCCTCGGCTTTCCGCGCGCCCAGCTGTTTGGCGATCTCTGGCTGGTCGATGTTGTATGTGCCCGCCGAGCCGCAGCACAATTCCGCATCGGCGATTTCTACCAGCTGCAAGTTGCCCACCTGTTGCAGCAGCGCGCGCGGTTCAGCCCGGTGGCCTTGCGCGTGCAGCAAGTGGCAGGCATCTTGATAGACCACACGGGTATCTGCCGGCAGCTGCATGGGCGCGCGCAGTCCGATGCCAGCCAGATAGGCGCTGAAGTCCATTGTCTTGTCTGCGAAATTCTGCGCAGCCGCGGCATCATGCTGGCTCTTGAAGAGCAGCGGATAATCTTTGATACCACTGCCACAACCAGCCGCCGTGGTGATGATGGCATCGACATCGTCCGCAATCACGGCGAAGTTGCGCCTGGCCAGCATCTGCGCTTCTTGCTCTGCGCCGATATGCAGCAGGATCGACCCGCAACATCCAGCCGCCCGCGGAGAAAGCACTTCCACGCCATTCGCCGCCAGCAGATGCCCAGCCGCATGGTTGATGCCCGGTGCCAGGACTTGCTGCGCGCAGCCCGGCAGCAGCGCCACCTTGCCACGCCGCTCTCCCTGCGCCGGCAGCACTTCTGGCAGAGGTTGTGATGGCGGCAAGTCGGATGGCAGCAAGCCGAGCATGGCAGAAAAAGCCCCCGGCAGCGCGGGCGCCAACCACTTGCCCAGCTTGCCCCCGCGCGCAGCCAGCCGAAAACGCCGCGGATAGGGCAATGTCTCGATCACCAGCTTGCGGGCGGCGGCATCCAGCGGCGGACGTTCGCGCTCTTTTTCCTGCAAGGCGCGATACCCCACCAGCAAGTCGCCATAGGCCACCTCGGACGGGCAAGCCGGCACACAAGCCATGCAGCCCAGGCAGCGGTCGATATACGGTTGGGCATCGGCGGGGTCGATGCGGCCTTCCAGCGCTGTCTTCATCAGGTAGATGCGTCCGCGCGGAGAATCCATCTCTTCGCCCAGCAGCTTGTAGGTGGGGCAAGCCGCCAGACAAAAGCCGCAGTGCACGCATTTTTCTATCGCTTCCGCCATCTCTGGCGCGCGCAGATCGTCCAGGTTGATGTCGTGTCGCATACTGACGATTGTGCCACAAAGCCCCGGCATGCGCGAGTTTCGGTCGACAGCTAAATGAGCCTTGCTATAATCGCATCATGTTGGCTCATCTGCATTCTCTTGCATCCCGCCCACGACAGGCTCTGCTGGCCATCACTGTGCTCGGCGTTTTCTTGCGCATCGCCTATGCGGCCGCAATCTCGTCACCAAACCTGCTCAACTATAATCTTGATGATTTTGTATCGTATCGCGTTGCCGCCACAGACATACTCGCCGGCGATTTGGCTTTCACCAACAGCGTATACATGAAACGCCCTCCTTTATACTCGCTGTTGGTGGCCGCCTTGCAGATCCAACCTGTTCTTGTCATTGCCGCAAATATACTGCTGGGCAGCGCAATCATTCCTTTGACCTTTGCGCTGGCAAAACGTTTTTGCCGGTCTAATCGGTTTGCGTTAATCGCCGCGCTGATCGTAGCGCTTGACGCGGCCAGCATCAGACAATCGGCGAACCTGCGCGCGGATGCTTTGGCAAGTCTCTTGTTGGCGCTCGCCTATTTGTGTCTGCTGCGCTCGGCACAAGAAGTGGACAATACAAATTCGACTGTCTGGGCGCTTGTCTCTGGCGGGTTCATCATTTTATCGGCTTTTACACGCCCGTCCGCTTACTTGCTCTGGGTCCCCATGGCGCTTTGGCTGGTATGCTGTCGCGGGCACGGGTGGGGGAAATTCATGCCAGCCCTCGCCCTGGCGATATGGCCTGTACTGGGGATTTCCACTTGGCAACAGCATAATGCAATCTACTTCGACAACGGCAGCTTCTCGACTGCTGGCACCTTCCAACTGCTCTATGTGCGTGCCGCTTCCGTTCTTTATCAGGCCACCGGGCAAGACATTGACCTTGTCTATGCGGAGCTCGCCCGGCGAGTCGAATCACGGCTCGGCAACGAAACAGAGCATATCACCGGCGCATGGCGGCATCGCCATCTTTCCAGCACATCCGAAATGCAGGACATAATGACACAGGTAGCTACCGAGATATTCTACAATTACCCGCTGTACTACATCCTCACCATTCCGGTCGGTTTGTATCGGGCTTTGCTGGCTGTCAATGTGTTCCCCGTGTGGTTTGGACCGGTTTGGAATACCGCTTTTCTTGCCTGCGCAAGTGTCGGGCTTGCCAGCCTGCTGCGAGCTCGCAACATAGCGAAAGCCGCCTTTCTCACGCTGCCCTGCCTGTATTTCCTGGCAGGCACGTTAATGGTGGCAACAGCCAGCTTTGACACCCGCGCCCGCGTGATGGTGACGCCGCTGCTGGCAATCATGGCGGCTTATGGCATGATGCAGTGGCTGAAGCAGACCCGTTAGACCAGCTTGCCCAGCGGATCGAGTGTCGCTTTCACCCGCGCCGCCAGCACATTTTCTAGTGGCGCTCCCAGCAGCGGCGACCGCGCATCGCCACGCAGCAACAGACCGCGCAGACCTTGCCGCGCCAGCACATCGCCCAGCCAGCCCGCGTCTTCGCAAGCCACAAAAGCGATATTGCCAGCCAAAATGTAGCGGCGTTTTGCCCCGTCAATAGCGGCATCAAGCGCGGGCAGTTGTCGCGGCGCAAGCGTGACTTTCGCCAGGCAAGCGCCATCCAGACCCGCCACACAATCCCAAATCGACAACTCGTCTTCGATGACCTCGACATGCTGCGGCGCAGTCGTCGTTGCCACAAATTCGCTGAACCGTTGCACGCGCGCCGGCAAGGTCTCGCTGAAGCCGCCCAGCCGCGCCAGCACCGCCGCGCCAACACCGCCTGGCAAGATGTCCAGCGCATCCAGCTCGAAGCGGCTGCGGTTGATGGCATAACTGGCAGCCAGCGCATCTGCCAGCGCGCGATAAGTGAAGCGCAGGCTGCGGAAGCGCGGCACATCGGGGAAGACCTTGAAAGTCAGCTCGGTCAAGATGGCATATCTGCCCAGGCTGCCGACCAGGAACTTGGTTAAGTCGAAGCCGGCGGCATTTTTGACCACTTTGCCCCCGACAGTATAGCTCTGCGCGGTGCCGTCGATGACTGTTGCGCCCAGCACAAAATCGCGCGCGCCGCCGAAGCGATGCCGCCGGGAACCTGACAGATTGCTCGCCACCGCCCCGCCGATGCTCGCGCTATCTGGCAGCAGCGGATCGAAAGGAAGATATTGACCCCGCTCCCCCAGCGCATCAATTACCTCGCGCAGCGGGGTGCCAGCCCGCACAGTCAGCGTGAATTCACCCGGCTGATAGTCGACGATGCCACGCAAGGCCGACAAGTCGAGGATGGGCGCATCGACCTGGTGCAAGGCTGGCTTGCTGCCCAAGCCCCGCACATGCAGGCGAGCGTGCCCGCCCACAAATGCTTTGATTTGTTTTTCGCTGCTAATCATTCGCGCGAGATCACTCCCTGGCGCTCCAGCGGGTGCATGCCCTGCATCGTCAGCGCCGGCGCTTCGCCACCCGGGAACATCTTGCCGCGATTGGCAATCTCGCGCGGATCGATGGCTTTGCGCAGCGCCAGCATGACATCGAGCTCGGCTTCGCTGAACATAGCCGGCATATAGTCGCGCTTTTCGACACCAACTCCGTGCTCGCCAGTGATGCTGCCACCCAGCTTGACGCACATGGCCAGTATCTCGCCAGCCAGCGCTTCGGCTTTGTGCAGCGCGCCTGCTTCGCGCCCGTCAAAAAGAATCAACGGATGCAGGTTGCCATCGCCAGCGTGGAAGACATTCGCCACTTCCAGCCCATAACGCCGCTTCATGGCCTCAATTTGCAGCAGCGCCTCGCCCAATCGGCTGCGTGGCACCACGCCGTCTTGCACGATGTAGTCAGGAGAAAGCCGCCCCACCGCCGAGAAAGCGCTCTTTCGCCCTTTCCAGATGCGCGCCCGTTCGTCTTCGCTCTGTGCTGTGCGGATTTCGAAGGCGCCAGATCGCTGGATCAACTCGCGCAGTTGGGCAAATTCGGCTTCGACCTGGGGCGCTTCGCCTTCGAGCTCGACAATGAGCAGCGCTTCGGCATCGGGATAATTGGCGCCCACAGTCTCGGCTGCGCGGATCGCCAGGCGGTCCATGATTTCTATCGCGCCGGGCAACAAACCAGAGGCCACCACCAAAGAAACCGCATCGCCCGCTCGTCCCAGGTTGTCATAAGCCGCCAGGACCGTGCGATACAGCTCGGGCAAAGGTAGCAGGCGCAAAGTCAATTCCAGCGCAATGCCAAACAAGCCCTCGCTGCCCACAAATAGCCCGACCAGGTCTGGTCCTATGCCACAGCCATCCAGGCTTTCGCCGCCAAACTCGGTCAGGCTGCCATCGGCCAGCACAACTTTCATGCCCAGGACATGATTGCTGGTCATGCCATATTTCAAGCAGTGCGCGCCGCCGCTGTTGAAAGCGATATTGCCGCCGATGGTGCAGATGGACTGGCTGGACGGGTCGGGCGCATAATACAAGCCATAGGGCTGCGCGGCTTGGGAGATGTGCAGGTTGACCACACCTGGCTCGACTACGGCGATGCGCTGTTGCGGGTCGATGCGTTTGATGCGGTTGAGTCGGTTCAGCGCGATGGTCAGCCCGTCGGCGATTGGCAGGCTGCCGCCCGACAAACTGGTGCCGCTGCCGCGCGCTACAAAAGGCACGTTGTGCTCGTGGCACAGGCGCACAGTGGCGATGACCTCATCTGCATTCTCGGGCAGCACGACGGCGCCAGGTTTGGTCTGAAAAGCGGTCAGCGCGTCCGATTCATAAGGCAACAACTCGACATCGCGCGTCAACAGGCGCTTGACCGGATAAAGCTCGCGCAGGTCCTCTATGAATTGGCGGTTCATGCTGCGTTTACTCCCTCGGTCCTCCCGTAAGGTCAGCAGAGGACAGGATATTTTTTCTACCCCATCCCCGGCTCTTCCTCATATCAATGGAGAAGGGTGACTTGTCGATTACCCTGTGCGCTCATTGCTACTCTGTAAGAAATCGTACATCCGTATTCATCTACTTTGTATGCGCTCCCCCGCCCTGATGCTGCGGGCAAGATCAGGTAGCACATACCTTGACTCCCCTCCCTAACTCGTTGGGGAGGGGCTGGGGGAGGGGTTGGCTACCCTCTCCGTCCTGACGGGGAGGGGCTGGGGGAGGGGTTGCACCCCCTCTAGCCCGCATCAAGCCGCGCCGCCACCTGTTTTGACAGCTTGCGCAGCGCCTGACGGGCGATCTGTTTGGCAGCCGCATCCAGCAGCCGCTGTCCGACCGCAGCGATCTTGCCGCCGATACGCGCGTCGCCCGCATAGTGCATGGTGGTCGTGCCATTCTCCTGGCTCAACTCGATGGTGCCTGCGCCCGTTACATGTCCGGCCGGCCCCTTGCCCTCGACCAGCAGCCGATAACTCAACGGCTCGATGATGTCTGCCAGCTCGAAGCTGGCCTCGAACTTGCCGTTTACAGGACCAACCCTGACCGCAAGCTGGCTCTGGTATTTGTTTTCGCCAATTTCTTCCAATCCTTGCGAGCCGGGGATGATGCTGCCCAAGACATCCAGGTCCATCAGCGCATCCCAGACCAACTCACGTTCGCCTTTGAAATCATAGCTGCCTTCAATGTGCATGGCATCCTCCTGCAGAAACAGTCAACAGAGTATATTGTATCGCGATTCATTCCGAATATGCCCCCACCCTAAATCCCTCCCCCATAAAGAGGGAGGGACTTCAAATCGTCGTAGCGCTCCCCTCCCCCATAAAGAGGGAGGGATTTCGAAACGTCGTAGCGCTCCCCTTCCCTCATTTTGGGGGCAAGGGGCTGGGGGATGGGTTGTCATCTCCACTTAAATCACCACTCCGCAGGCTAGCTCGCTTGGTAGGGATACTTCTCACGCCAGCGCGCGCCAGCCGCCTCGACCTGTTCGCGCACGACCTCGACGCCAATGCCCGCGCCAGCCGGCACAGCCAGTGTGCTATTCGCGCCCAGCACGAAAGGCGGCTCGCTGATATCTTTGGCGAAGTAGCGGTCGGTCGCGCTGATGTCGCTGGGCAGATTGACAGCGGGCAGCGCCGCAAATGCCAGATTGGCGGCTCGGCCCACGCCTGTTTCCAACATGCCACCCACCCACAATGGGGTGTCCGAATCGGCGCAGATGCCATAAATCTCCAGGCATTCGCTAAAACCGCCCACGCGCGCCGGCTTCAGATTCAGCACGCCCAGCGCGCCCACCTGCAGCGCCAGCCGCAGATCCCCGGCCGTCTTGACACTTTCGTCCAGGCACACGCGCGTCTGCAAGCGCGGCTGCAAGCGACCATGTTCATAAATGTCATCGTGCGAAAGCGGCTGTTCGATCATCAACAGGTCAAATTCGTCCAACTGCGCCAGGATGTCGGCATCTTCTGGGCGATAATCGCTGTTGGCATCCAGCATCAGCAGGATATCTGGGTGCGCCGCCCGCACTGCCCGCGCCACTTCAATATCCCAGCCGCGCTTGATTTTCAGCTTGATGCGCCCATAGCCCTCATCCAGCCGCCGCCGCACCACCGCCAGGGTCGCCTCCAGAGTTGGCTGGATGCCGATGCTGACGCCGACCACCGCTTTCCCTTGGGAATCGTGCCCGGCTGGCGCACAGGCAGCAAAGAGGTCGGTCAAGCGCATGTCGTTGGTCTTGGCGAAGGCATCCCACACCGCCGCTTCCAGACCAGCGCGCGTATGTTGGTTGCCACGAAAACGTCGCAGCAAGGCCGGCACTTCGCGCGGGTCGTGGATGGTCGCTCCCAGCAGCGCCGGCACCAGGAATTCGCCCAGGATATGCTGCGCCATCAGCGCGGTTTCGTGCCCATAGCCGGGCCACAGCTCAATGGAACATTCGCCCCAGCCAACCACGCCGGCTGCGCTGGTCAACTCGACGAGCAGTGCGACTTTGTCGGTCTCCGCGCCGAAGCTGGTTTCAAAAGGCGAGAGGTAGGGCAGCAGCACCGTGTGCAGGTCTATGGACTGGATGGTGATTGGTTTCATGCGTTTCTCCTGTTGCATAGGCCAGCAAGCATAGCCCAAACCGCGTGGATTACCACACCCCGCGCGCGACGCCTGGAGATATGTCAGGTTAGCCTTGCAATGAGATTTTTGGGGCGTGCCATTGGGGCTCCCCGCCGACACGCCGCTTTTTGCGCAGCTGCTTGACAAGCTGGCTTCTCAGCGAGACGCCAAGCTAGCCCGCCTGGCCTCAACAGCCATTGCGCAACCCGAACTAGCCACTCGTATTCGCAGCCAGCTCCGCCTGTTGCTCGGCGATCATCTCGGCTGTGCATTCCAGCCCGGCCAGAAATTCCAGGTCTGCCGCGCGGCGCTCGTCAAGCGGCATATCGGGCAGGCTAGGCATCTGAACTTGGCTTCTTGCGCCGTTTTCGATGACATAATCGGCCATCTCCAGCAACTCATCCGAAAAGCTGATGCCGGCATCTGCCGCCGTATCCAAATTCAGCGCGACCCCCAGGCTGGGCAAGGCGTTGATGGCGAGGTTGGATAGATCGATGCTGCCCTCAAGATGCGCGGTCAGCATGCGCCCAACGACAACGCCCTCGCGATAAAAGTCATTGAAGCCAGCGCCGACATGCGCGCCTATGTTGACATTCCCGACTGCCGGAGAAAATACCGGCACGCCATATGCCGACGCCACCTCAACGATGGTTGGCGTTCCTCTGACTTCGAGAGAACTGCTGGAAATCAAAATGGCTTCGACGCCTTTGTCCAGCAATGTTTGCGCGGCGACTGGCACATCAGACAGGCTCGTTATGGGAGCGGCTTCAACCGTCATGCCCAGCGCCTCGCTATGCAGCGTGATTTGCTCCAATCCATTGACGCTGTTTGGCTCCGCCGCGTTCACCATGGTGCCGACCAGACGAATATCTGGCTGTTGCAAGCGCAGCATAGCCACGATCTGGTCGAATGGCACTTGCGCCTGCGTTCCCGCGATATGCGCCGGTTTTACGCAGGGCGCCTCGGCGATTCCCGCGGTATAGGGCGCGGATACGATGCTGAAGAGCACGAGCGGCGGCTGTTCCATATCCAATGTCAGGTTCGCCGCGATCTGCGCCACCGGGGTCATCAGCGGCATCAAAATATCGGCGCTGCGGTCGAGCGCATTCTCGACGAGAATGTTGACGGTTGTCAGGTCCATCCCGCCATGCCCCAAAATGACATTGATGCGCTCGCCTTCCAGGTCTTCGTTCTCATCCAACAAAGCGCGCTCATCGGCATTGATGAACTGGTAGGCTTGCAGCATGTCGAAGATGCCCGTTCTTGTCAACTCATTCAGCGCTGTCCTGCCAAAACGCAGGATGGCGATGGTCGGCTTGTCCGTCTCTTGCGCCAGGGCCACAGGCGTCATTAGCAGAGCCATGCAGATAAGGATTAGCCAGGTCTTCTTAATCATGGTATACCTCCAGTTATTCGATGTGCCGCTGCCTAGAACTTACTCATCCGCCGATTGCAATTGGGCTCGCTGCTCGGCGATTATCTCTGGCGTACAGTCCAGCCCGGCCAGCAGCGCCAGATCAGCCGCGCGGCGCTCTTCAAGCGGCATGTCGGGCAGGGTGATATCCGCTTCTGGATATTGACGCGTGACACCCTGCGCAGATTGTCCGTCCTCGACGATGTAGGCCGCGCCTTCCAGCAGGGCTTGGGAAATCTCGACATCTTGCAGGCTGGCCGCATCCAGATTGACCGCAAAAGCAAAGTCTTCGCTCTCGTAGATGCCGGTGGCGCTGATATCCATATCGCCATTAAGATGCCCAATCAGCATGTTGCCGGCGATGACGCCCTGTTTGTACAGTCCATAAAATCCGCCGCCGATTGTCCCGCCACGATAGGCGTTCTGTGGCGCGGAAAAGACGACCGGCAGCCCATAATCGTAGGACAGCGACAAGAGCAGGCTAAGCCCTTGGAAGGTAAATATGGGGATGATGATCGCTTCGGCGCCTTGATCAGCCAGGTTCTCGACCGCTTGATATAAATCGGGAGGGGCGAAGATCGTCTCGGCTACAACTGTCAAACCAAGCGACTCGCCGATTTCGGTTATGCGCGCCACGCCAACTTCGCTGGCTCGCTGTTGGGGCGAATAGATTGCCCCGGCCACTTGCATGTCTGGGTCTTGCATCAGCAGCAAGGGCACGATGTCTTCGTAATTTGTCACGGGCACGGTGCCAATGACAAAGTCGGGTTTGATGCAGGAAGTTTGGGCGACCCCGGTGATGTAGGGTCCCGAAGTCACGGTGAAGATCAGCTTGGGCGGGTCGATGAATTCGTGGATGGCATAATAGACAATTTGGGTCATCTGGGTGGTGAATGTGATGAAGACATCGGCATCCTTGTCCAATGCTTCGTCAATCAGGGAATTGGCTTCCATGCGGTCAAAGAGCGCATCGCCATAGATGATATTGATGCGCTCGCCTTCAATAGAGCGCTCGTCATCCAGCAGCGCTCGCTCGTCCGCATTGATAAAGCCATAAACTTCCAGCATGTCGAGGATGGCTTTTTCCGCCAAGGCAACATTGCTGGAATCGCCCCATTTCATCCAGGCGATTGTCGGTTTGTCATCGGCCTGCGCGATTGCAACAGGCGCGACCAGCAAGCCGAGCAAAGTTAGCAGGAGCACAACTGTTTTTGTCATCTTGACCTTCCAGAGTCTGGGCAAAAAAAATGCGCGTCGAGAATGTTCGCTCCGGCCTTATCAAGCATGGAAACAAGCGATCTGGGGGCCCACCGGTATGAGATTCAAACCCGCTTCCGACAGTCAATTCAAGCACGATTGGTCACCTACCAGCATGATGCCACGAACTTGCAAAATTCGCCAGCGTCCGCAATTCCAAGAGTGATGATTGTAGTGGAGTTTCCAACCCTGCCCCCAGCCCCTTGCCCTCCAAATGCGGGAAGGGGAGCGCACTCCGTTTTGAAGTCCCTCCCTCGTTTTGGGGGAGGGATTTAGGGAGGGGCATATCCACGATTCTCATCACTCCCCCAATCCTTGCCAGGCTTCGCTGCCTCCAGATAGATAGTTCGCGATGCCAAAGCTGCCCGTTCACATGCCCAGCCCGGCAGCCGCCAACGCATATTCATCCAGCTTGTCGCACAGTTCTGCGAAGACCTCGCGCGCGCCTTGGGGCGGAGCGAAATCGGCGCTGTCCACCGACTCGAAGAGCGCATTCAGTTTCTCGTGCAAGCCACTGGCATACAGCTGCGACTCTGTATAGCCGACATTCATCATTAGCGTCAGCAGCGCTTCGACGCCAGCATCGCCACGTTGTTTCGCCAGTTGATTGACCAGGCCATTGTTCTGCGAAATGCGCTCGCAGATCTCCAGCAGCATATCGCGCTGGGCGGCCAGGTCGGCGGCGCTGGTCGTCACGCGTGGATCGGGCAGCAAGCGAAAAGGCTGGCTGCTGCATTGGTCGTCCGCGACCAGCTCGGCAGTATATTCGCCCGGCACGATCATGGGTCCATCGGCGCGCTGCCAAGCCCCATCGATGCCCTCCACCGAAAGCGCGCCAGGATAGCGCAGATTCCAATGAAAGCGATTGATGCCGGCTGCGGATGGCAGGTCAGCGCCACTGTAGCTGCGCACAAGATCGCCATTCGCGTCGCGGATATGCAGCGCCGCCGCGCAGTCGTCCGCCAGCCAATAGTGAAAGACGATGCCAGCCGCAGGATTTTGCCCGGCATTCAAAAAGGTCGGTTCTTCAGCGCCTTCGCTGCTGACGAAGCCGGCATTGCTCGTGCCCACGCCGCCATAATTGACCATGTCATCGCCAAAATGCACGTCCCAGTTGCCAAAGCCGGGATAAGTCCGCATGCGCACTTTTGGCGCTGGCGCGAACAAATGACAGCCCTCGGCCGCCAGCCCGTCCGCCAATTGCTGCAAGGGACGCAGGTCGTCCAATATCCAAAAAGAACGTCCATGGGTGGCCACCACCAGCTCATGGTCCTTGATGACGAAGTCGTGAATGGGCACGATAGGCAGGTTGCCGCCCAACCGCCGCCAAGACTCGCCATCATCAAAAGACACAACAATGCCCGTCTCTGTGCCCGCATAGAGCAGACCGCGCCGATTTGGATCTTCGCGGATGACGCGCGTGAATTCGCCCTCGGGGATGCCAGCGGTGATGAGCTGCCAGGTCGCGCCATAATCGCTCGTCTTGTAAAGGTAGGGGCGCGTATCGTCCAGCTTGTAGCGCGTCGCGGCCAAGTAGGCTGTGCCGGGCTGATGCGGCGATGGCTCGATGATGCTGATCAGCGCCCAAGCGGGCAGATCGGGCGGGGTGATCTCGCGCCAGTTGCGTCCGCCATCTCGCGACAGATGCACCAGCCCGTCGTCCGTGCCCGCCCACAGCACTTCCGCTTCGTGCGGACATTCCGCCAGCGCGAAGATGGTGCAATAGACCTCTGCGCCCGTGTTGTCACGCGTGATGGGTCCGCCCGATGCCCGCAGCTTGTCGGGGTCATTGCGCGTCAAGTCGGGGCTTAGCACTTCGAAGCTCGCGCCCAGATCGGTCGAGCGGTGCAGATGCTGGCTGCATACATAGAGCGTATCGTGGTTGTGCCGCGAAAAAAGAATGGGGAATGTCCACTGAAAGCGGTACTTCAGCTTCTCTGCGCCGACGCCCCAGCCATAGAGTTCGGGCCAAGGCGTGATGATCCACTTTTGCCCGCTGCGGTCGTTGTACTGCGTCATCAGGTCGTTGTAGGCGCGCTGCCCGATGGGTCCCGAAGCGACCACAATGGCAGGGTCGTCGGGCTTGATGGCGATATAGCCGCTTTCGCCGCCGCCGGGCGCATACCAGTCGCGTTCGTGTATCGCGCCATCGACCGAGGCGCTGGGCACGCTGATGGCGGTGTTGTCCTGCTGGCTGCCATATACGCGGTAAGGAAAACCGTCATCGGTGCAGACATGGTAGAGTTGGGCAGTGGGCTGATTGTAAATGGATGACCAGCTTGCGCCGCCATTAAAGGACACGCATGCGCCGCCGTCATTGCCTTTGACGATGCGCTGGTTGTCGGTCGGGTCAATCCACATGGCATGTTCATCACCGTGCGGCGTGGGCATTTGCGCAAAGCTGTCGCCAGCATCAATCGATTTCCAGCAGCCATAATTCTGCACATAGACGGTGTCGGCAGACTGCGTATCGGCGGTGATGTGCATGTAATACCAGGGTCGCGTGCGCAAAAGTGATTCTTCGCTGCCGCGCGTCCAGCTTTCGCCATAATCATCAGAGCGAAAGACCGCGCCAGCTTCGGCTTCGACCACTGCCCAGACGCGGCCCGACTGCGCCGGGGACACCGCCACGCCGATTTTGCCCAGCAGGCCGCTCGGCAAGCCGGGCCTGCGCGAGATATCTTGCCAGCTTTCGCCGCCGTCCAGGCTGCGCCACAAGCCACAGTCCTCGCCGCCGCTGTCCAGTTTGTGCGGATACCGTTGCGCCTGCCAGACTGCCGCGAACAGGATACGCGGATCATGTGGGTCCAGCGAGACATCGTGGCTGCCAGCCCGGGCGCTTTTGTGCAAGACCAACTGCCAGCTTGCCCCGCCGTCCTGGCTGCGATAGACGCCGCGCTCGGCGCTCTGCCCAAAGGCGCGTCCAAATGCCGCCACATAGAGCGTAGCCGGGTCTTGCGGATGGATGACGATCTTGCCGATATGCCGCGTTTCTCGCAAACCGATATGCTGCCAGCTGCGTCCGCCATCGCTGGATTTGTAGACGCCATCGCCATGCGAGACATTGCCGCGGATGGTGCTTTCGCCCGTGCCGGCATAGAGAATCTGGGGGTCGGATGGCGCGACAGCCAATGCGCCAACAGCCGCCGTGCCAAAATAGCCATCGCTGATATTGCGCCAGTACAAGCCACCATCGGTGGTCTTCCAGACGCCGCCCGCGCAGGCGCCAAAATAAAAGGTATGTTTGTGCTGTGGATCGCCCGCCACCGCCACGACGCGCCCACCACGATGCGGTCCGATGCAACGCCACTTGAGCCTGGCAAGCAGGTCGTCTCTAATTTTGTCGCTCATGAATCACTCCCCGTGCATGCGCCGTCATCTGGGTGGATTGTGATTCATTTGCGGTGTGATGGCAAGTAGGCGGCAAGCCCTCCCCCAAAGAGACTGCGTAGGACCACTACAACCCCTCCCCCAGCCCCTTCCCGACGAGTCAGGGAGGGTAGCAAATACCTGCCTCCCCCTGACTTGTCGGGGGACCGAGGGGGGTCAAGACTTCCCCCTGACTCGTCGGGGGGACCGAGGGGGGTGCGGGCGACGCGACCCCTCCCCCAGCCCCTCCCCGACGAGTCAGGGAGGGTGGCCAATGCCTTATGCTCCTCCCGACTCGAAAGGTGGATTGATAGGGTGTGAAAAGCCCCTCCCTCATTTTGGCTGACGACACCACAGTTTTTCATCATGCTCGCCTCGGCATGAAGAAGTGTGTATCAGGTAGCTTTCCGTTGCTTGCCACTTCGTCTTGAAAGTAGCGTAAGCCTTCTTTGAACAC
>JAJDZQ010000027.1 GCA_022824565.1 Anaerolineae bacterium | reverse complement strand
AGGCTGAGGACAGGACAGGTTTTTCTGCCCCATCCCCCGGGCTTTCCCCATATCAATGGGGAAGAGTGACTCGTCGAGAAACCTGTGCGTTTATTGCTAATCTGCAAGAAATCGAGCATCAGAATTCAGCTTCTCCGAATGCGCTCCCCCTCCCTGATGCTTGGGGGTGGGGGGGGGGGGTGGGGTAGACACTCACATGCGCTCCCTTGGAAACCTGTCCTGTACTCCCCCAAGATGAGGGAGGGACTTCAACTGCTCATGGTGCGCTTTCAAGTATGGGCCGGGGACTGGAGCTTGCTCAACCCAGCGCTTTGAGGTCGCTGCTGCTGCCGGGCGCTTGCGGCGTCACATACACGCCGTCAAGTGCTATTAGGCTCGTTGTCTTCTTGCAATTGACTTTCCGCTTCGTCGGCAAATAGCTTGAGAGCTTCGCGCTGTTGCGGATTTGCTGAAAGCCAAGCCACATTTAGTTCAAGCAGATGACGGTAAAATTCAGCTCGTATCTCGCTGCTGATTTCTCGGCGGAGTTGCTCGTGTTTGGCATTATCCTGATCTTCAACCCATCGGAAAAGCGATGACTGCAGCAACCACGCCAGCAGACATTGCCATAAAAGCGACAAAAGCCTCGGGAGAGATGTTCAACTACGCCCACCAAATGAAGGCAATATAGGAACCCGAGAGGATGGCGATGATGAGCAGCGTGGATACCAGAATGACTGCGACTGTTGTAGACATGGGTCGCCGCCGATTTGCCTGTCTCTCTCTCGACAAACTCATTTCACCCTCCGCGCGTCCTGCCACAACTATACCACAAATCTGCTGTCGAATTAACTGGTCAGCTATCTACATCTTCCGTTTCAGCGCT
Source organism: Anaerolineae bacterium (assembly GCA_022824565.1). Taxonomy (GTDB): domain Bacteria; phylum Chloroflexota; class Anaerolineae; order Aggregatilineales; family Phototrophicaceae; genus UBA6055. The sequence continues at coordinate 20,397 of JAJDZQ010000027.1, read as the reverse complement.
TTGAGGTCGCTGCTGCTGCCGGGCGCTTGTGGCGTCACATACACGCCATTTTCGACGCGCGCCGGCTGCGTGAAATGCGCCCGCAAATGGGGGATATATTCCAGGAAGATGACCTCGTGCCCCAGCGCGATGTGGTTGAAGAGCACGAGATGTTGGTGGATTTGCCCCATATCGCCAACATGCGGCACGACAGGCACGCCAAACTTCCGCGCCAGCAGGCTGACGGCGATGAACTCGCTGACGCCACCCAGCCGCACGCAATCGGGTTGCACGAAACCACAAGCCGCCGCCTGCAAATAATTCTTGAATAGCAGTTGGTTGGGCAGGTGCTCGCCAATCGCCAGCTGCAAAGGCGCGATAGCTCGTGCCAGGGTTCGATGCGCCAGGACATCGTCAGGATGCGTGGGTTCTTCGATCCAGTAGGGGTTCATGCCGCGCAGCTCCTTGCAAACCGCGATGGCTTGCCCCAGAGTCCACTGCTGGTTGCAATCCAGCATGACACGGGCGCTTTCGCCGACTGTTTCTCGCACCAGATAGGCGCGCCGAATATCACGCGTCGCATCTGCCGAGCCTACCTTGAGTTTGACCGCCTCGAAGCCGCGATCCAAGGACTTGATGATGTTCTGCTTGATTGTGTCGTCTGAATATTGAAACCAGCCGATGGATGTGTCGTAGCCCGCATAGCCGCGCTCGATGATGCCCATGCGCTGCTGGCGGGTTCGTTCGTAGCTGCGTAGCATGTGCAGCGCCTCGTCGGCTGTCAGCACATCGTCCAGATAGCGCAGATGCAGGGTGTTCAACAGCTGCTCGGGCTGCAGGTCCAGCAGCAGCCGCCACAAGGGAACTTCGCGCGATTTTGCCCACAAGTCCCAGCAGGCGTTGACAATGGACGACAGCGCCAGGTGCACGACGCCCTTGTGCGGACCCAGCCAGCGATATTGCGGATGCTCGAGGATCTGCGCGTATACAGCGCCGAAGCCCGCCATCAACTCTTCAATCTCGCGCCCAACCAGGCATTCGCTCATTTGGCGGATGGCCACGCAAACCAGGTCGTTGCCACCGCCCAAGGTGAACGCCAAGCCCGTGCCGCGCAGGTCGCCAGCCTGCAGCTGCGTCACAGCATAGGAATACTGCGGATTGGAGTGGATGCTGTCTGCCCCGGTGCCTTGCTCCAGGGCATAGCGCTGGTCGTGCGCGCTGACGGCTGTGATGACATGGCTGGGCATCGGAGTCGCCCCTGTGTTTTCTGCGTCTGCCATTGTAACGCGGGCCAGTCTGTGGGCTACCTGGCATAACGACGGTCTGCTTGCCGCAGGCTTGAATCTGCGTTATGCTTGCGGGCAGCGAATTTTACGCAGCTTTAGGAGGCAACTATGTTGATTCGCAGACTCTTTTTCGTCGTATTGGCGCTGGCGCTGCTGATTACAGTGGCGGCTGCGCAAGACGAACCACAGTACGCAGGCTTGGACATGGACTTGTCCGGCATCACCATCAAGATGGCAAACATCGGCGGCGGCACCTATGAAGCCATGTATGAATCCATCCCCATCTTTGAAGAAGCCACCGGCGCCACAGTCGAGATTGTCGCCCTGCTGGACGGCTTTGCCATCGACCAGAAGCTCAAGGTCGACTTCGCCACCGGCGCGGCCGATTACGATGTAGCTTGGGATCATACCAGCTTCGTGGCGCAGTACACGCCGTTCTTGCTGCCGCTGCAAGATCACTTCAGCGAAGAAGAACTGGCACCCTTCAGCCCCGCCATCCTCGATGCCGCCACCATTGACGGCAACCTCTATCTCATCCCGCGCCATGCCGATATCAGCCCGATCCACTATCGCAAAGATCTCTATGAGGACGAAGCGATTGCCGCGGCTTACATGGAAGCGACGGGCGAAGCTTTGGCAGTGCCGACCACGCTTGAGCAGATTGATCATCAGGCGCGTTTCTTCGTCGAGAATGGTCATAGCACCTATGGCTACACCCTGGCGGGCCGCGACGAAGCCCTCAATGGTCGCTTCTACGAGATGGTCTTCGCCAGCGGCGGTGCCATGTTCGACGAGAATTGGGAGCCGGTCTTCAATGACGAAATCGGCGTGGCTGTGGCCGAGATGTTGCATGGCTGGTACAGCGATGGCATCATCCCGGCCGATACCACTTCGCTGGTATGGGATGGCGTGGCCGCTTACTTCTGCAACGGCGATACCGCAATCAAGCTGGAATGGTACGGCTGGTACGCCTACTTCCAGGATCCCGACAATTGCCCGGCCATCAGCGAGAACTTCGGCTTGGCTCGTGGCTTCACCGGCTTGAGCCTGGGCGGCGATGCGGTGCGGCCCAGTGGCTGGGCTGGCGCGCATGCCTTCTCTGTCCCGGCTTCCGCTCCAAATCCGCAAGCCGGCATCCAGCTCATCAAGTTCTTGAGCTCCGAACGAGTGGCCTACGAAGAAGCCCTGCTGGGATACCTGCCCACGCGCGACGATGTCTGGGACCGCGTCATTGCCGATGCCGCCGAATCCGATCGCCCGCTCGACCGCGAACGGCTGGAGCTGGCCAAGCTGCAAGTGGCTGAAGACTTCAAAACGCCGCCGCTTATCGCCGAATGGATACCCTTCTCCAACATCTTGTATCCCAAGGTACAGGCAATCATGCTGGGCGATATCGGCGCGCAGGAGGGCCTGGACCAAGCCGCGGCTGAAACCCGCGAGTTGATGGCAGACGCCGGCTATTACGGTTAGGGGAGATGCTGCCCCGCCCCAAAGCTTGCTCCTCCCCGGGCAGCCCCACCCTCTCGGGCTGTGGTGCCTGCAAAGGGGAGGGGCTGCCAGGCTCAACATGAGTCACAACACGCCCCTTCTCTCAATTTGGGGAAGGGGCTGTGGCTGGGCGCGGCAGGCCAACCGAGACCACAGATTCGCCCCCTAGAAAATACCTGGAATGGCCACTGGTTCCATGACCATAAACCGCGCAGGCAAGACGCAGGGCGAAGCGCCGCAACCAGCCCCCCGCAGCAACCGGCTAGAGGCGGGCACGTTCCCCTATATGCTGATCCTGCCCTCGATAGCGGTAATTTTGCTCGTCGTCGGTTTTCCTTTGCTATATTCCTTATATGTCAGCTTCACGCCTTATGAGCTGCTGCGGCCCAACAGCCTGAACTTTACGCTGGGCAAGGCGCTGCGCAATTATGAGAAGCTGCTCAACGATGCCATATTCTGGCGCTCGCTGGGCAATACCATCATTTTCTTGGCCGTCTCGGTCAATTTAAGTTATCTGCTATCCCTGGCGCTTTCGCAATTGCTGGCGCGGGTCACTGTGGGCCAGGGCATCTTGCGCACGTTGCTGATGGTACCCATGATGTTCGCGCCCATCCTGGTGGGCATGCAGTTTCGCTGGTTCTTCAATGCCAGCGTCGGTTTGGTCAACAACTTCCTATACAGCCTTGGCTTGATCCAGGCGCAGGGGCAGATCGCCTGGTTGGTGGATGTGCCGCTGGGCATGTTCTCCATCATCGTGGCTTCTGTTTGGATGAATATCCCCGTACTGACCATCATCTTGCTGGCGGGCACTTTGTCGCTGCCGGCAGAGACCTTTGAGGCGGCTGAGGTCGATGGCGCTTCGGGCTGGCAGAAGTTTCGCTTTATCACATTCCCGCTGCTGGCGCCGTTCAGTTACATCGCTTTGACCATCATGTCGCTGGATATCGCCCGCGCCTTTGATATCGTGCGCATCATGACCGATGGCGGGCCTGCCCATCGCACTGAAATGCTCTGGACCTACATCACACGTTTGTCCATCGAAAACACCAAGTTCGGCCTCGGCAGCGCCATGTCCTGGGTGACGGTGTCCCTGTCGGTGCTGTTCACGCTCTATTTCTTCCGTCAGTTGGTCAAAGCGAGGATCGTGCGATGATCACGCGCAGTGTGGGGCCCAACCGCCGCCGCAATGACCGCATCTGGAATGCCGTTGCCTGGGTCGTGATGCTGGCCTTGGCCTTGCCGGCCTTCTGGATCATCATGACGGCTTTTCGCCCCAATTCCGAAGTCAATACTTTTCCGCCGGTTTGGATACCCCAGCGGCTCACACTGGAGGCGTATGCCAACATGTTTGGGCTGAACCCCGAAGTGCAGCAACGGGTCGCGGTCGAAGCGTACCTGCGCAATTCGCTGCTGGCATCGGGCATCAGCACGATCGTGGCTGTTTCGCTGGGGACACTGGCGGGCTATGCTTTTGCGCGCTTCCGCTTCCGCTTTCACACCGGTTTGTTCCTGGGCATCATGCTGTCTCGCGCGGTGCCGGGTGTGGCCTTGAGCCTGCCGCTCTTCTTGCTCTTCAACCGTGCCGGTCTGGTCAACAACGTGTTGGGTCTGGCCTTGGTTTATATCGCCGTGAACATTCCCTTCACCGCCTGGCTGATGGATGGATTCTTCCGGCAGATCCCCCAGGAATTAACCGAATCAGCCTATATCGACGGTTGTGGGTATTGGTCTGCCTTCTGGCGGATCGAGCTGCCGCTGTCGCTGCCTGGTCTGGCGACGGCCGCCATCTTCGCCTTTCTGGCCGCCTGGAACGAATTTCAGATCGTCAGCGTGCTGGCGCGCAACAATGCCGCCAAGACGTTTCCGCCCGGTCTTTTTGCCTTCACCGAGCAATTCACCGTCGACTGGCGGGGCATGGCGGCCATGAGCGTAATCATGATGGTGCCAGCCGTGATTTTCGTGATCCTGGTGCAGCGCAACCTGGTCAGCGGCTTGACTTTCGGCGCGGTCAAGGGATGATCTGGTAGAGCATATCGCTTGTGCGCCGCCGAACGGGAGTGGTGAATGTGTTGGTATGATGCGCTGCTGGTCATCATATAATAGTCCACACTGCCAAGACTACGATGCACTCATACTTGAATTCACATTACAAGATTCGCCGCTCCAGCCGGACAATCTGTTTGATAAATTATGCAGCTGTGTTATCATAATGGCGGTTGTAGTGGATCCGGGCAAGCTTGGGTGAGAATGCCAAATGGAGATTCAGTGGGCAGAAGTCTTACCGCCATTGAGTGTTATTGTGACTGTCCTCTTGATGTGGTGGCGTCTGGACAACAAGATCGAAACTACCAGCAAAGCGCTGGATGGCAAGATTGACGATACGCGCAAAGCGCTAGATGGCAAGATTGACGATACGCGCAATGCGCTGGACGACAAGATTGACGAAACCCGCAAAGCGCTGGACGACAAGATTGACGATACTCGCAATGCGCTGGACGACAAGATTGAAGGTGTTCGCATAGCTTCTGAGACTGCGCATCAGTCAATTCGCGACGATTTGTGCGATCTCAAAGTCACAACGGCAACCATAAAGACAGATGTCGAGTGGTTGAAAAAAGAACGGCAGCAATAGCCAGCGAGGCTGGTAGCCTTTTCCCAGCTTACTCCACTGCCCGCCAAAAGAGCGGGTTTTTTCTCGTCGCCATCTGAGCACCCGTGTATGCCCCCCTCGCCATTTCTCCGCCGCCGATTGCAAACGGCAGATTCGCTGCACATACGTTGCGTAACGCGTTAAGCTTGAATAGCTCTCTCGCAGCCAAAGGAAACCTGCCATGAAGATCAGCGACATTGAAATCCGTCTGTGCAAACCGCGCGAGCCCGTCATGACCGACAGCGAGCTGCGCGACACCCAAAAGTCTGACCTGCATTTTTTGATCATCAAGTTGAAGACCGATGCGGGCATTGACGGCGTCAGCATGGGCTTTGCTGGCATGGGCGCAGAAATGGCGGGCAATGTGGCTGCCAGTCTTTGAAGCCCTTCTTCTTGGGAAAAGACCCGCTCGCTCGCGAACAGCATTGGCACGACTTCCGGCGTTATGACCGCGTCTGGCATCACACGCCTGTCTATGCTTATGGACCCTTTGACATCGCCCTGTGGGATATCGCTGGCAAGCTGGCGAATATGCCGCTGTTTCAACTGCTGGGGCAATACCGCGAAAAAGCGCCCACCTATGTCAGTTCCATGTTCCTGGATACGCCACAAGATTACGCCGACCAGGCCGCCCGCTTCAAAGCGCAGGGCTTCCATGGCTACAAGCTGCATCCGCCCAGCGATTATCACGAAGCGCTGGCGGCCTATCGTCTGTGCCGCGAGGCAGTCGGCGACGATGCGCGCTTCAAACTGATGGCAGACCCCGTCACCGCGCATAGCTATTACGAAGAGGCGCTGCGCATGGGGCGCGAACTGGAAAAGCTGGATTATTATTGGTTCGAAGAGCCGCTCTACGATGTCGACTTTCACAGCTTGCGCAAGCTGACGCGCGACCTGGACATTCCAATCTGTGGCACAGAGGTGCTGGCGGGCTCGCACTATTCAACAGCCGAGTGCATCGCCAGCGGGGTGGTCGATATCGTGCGCAGCGATGTGTCTTGGAAAGGCGGCATCACCGCGGTGATGAAAACGGCGCACTTGGCCGAGGCTTTCGGCATGCGCTGCGAGGTCCACACCGCCATCTATCCCGCGCTGGAAATCGTCAATCTGCATTGCGTCTGCGCCATCGCCAACTGCGAGTTCTTCGAGGCGCTGGTGCCCAGTTCGCTGCTGAAGCTGGGCATATTGAACCCGCTGCGCATTGATGACGAAGGCTATGCCCATCCACCGACAGGGGCTGGCACAGGCATCGAGTGGGACTGGGACTTCATTGACGACGCGACAGTCGCGATTTTGTAGGGCTTGTCCGCAAGTTCGCCGCTGGCAACCTGTCGATACAGATGTAGTTCCAGCATCGAAATGCGCAAATTGCCACAGAGGCCTAGCAGCACAGAAGCATTCATTACAGCATCCGCGCGTGTTTTGCCTCCCCCTGACTTTTCGGGGGGACTAAGGGGGGTAGACCGCAAGCCTAATCTACATGAAAGACCTCGTCGATGGTCTTCCACCATTCGCCCTCGGCGCGGTCATCGACCGGTTTTTGCATGGGCATGCAAAGATCCCACCATTTTTGGGTGGTTTCGTCGGCGGCCATGGCGGCCATATCCGCTTCGAAATCATCGCCATGGTATTCCATGTAGGCGAAGAGCAGGTCGCCATAGCGATAAATTGAATAGTTGCGGATATTGCACTCGGCGATCTTTTTCAAAACGCCGGGCCACACATCCGCGTGCAGACGAATATATTCTTCGGCGTGTTCGGCGCGGATGCCGATGACTTGTCCAAATCGCTGCATGATGTCGCTCCTCCTTGTTGGCTGGTCATAATCCCTGTGCGCTCTAGGTTCTCTGTGTCTACGCTTTCGCAAAGTTCTGCGGGTGGCGATATTTGACTGTTTGCAAATGCTCACAGTACAGCGCCAGCACGCCTTCGTTCTTATAAACTTCATAACTCACGGTGACCAAGCCCATCTCGGCATACTTGGGCTGCTTGCTTAGCTGTGTGCGCACGGTGTAGATGGTATCGCCAATGAAGACTGGCTTGATGAAGCGCAGCTTGTCATATCCATAACTGAAGGTGTGCACATTGTTATGCGCCATCAAGCCCAGCCCGATGCTGAAGACCATCGAGCCAGCCACAAGCCGCTTGTCAAAAATGCCTTCGTCCCGCGAGAAAATCTCATCGGCGACATAGGGGTGCATATCCAGCACAATCGCGTTGAAAATCATGCACTCGCCTTCGGACAAGGTGCGGCGGATGCTCTTGATTTTCGCGCCGATCTCAAAGTCCTCGTACAGCCAGGTTTCGGTATTGAACAAGGGCAGGTCTTTGTGCATTTCGACCGGTGTATTTTCGGGCATGGGTTCCTCCCTAGTTGATAGCGAATTCAGACAGGATACGTTGGGTATCTTCGCCGATGCGTGGCGCTCCTTTGCGGCTTTTGAGGATCTCGCCATCGATACGGATGGGGCAGCGCAAGGTATCGAGCCTGACATTTTCGTCACGCGCCACTTCTTGCACCATGTCGATCACCTTGAAGCCCTCGTGCTGCAGCAACCGCTCCCAGCTGAGCACATCGGCGCACCAGATATCGCGCGGTTCCAGGATATCCAGCCAATGGCGGGTGGGCTGGGTTTTCAGATGCTCGACCAGGATGGATTTAATCTCGTCGCGCCGGCTGAACCAGGTAGCGCTGTCGGTATATGCCAGCAGTGGCGGACAATCCAGCAGGTCGCCCAGCACGGGGATGCTGCCCATGGCCAGCGCCAGGTAGCCGTCGGCTGTTGTATAGATGCCATAAGGCGCGGACAGATAGGCATGCGCGTTGTTGATCGCGCTGCGCTGCGGCAACTTGCCACCATCGTTTAAGTGGGTGGTCAGCACTTCAAATTGAAAGTCCAGGATCGATTCCAGCAGGCTGACCTGCACCAGGCCACCTTCGCCAGTCAAGCCGCGCCGCACCAGGCAAGCCAGGATGCCCTGCACCAGGTGCGCGCCTGTGAAGAGATCAACCACGGCCAATCCAAAAGGCGTGGGCGGACGGTCGGCATCGCCATTCAGCCAGACCAATCCCGAAATAGATTGCAGCAGCAGGTCTTGTCCGGGCTTATAGACCCAGGGTCCCGCGTGTCCATAGCCGGTAATCTCGCCATAGACGATGCGGGGGTTGATTTCGCGCACCGCTTCGTAATCCAAGCCCAGTCGCGTCATCACGCCGGGTCGGAAGTTCTGCACAAGCACATCAGCCTGCGCAAGCAATTCTTTGACGCGCGATAAATCGACGGCATCTTTCAAGTTGGCGGCGAAGCTCTCTTTGTTGCGATTGATGGAATGGAAGAGCGTGCTTTCGCCATCAAGTTCCAGTTCGGAGATATACAGTTGGCGACACAGGTCGCCGCCGTCCGGTCGTTCCACCTTGATGACTCGGGCACCCATATCCGCCAGGCGCAGCGCAGCCGACGGACCTGACAAAAATATACTGAAGTCCAATACCAACAAACCGTCGAGTGGTCGCATGGTCACCTGCTTTTCCCCGTTGTCGGCGCGAAACCGTTACAAAGACTATAGACAGCCAAGCGGCTTCTGTCAAAGGCCCGTGACATTGGGCGTGGTGATTTTGTGGGCTAACAAAAAATGTCCTATCCTCAGATTTTGGGGGTGGGGGCAAGATCGCGGCGCGCGTCTGCACTGTCCACAGCCTTGTGTTACAATCGTGGGCAGGCTAAATTGGCTTGCTTGCGCGGGAGATCCTCATGTACAAAGTCGATTCGCATCAACACTTTTGGAATCTGGACGAAGTTGCCTATCCCTGGCTGGTGCCAGCATATGGACCCATCTATCGCACGTACACCCCGGCCGAGCTGACACCGCAGTTGAAAGCCGCCGGCGTCGATAAAACAGTCATCGTGCAAGCTATGGACTCGTATGCCGATACCGACTCCATGCTGGCGATCGCCGAGCAGCACGACTGGGTGGCCGGCGTGGTCGGCTGGGTGCCTTTGCACGACCCAGCAGAAGCGGACAAAAAGCTGGATAACTATACGCAGAATCCTACCTTCAAAGGCATCCGCCACTTGATTCACGAAGAAAGCAATCCTGATTGGGTTTTGCAGAAGCAGGTCATCGAGGGCCTGGAGCTGTTGGCAGAGCGCGACCTGACTTTTGATGTGGTGGCGGTCTTCCCCAACCACCTCGAGCATGTGCCGACGCTGGCGGAGAAAGTGCCCGAGTTGATGATGGTTATCGATCATCTGGCAAAGCCGCCGCTGGATGAAAGCGACCGCAAGGCATGGCGGGCTCAACTTGCCGCCGCCGCAGAATGCCCCAATGTCTATGCCAAAGTCTCGGGCTTGAATACCGTAACGCCCGACTTTGAGAATTGGACTTATGAAGATATCAAGCCGCTGGTCGACTATGCCATCGAGCAGTTTGGACCGCACCGGCTGATGTTTGGCAGCGATTGGCCCGTGGCCGTGCTGGCTGGCGATTATGTCAAAGTCTGGACGGAGACCAATAAATGCCTGGCCGATTTGACCAGCGCAGAGAGAGATGCTGTGCTGGGCAAAACCGCGAATGCCTTCTATGGGCTGGACTTGTAGATAGCCGCGGGATCAGGCTTCGCGCTCCAATTCTACATCGGCTTCGCGCAGGCTGAGCATGCCTTCTAGGCGAGCCAGACGTTGGTTGGCGCGGTCGACCTTGTTCTCGACAAACTGGATGTCACTGCGCAAGCTCGATTCCAGGCTGTCGATGCGATTGTGTAACGTTTCCGATTCGTTCTTAATTTCGTCGCGCAGGGTCGCTTCAAGGCTCTTATTTTCGTCACGCATTGTTGTGCCAAGGCTCTTAATTTCTTCACGCAGGGTCGCTTCAAGACTCTTGTTTTCGTCACGCATCGTTGTGCCAAGGCTCTTAATTTCTTCACGCAGGGTCGCTTCAAGGCTCTTGTTTTCGTCGCGCATCGTTGTGTCAAGGCTCTTGATTTCGTCGCGCAGGGTCGCTTCAAGGCTCTTGATTTCATCGCGCAACGTTGTCTCGATCCTGGCGCATTCTGTGGCCAATCGTTCTTCGAGCCGGTCAATGCGAGCATGCAGGGCGCGGATTTCGTCCATTAGATCATCGCGCAGCACTTGGTTATCGCGCTTGAGCTCATCGCGCAGCGCCGAAACTCTCGCTTCGCTCCGCGTGTCCAAACGCCAGTACAAGACGAGGAGTGAGATAATGAACACGACAGTATCAGGATTTAGAATCGAATTTTCCATGCACAGATTCCTCTGCCAGCGGCACATGTTACAAATATAGCGCGTTTCGCAATCAATCGCAAAATCGCGCTATCTCATGGCGCGGGGATGGCGGTGCCACTGGCTGCGCTCGACTCGTAGGCCGCTTCTACGGTCGTCATCGTTTCAATGGCATCTTCCACCGAAGTCGGCAGGCTTTGCGACTCGCCGTCCGCATAGCGCATCAAGCTGGCCATTGTGCCAATGAAGGCTTCGGGAAACCACGATCCGCTGATATCCAGAGTCTGCCAGGTCGGCTCATCATCATCATCCAGCAGCACATATTCGAAGCGGTCGGGCACGCCATGTGGATAATTCATATTCAGCCCGGCGCGGATCTGGATGGCGCCGCGGCTGCCCTCGAACTTGACATAAGACTGCTGCTTCTGCGCGCCAAAGGCATGGCTGTGATTGGTCATCACATTGACGCGCGGGTTTTCGCCATAATCCATAATGATCATGGAGCGCGAGCCACCACGCAGCTCTGGCGCGGACGGATGGCTGATTGTCTTGGCATAGACGCTTGCGGGCGTGCCACAAAATGAACGAACCAGATCGACATAATGGATACTGTGATAGAGAATCTCCACGCGCGGCAAGGGGAAAAGAAATTGCCACAGATGCCAGGGCGTGTCAGTCTGAATACGCACTTCCATATCGCACAATTCGCCGAGTAAACCCTGCTCGATCATGTCACGAGCGGCGATGATGAAAGGGGCAAAGCGCAATTGAAAATTGATGGCTGCGACCAGCTCGCGGTTGCGGCAGATTTTCAAGATCTCTCGCGCTTGAGCCAGGTCATCGCCCATGGGCTTTTGGATGAGCACGGCGCGCCCGGCTGGAATCTGTGCGAGGATTTCGGCGATGGCGCTGCCCGGCACAGCCACATCAAAGACGGCGTCTGCGGGCGCAGCGTTGATGGCTTCGGCAAGTGAATCGTAAAGGCGCGGCACACCGAACTTGTCAGCCATCATGCGCGCGCGCTGCTGGTCGATATCAAAACCGCCCACCACAGAAAAGCCAGCGATCTGATAGGCGGGGTAATGCGCATCGTGCACGATGCCGCCCATGCCGATGCTGACGATGGGGCGCGGCTGGCTGGGCAAGGTGGCTGTTTGACGAAACGTGAAGCTGGACATGGGACACCATCCTGGCTGGGTTGCTGATTATTGTGGGCTTGTACCATAGCGAAGGCTACACAACTGGCGGTCACTGTGTCGGCGAATGGCCGCCTAGGCAACTTCTCGCCGCTGCACGAGATACAGGTGCTGGCAGGCGAGCACGATCTTGCCCTGCTGATTGTGCACTTCGACTTGTTCGATGACATAGCCGTGATCGGGACGTTTGGCATAATCGCGCTTTTCACTGATGGTAGCGGTGACCGTGATGGTATCGCCGATGTAAACAGGACGGATGAAGCGAACACGGTCATAGCCATAAGAAAAAGCGACCGGATTGATCTCGTTGGCGGTCATGCCGATGGCCACGCACAATATCAATGTGCCATGTGCGATGCGCTGCTTGAACTCCTGCGTCTTGACCCACTCGGCGTCCATATGATGCGGGAAGAAATCGCCCGTCTGCCCGGCATGCAAGACAATATCGGCTTCGGTGATGGTGCGCCCGAAAGTCTGGCGCGACAAACCAATTTCGTAGTCTTCAAAATAGCTGGTTTTGATCATGACAGATTCTCGCTGAATTCGCTGTTGGCAGGCTGGCGCTGCGGCTATGTTACCACAGAAGCAAACGCAAGGGTTTATCACTGTGCCGCTGTGAAACCAATGAAGTATTGTGCATTTTTTGACACAGAGAGCACAGAGTCTGGATTGCGAAGGCGGAAGAAACCGGCTGCTTTGTAACATTGAGAACGACCGTTTCGTCACTCAAAGCAAGGCTGAACGCATTGCTCTGTGCGCTCTTTTCTCACTTTGATCTCTGTGTTGGGTTTTGTTTGCTGTGGCTCTGTCATAGCGAGTTTCTGTTCTAATGCGATTGCCCGATTGCTCGCGAGCGCTGGCTGTATCCTGGCTTTCGCCTGTGTTAGAGTAAGCGCATCATGCGCAGACGATCTTCTACCGTCGCTGGTCCCGCGCGCGTATCTCCCTACGCCCGCGCAGGATCGCTGCCGCGCTGGCGTCGTGGCTGCGGCTGCCTTTGTTTGTTTGCTTCTTTCGCACTGACGATCGCCGCGGTCTTTATGGTGATCACTGCGCCGCCTTCTGCCGAACCTGCCGCGCCCGCCCAAACAGTCGAGGTTGCCGCGCCCACCGCCAGTCTGCTGCCAGCCACGCGCAGCGCCGCCTCAGCCAGCGATGTCCCCGCGGGAGCGCCCGAAGCTGCCTTGCCGACGATCAGCGCGCAGCAAATCACCGCCTTGCTGGCCACGCCGCCATTACAACAGGTCGACTCGTTGCTGATGCGCGCTGACAGCTTGCGCTATGAGCCCTTCACCATCATCCCCAACCGCTCGCGCACGAAGATGACCGTGTATGTCGCGCGGCAGGGCGATACGATCGCTGCTATCGCCGGGCGTTATGGCTTGACCAGCGAGACAATCGCCTGGTGCAACGATCACCGGCTGGCACAGTGGCTGCGGCCGGGCGATGTGGTCAATATCCCGCCGGCCGATGGCGCCTGCCACACAGTCTTGCGCACCCAGGGTTTGGACATAGCCGACATCGCCGAGCAATATGGCATCGACGATCCTTATGCCATCATCGAAGCGCCAGCCAATGACCTGGCCGCCGTCACGCCCGATTTTCTGGCGCCCAGCAATACCTTTCTCTTCATCCCCGGCGGCGAGGGCGCGGTCATCACCTGGAATGCGCCGGTGCAGCAAGACAGCGCCGGCAATGTCGTTGCCTTCGACCCCAGCAGCCCGTTCAGCTGCGGCGCGCGCAGTGGCGGTGGAGCCTACTGGTCCAATCCGCTGCCCAACGGCACCTTCGTGCGTGGATTTTATGCCGGGCACAGCGGCATTGATATCGCTGCTGCGACCGGCACACCCATCTATGCCGCCAACAGCGGGCCTGTGCTGTATGCCGGCTGGAACAACTGGGGCTATGGCAATACCGTCGTCATCGGCCACGGTCCATATTCGACTCTCTATGGCCACATGAGCAGCCGCAATGTCGGCTGTGGACAGACTGTGGTGGTGGGACAAGTCATCGGCTTTGTAGGCAGCACGGGCAATTCTTCGGGACCGCACCTGCACTTCGAGATCCGCTATTTGAACCAGCCTGCCGACCCTTCCGCAACGACAGGCATCGGCTGGTGAGCGATTTTCACGCTGTCGATGCGGCTTGGCTGGCGCTGCAAAGTGGCGCTGATTCCCAATCGCTCGCCGAGGCGGTCGTCTACCTGGGCGAGCAGCGCTATGCTCCCGCCGTGCCGCGCTTGGTCGAATTGCTGCGCACAGCCGACCCTGGCACGCGCTATCTGACAGCCAAGGCGCTGGGGCAGATCGGCGACGAAGCAGAAGCCGCTGTGCCCGCCCTGCTGGAAGCGCTGCGCGGTGACGATATGTTCTTGCGAGCGGGCGCAACTGGCGCGCTGATCAAAATTGGCTATCCGGCTGTGCCCGGGCTGACAGTCGCGCTATTCGATGACAGCAACGCAGTCAAACGGGCGGCCTGCAAAGCGCTGGGCAGGATCGGCAATCCGCGCGCTGTCCCCGCATTGACCAATGCCCTGAAAGATGCCAACACTGGCGTGCGCCGCCTCGCCCAAGAAGCGCTGGAACGAATCAGCAGGAAGGAACGTCGTAGGGGCGACTCTTGAGTCGCCCACATGGTCAATGGCGACGTTGTGGGCGATACAAGTATCGCCCCTACATGTTGGGAGTTTGAGCGGCGTTGCTCAGATGTTGATTTACTTTTTCGGAGATACTTCTGTACCCCTGCGAAAACGAAACAGGAGGCCGACCATGTTCTCACAACCTCAAATCGAGCAATTCCGCAGCGAGGGCTGGCTGGCGGTTGACAACTTTTGGAGCGAGCGCGAAGTGGCCGCCATGCGCGCCGAGCTGGATGTCTTGAAGAGGCGCGGGCTGCTGCGCAATGTCGCTACTGCCGGCGATGGCAAGACGCCCTCCCACGACCAGGTTAATTTGCAGCTTTGCCCCATGTTCCCGCACAGTTCGCTCTTCCGCGCCATGCCTTTCGCAGAAAAAGCTATCGTCGCCGTCCAGCAGTTGATTGGCGATCCGGTCGTGCTGCACCTCGATCAAGTTTTCCTCAAGCCCGGCAAACAGGGCAGCGGCACCAACTGGCATCAGGACAACGCCTATTTCCAGATTGCCGATCCGCTGGCTGGCACCGCGATGTGGACGGCTGTGCACGCCGCGACTGTAGCCAACGGCACCATTCATGTCATCCCCGGCAGCTTCCGCACTGTCTATCCACACAGCCGCGATCCCTACAGCGACCATCATATCCGCTGTTATCCGCCCGAAGACGCAGCGCTGGCGATCGAGCTGCCAGCCGGTGGCGTGGCTTTCTTCGCTTATGGCGTGGCGCATTGCACATTGGCGAATACGACCGATGCAGAACGGGCTGGCGTGGCGCTGCATTTCATCAACGGCGGACAAGATGCCACAGCCAAAAGCGGCTTCCCGCTGGGCAAGCGGCCCCAGCTCAGCGGCGACGGGTCCAGCGGCGGACTGAATGAGCATGGCGAAGTCATCGCGGGCAGCTGGCAGCGCGAAGTCTCGGCGGCGCTGGCGCAATTATGAGGCCGAGCTAGGCTCCGTATGCCTGACTGCCCAGCAAAATCTGCCGCAAGCGAAACATGTCGGTGCGCGATGTCAGGTCCAGGCTGATGGGCGTGACCGAAATCAGGCCATCGTGCAGCAGCGCATATACATCGCTGTCGGGTTCGGCGAGGTCGGGGTCGGCATGGTAGCGATAACCCAGCTTGGCGGGGTCGCTCAAGGTCAGCCTTTCTGGGCGGGTAGGAAAATACACCCGCCGCCGTGACAGCCGCGTCAGCCGCCAGTCGGTCGTTTCGGTCGCGCTCCAGGGCACATCAATCTTCAGCACATCGACATCATCGGGCAGCGCATGGGAGATCAGCCAGTCGCCAAAATGCCGAGTCCAGGTCGCGGCGGGGCGAAAGTCGACATCTTCGCTGTGCGACAAATGCAAGTCGGTGGTCGTCTGCAAGCTAACGGCGATAGAGCGAATGCCCAGACTCGCGCCTTCGAGAGCCGCGCCGACTGTGCCAGAAATCGTGACGCCGTTGCCCGTATTTTCGCCGTAATTGATGCCACTGACCAGCAGCGCCGGGTGTTGCCGCTCCGCCAGCTCGAGCACGGCATGCTGCACCGCTTGCGCCGGCGTGCCATCGACTGCGTAGGCGAGGCAATCGCCAAAGTCGCCGGGCGGCGTGTATGGGTGTATCCGCCCCTCGCTGTAATGCGGCATGCTGCGCCCCATGCCCGACTGCTGCTCGCGCGGGGCGGTCACCAGCAGGCGTCCGACGCCGCGAAAGGCTGCTACAGCCGCCCATAAGCCGGGCGAACGGATGCCATCGTCGTTGGTGAAGAGGATAGTCGGCTTGGCGGAGTCAGCCATCAGGATATTCCTGTTCTCGAGTCTGGTCGGTCGACAGTGCTTCCTAGCCTAGGTCATGGTTGTTAAGCGGGCAAGGCTCTATGTCAGGGCTGGCTTAGAGCGCGCTGATGATCGAGCGCTGCTGCTGATTTTTGCGATGTCCGCCCAACTAGGCTCCCCCTCTCTGATGCTTCGGGGAGGGGGCCGCGCCGCGTAGACACTGGCGGACGTGGGTGGGGTAGAAAGAGCGCATCAACGTGACCCATTACCGGACAAGCCTTGTAGC
The DNA here is from genome assembly GCA_022824565.1 of Anaerolineae bacterium. Classification (GTDB taxonomy): domain Bacteria; phylum Chloroflexota; class Anaerolineae; order Aggregatilineales; family Phototrophicaceae; genus UBA6055. The sequence continues at coordinate 3,877 of JAJDZQ010000027.1, read as the reverse complement.
GGCGAGCCATCGGCTCGCCCCTACGCACACTGTTTGGGGATTCATGATTTGTGTGAGCCAAGTGGTGACTTGAGTATGTTCGTGGCGATCTTTGCATTACCTTCTTGATCTTACCTTTTAGTAAAACGACAGTTCAAGAGAGGAGGAATAACCATGTTGAATACCGCTGAATCGCGAGTTCCCGTTACGGTGCTGACCGGCTTTCTGGGCTCGGGCAAGGCCGCACTGCTCAATCGCATCCTGACCGAAAATCACGGCAAGAAAATCGCGGTGATCGAGAATGAATTTGGCGAGGTCGGCATTGACAACGATCTGGTCATTGGCGCGGAAGAAGAGATCTTCGAGATGAACAAGGGCTGCCTCTGTTGCACCGTGCGCGGGGATTTGATCCGCATCCTCCGCCATCTGATGAAACGCCGCGACAAGTTCGATTACATCATGATCGAAACCACCGGCATGGCCGATCCCGGTCCCGTCGCGCAGACCTTTTACGTCGATGATGACATGCAAGGGAAACTCCATTTGGACGCCATTGTCACGCTGGTTGACGCCAAGCATATCTGGGAGCATATTGTAGACAGTGATAAGGCCAAAGAACAGGTGGCCATGGATTACAATGCGGGCATGTCCGAAGCCGCCGCCGCCCCTACCGAAAACTGATCGCGCGGCATCTGCCCGACCTGAGCTTTCGCCATGCGCGCCTCCTGCCCGCGACCTGGCGGATTTCCTGCTGGCGCGCTTCTATTGCGGCAACTGCGCGCTGATCCAGGCGCTCTATGCCTTGCGCGCTGATGACATGGCCGAATTCGAGGACGGGATCGCTGACTACCGCTGAGCGCCGGGAGCATCGGAATTCAAGCCGCCCGGACACGAATGCGGTCGGCGCAACTATGCTATAATGCTTGCTAATTTGCCCACAGAGCCAAGCAAACTGGATCATCATGGCGGAAATCAGCCTGAGCGCCTACCAGGACAACTTGTCCCGGCTGTCGGCGCAGCACAAACACGACGAAGTCATCGCGCATGCGCGCCATATTCTCAAGTTATATCCCAAGAATCTGCGCGCTTATCAGCAGTTGGCCCGCGCCCTCTTTGCGGCTGAGCGCTGGGCGGAAGCGGCTGATGTGCTGTGCCGCCTGCTGGGCGCCAGGCCGCAAGACTTCGAGACGCATTCGCTGCTGGCTCAGTCTTATCAGCGCCTGGAAGCCCACGAGCGGGCGATTTGGCACGCCGAGCGCGCGCTGGATCAAGCGCCGAATGACACGGAAACCATCAGCCTGATTCGCGCGCTTTATCGCCGGCATCGGGGCGAAGAAATCGACCGCCTGCAGTTGACCGCGGGCGCCTTGGCGCAGCAGCATATTCGCGGCAATCTGCTGACCGAGGCCCTGGCTACGCTGGATCAGGCTCTGGGGCGCAATCCCGAGCGAATCGACTTGCAGCTGCTGCGCGCGCGGACGCTCTGGCTGGACGGCCAGCGCATGGACGCCGCCGAGGCCGCCCTCGATATCCTCGAGAAACTGCCCTACGCCATTGACGCCAATCGCATCATGACCGAATTGTGGCTGGCGGAGCAGCGGCCGGCGGACGCGCAAATTTACCTGCAGCGCATTGAAGACTTGGATCCCTACCTGGCGCATGAACTCGCACTGGGCGAGACGCCGCCGGAGAACCTGCTGTTGACGGAGGAACTCGACATCAGCGGCCTGGCGCAGCCGCAGCGGGCTATCGTCGATCCCGAGTGGTTGGATGGCGTCGACGAAGACACCGGCAGCCTGGACGCGATATTGGGCATCGACGGCGAGGCGGAAGCGGCCGCTGAAAGCGTCACTGCCGATCTCGACGACTTGCTCTCTGACGAGCAGGTTGAGCAGCTTTTCAGCGAATTGGTGATCGGCGAAGCAGTGGCGGAGACCAGTGAGGCCGAGCCGGATGCCGAACTGGAGCAGATGCTGAACGAAATGGAAGATCGCGGCTATCTTGACCCCGCGGCGCCAGTCGCCTCTGACGATGAACACAAAGATGGCGAGGAACTCGAGACCTTTATGGCGCAGATGAGCGCGGGCGACGATGACGACCAAGAGGCCGGCTCCGAATCAAGCGAGTCGCTTGACAGCGAATTGGCCGGCTTGTTGGCAGCCCTGGACGACGGCGATGACGATGACGACTGGATGGTGGATATTCAGCCGGGCAGCCGGACGCCGGAGGCCGCGGACGAATCGCTGGAATACCTGGACGACTTCGAGCGCGAGTGGGTCAAAGATGGCGCCGGGGGTGAAAGCGCGGGCGCGCCCTGGCTCTCGGCCGCCATGCGCGAGCGGATGGACCAGGACGAGTCCGGCGAGTTTGATCTGTTTGGCGATGACGAGCAGCTGCAGAACCTGCTCAACCGCGCCTCCGATACCGAACCGATCCAGGCCAGCGATATTGAAGACTGGCTGAATGTCGAGACGGAGTCGGAGGCCGACGAGAGCGCCCTCGACCTGGACGACGAGCTGCTGCATGCGCCGCCGTCGACCTCGTGGCTGGAGACGGACGCCGCCGAGGCGGATCCAAACCAGGTCAATGCCGACTTGATCGACAGTTGGCAGTCGGAACTCGGCGATGATGACGATGACGACGACCCCTACGTCGACTGGCTGAGCGACGACCCCAACGAGTTGAGCGATGACCTGGGCGTCTTCTCGGCAAGCGCGGCGGACGCGGACGAGCCGAGTGATGCTGGGCTGGCGCTGGCTCAGGCTGGCGGCGATTCTGCCGAGCAGGCGCGCGCCTGGGGTTTGGACGATGCTGATCAGCTGGCCGATTTTGTCGAAGAAGGCGGCGGCGACGGCTCGCCCGACTGGATGAATGCGGTGGTGCCCGGGCTGGATCGCGAAAACGACGCCTCGACCGACGATCCCAATGAATACGCGCGGCCGATGGCGGCGCCGGGCAAGGAATTCGGCTGGGTCAGCGACCTGGTGGAAGAAGAAACCGGCCAGATGAAAGCGGTTGACCCGGCCGAAAGCCGCGAAACGCCCTACTTCCGCTTCAGCAAGCAGCCGGCCTGGCTCTTGAACTTGCAATCCGACGCGACCGAAGGCGGCGTAGTCGCCGGCGTCGCCGCCCTCAGCCTGGATGAAGACTTTCAGGCGCTCGATTTGGATGACCTGACCTTCGACGACTATTTCAACTTCAATACGCCCACCGACAAGATGGATGTCATCAACCTGGACGAAGACACGCAAAAGCTGAGCTTCGTGGGGCTGGATTGGGACGATTATTTCGATTTGGAATCGCCGACCGAAAAGACCATCGCCATCTCGCTCGACGAAAGCGCGGCGGGCGTGGAATTTGCTGAATTGGGCATCGACGATGACGACTTCGACTTCGAGAGCGGGGCCGACGGCGGGAGCCTGGATGCCGGCGGCGACCTGTTCGATGATGTTGGCCTGGGCTTGGATTCAGCCGCCAAAGACGGCCCCGCCTGGCTCGATTTCGAGGACCCGGCTGGCGATGCGGATTCGCCCGATTCTCATCGCCCCAACCGCGATTCGACGCTATAATCTGATTCCTTTTCACATACGAGCGATTCTCCCGCAGCATGAAAGACATGCCCGATGTTTGAAGACCCTGAATTGCCCGACTTCGACTCTATGTCGCAGGAAGAGTTGATCGAGTGGCTGGAGCAGCTGGCCAAGGGGCACAGCGAGCCCACGTCCGAGTTCATTGAGCACTACACCGGCGAAGAAGATGCGAAGGGCGAAGACGACTCGCAGGACGAATGGTCAGACTGGCTGGATGATACGGAACCCTTGACGCCTCTTTCCGGCGACGGCTTCATTTTTGAAGCCGAATTCGAGGGTGAAATCCCGGCTGATATGACCATGCCGCA
>JAJDZQ010000108.1 GCA_022824565.1 Anaerolineae bacterium | reverse complement strand
TGGGGTTTGCTCTCGCTAGGGGCTGCGGCTGGGGTTGCCTACGCACTATTCCTGCAAGCCGGCCGGCGCCAGCTCGCCGATGGAGCTTTCCAGGTCGGTGGCGGCGCGCACGGTATCTTCCAGCGGGGGTTCGGGATTGGCTGTGGGCGGCAGGGGCGTGTCATATTGATAGTCGGGGTCGGTTTTTTGCCGTTGCCAGATCATGCGCATCTCTTGCCAGGCTTCGACCAGTGTGCGCGGCCGGGGCATATCGTCTTTGATTTCATTGTGCAGGCGCGCCAGGTTGTAGCAAGGCACGCCGGCGTACATGTGATGCTCGATATGCCAATTCATGCGCCAGTATAAAAACGATGCCAGCGGATTCAGCTTGACCGAGCGCGTATTTTTGCGGAAGTCGCGGCTGTGGTCGCGCAGGCCACAATGTTGCGTCAGACCCACAAAGTAGGACAGCCAGTTGGCGATGAACGATGGCACGGTCAAGATGAGTGGCAGCACCCACCAGCCTGTCTGCAGCGCAATCGCCAAGACGCCGCCATGAAATGCCAGCAGCAGGCGCGACCACCAGATTGACCGCCGATGTTGATCTGGCTGATCGCGATGCAGCGCCTTGATCCATTCGTTGATGGGTATCTCATCGCTGCCCACCAGCCCGACCGCTCCCAACGCCGTCACCATGATGGTAGAAAGCAAGCCGCCTTTGCCAAAGGTGCGTCCGCGCTGCGTCAGCAGGTTGACAGTGAAAAGCTGCAGCACAAAAAACGAAGCCAGCGATGGCTCGAGCGGCAGCAGATTTTCGCGGTCGCCTTCTGGATGCAAGGTATAGCGATGGTGATAGGTGTGGCTGCTGGCATAGTCGAACGGATCCCACCAGCCAATCAAGCTGAACAGATACAGAAAGACCTTGTTCCAACGTTTGGTCTTGAAGACTGTGCCATGCCCGAGCTCGTGCGGGGCGGTGCCGATGAAGAAGCTGGCGACTGTGCCATGGGCGAAGAGCGCCAGCAAGAAAGGCAGCCACAGCGCGCCCAGCCAACAGGCGAGAACTACGCTGCCAGTGAGCACAAAGAGCAAAAAATGCCCGCCCGCTTGCAGCCAGGCTTGGGCATCGCTGCGTCGTGAACATTCGCGCAAGAGGCCCGGCTTGGTGGGACAACGATACCAATCCACGCGCAGGGTCTTGCGCACATCGGAGAGTTGCCGATATTCGGTGGACAATTGTGAGCCTCAATCACTCAATAGCTGCAAGCCTGTTGGATTTGCGCGGGATTCAGGTTGAACCATTCGGTGCGACCGACAACATTAGGCATCCGCTGCGCAGGTATGCGTTGTGCGGCGAATGTCTCGTGCAGCGTCTTTTCCAGAGCGCGCGCAGTTGTGGTGGAAATTATGCAAACATAATTCAATTCCCTGCCGACTGTACTTTCCAACTGCTTGATACGTTGCGGCAAATTACCGGATATGCCGATTTTGGTAGATCCCGCGGCCGCATCATCAATAACATAGACATAGCCTTGCTTGGGGAGAGTAATTGGCAACCGGTCGAAAATGCGTGCGTTGGCAAAGTTGCGCATGTAGTTGAATGTCGAGCCAACGCTGGTTGTTACCTTGTTGATACCCTTGCCAATATCATCTCCCACGCGCCCAAGCGTATTGCCAAAATCATCAGCAGTATTGCGGGCAAAGCGTCCAATATCGTCACCAGCCGTACTGGCGATACGAGCAATGTCATCGACAGCGCCAGGAGCAATGCGCGAGCCTTCGCTTGCGACCACTGAGCCTGCCGTTTGAACCAACGGAGCTGCCAAGTGCAGTACGCCGGAAAACGCCGCGCCGGCAACAGCTCCTTGCATTGCGGCGGGCGCTGCTTCACCCAGATTTTCCGCGACCATCTGCACGGTTATTTCACCATGTTCGTGATAATCGCTAAATGTACTGCCTATCGTGTCTGCTGCGCCCGAAATTGCTGCGCCTGATACCGCGCCAAACAGTATCGGCTTAATGAGGCTGGCTAATGCTACAACTGCTGGCAAGATCATATTATGCTCCTGTAATTTGTATACTATTCTTACCTCTATACGCAGATATCCCTTCTATGTTTCGCGCAAATCCTACACCGCCACACCCAGCTCGGCCAGCACAGCGCGGGCATCGTCATGCGGGCTGGCCGGGTCGTTCTTGATTGTGCGCACCAGGCTATAGATAGCCGCTTCATCGCCGTGGCGGGCGCGGGAGAGCGCCTCTGCCCAGCCTTTTTCTTTGAAGCTCTGGTCGCGCGCGACCACTTGGTTGTCGACCTCGTGCCAATAATATTTCAGGTCGTCATGCTGCCAATGCGGATAGATCTCTTCCCAGCCGAGCTTGCTGGGTCCATGCGGCAGCAGCATGTGCTCGGCGATCTCTTCGCCAACTTTCAAATAGCGGTTGTCCAGCGACAGGCGCAGGCGGTCTTCGGTGTAGTTGGGCAGCGCCTTGTGAATGGTCAAGGCGGGGAAGAAGAGGGCATCGCCACATGCATAGTCGGTGGAATGCCAGACGGGGTCGATCTCGTCGTGTTCGGTTTCATCGACGATCAAGCCGCCCGCCCCCAGCGAAAAATGATGTTCCAGCACGCGCTGCACACGATGCGAACGCGGGATGACCGCCAGCCCGCCCAGCTCCAGCGGACAATCCCCCACAGGTGCCCAGCAGGTCAAGGTGTTGAAGCTGCCCTGGAAGTGCACATAATCCTGATGGGTGGGCGTGGTGTGCTCGGTGTATTTGGGAAACCAGATGCGCGCCACTTTTTGCGGATGCGGCATAACCTCGCCACCCAGGATCTTGGCAACTGTGCTGGTAACTTCGTCCCAATGGGCGCTGCGGTGGAAGTTCTCCAGCTTGTAAACCTGGGCATAGCCAGCCGTGTATTCGTTGTCGCCTTCGGTATAGCGCATGTTGATATCGGCGATGCCATCGGCGGGGTTGGTGCCAGCGATGAGCCAACCAGCTTCTTGAATGGCGCTCATCATTTCATAACGCAGGGCGCGCAGGCGATCGGCTGGCATCAAGCCGCGAAAGAACAGGTAGCCTTCGTCAGCGATGCGCCGCTGCAATTCAGCCGGGTCGTCCAGCGCATCGTTGGATTCGCGCAGTTGTTCGATAGCTTCCGTCATGTTATCGCTCCATCATCTGTATGCTGCCTAGTGTAACACAGAGACGCAAAAGCACAGAGATTCGCCTGGCCAGCACAGCATACCCTGTCGAATCGCGGGGAATTGCGGCATGATGACCGCATATCCGCCGCAACGAGCAGAAGGAGCAGCCGCTATTAACGCCAAGATACAAATCTCAATTGATGTGATCGACCTGGACGAAGCGCTGGCGCTGGCGAGGGCATCGGTCGCCGCTGGCGTCGACTGGCTGGAAGTCGGTACGCCGCTGTTGCTGGCTGAGGGGCTGCATGCTGTGCGCGCCTTCCGCAGCCAATTCTCCGCTACGCCAATCGTGGTCGACCTGAAGACCATGGATGGCGCGGGCTTGGAAGCCGAGATGATGTTCAAAGCCGGCGGCGACATGGTCGTGGTGATGGGCCAAGCGCACGATGCCAGCATCATCGAGCAGGTCAAAATGGCGCGCCGCTATGGCAAGCAGGTGATGTGCGATGTCATGCTCTGCGCCGACAAACCTGCCCGCGCCCGCCAAGCCCAAGATATGGGCGTCGACTATATCATCGTGCACACGGGCTTCGACGAGCGCAACCTGCTGCCCGGGCTGAGCCCCCTGGACGACTTGCCTGCAGTGCTGGCGGCGGTCGATATCCCCGTGCAGGCGGTGGGCGGGCTCAGCGTGCCACAAGCCATCGAGACCCTGCGCATGGGCGCAGAAATTGTCGTCTTTGGCGCGCCTCTGGTCATCAGCGGGCAAGAATTCAAAGCTGCCGACCCCAACTTCGCCGTCCAACTGCGCGAGATCGTGCAGGAAGTGCGGGCGGCTGGTTGACCGGCGCATCAACGCCCCCCTCGGTCCCCCCGACGAGTCAGGGGGAGGCTGACCCCCACCCCAAACCCCTCCCCCAAAATGAGGGAGGGGCTTTTCACACCCCATCAATCCACCTGTCGGGTCGGGAGGAGCATAAGGCATTGGCCACCCTCTCCGTCCCGACGGGGAGGGGCTGGGGGAGGGGTTGTAGTGGTTAGCCATCACATCTCCGCGTAGTAATCCTTGACCATGTAATGATGGTCGCGCGGTGGACGGGTGTGATATTCGTCTTGCGCGGGGCGCTCGGGCAGGTCAATCGGCTCGGGAATGACATTCTGATAGGGAATCGCGTCCAAGATATCGCGCATCACATTCAGCCGCAGCCGCCGCTTGTCGTTGGAGTTAATCTGCCGCCAGCGCGATTCGGGGATGTCGGTGTGCTCAATCATGACATCTTTGGCTTTGGAGTAGGCAACCCAGCGCCGCCGTCCTTCGAGGTCCATCTCGCTTAATTTCCAGCGCCGCGCCGGATCCTGCGCCCGTTCCTGGAAGCGCCGTTCCTGCTCATCGAAGTCGACCGACAGCCAATACTTCAACATGATGATGCCATCGTTGGTCAGCAGCCGTTCGAAGTTCGGGGCATCACGCAGGAAGTCCCAATATTCGCGGTCGCTGCAAAAGCCCATGACCCGCTCGACGGTGGCGCGGTTGTACCAACTACGATCAAAGAGCACGACCTCGCCAGCGGCCGGCAGGTGCGCCACATAGCGCTGGAAGTACCATTGCGTTTGTTCGCGGTCGGATGGTTTTGTCAAGGCGACCAGGCGGATGTCGCGCGGTGGCAGCGGCGCCATGATGCGTTTGATGGTGCCGCCCTTGCCAGCCGCATCGCGCCCATCAAACGTTACGATTACGCGCATGCGCTGCGACTTGATCCAGTATTGCCACTTCACCAGTTCAAATTGCAGGCGGGCAAGTTCGCGCTCATAGAATTTCTTGTTAATTCGGCGGCGTTTCTGCGCGGCTTTTGTCATGGCACGATCCTTTCACGGTGGCATAATGCGATTATAGCCGCGTTTGCGCAAAACCTACCCCCACTCCCCAACCCCTTCCCGGCGCAGCGGCTGGAGGATTGAGGGGGGCTTTCCCTTAAACTGCAGGATGTATTCGCTGGGCGACCCAAGAGCCGCCCAGGTGTTGAATAGCCGATTACATATCGTCCATGCCGATGCCATGCTGCGCGACCAACGCTGAAGGATCGCCATCTTCCGCCAGACTCTCCAGACCATGACCATAATCCGGCGCGCCTGTGGTGAAGAGGAAGCCATGCTTCATCATCATCATCATGTCGTCGTCCATCATGTCGTCGCCCATGTCGTCGTCCATCATGTCGTCGTCCATCATGTCGTCGTCCATGTCGTCGCCCATGTCGTCGTGCATCATGTCGTCGTCCATCATGTCGTCGTCCATGTCGTCCATCATCATATCATCGTGCATCATCATCTCGTCCATCATCATCATGTCTTCAGACGATTGGACGACCCAGAAAACCGGCGTGATGGGCGAAGGATACATGGACATATCGGAGACATTTTCTATACGCACGGTGATATCGCCCATGTCGCCGGGAGTGAGCGTGACAGCAACGATCTCGTCGGCAGTGGGATAGCTATAGTTGTCGTCCAGATCGCTGGCGAGGCGCACGATGCCATCGCCGGCGGGACCGCTGTTGGGCGCGGCTTGGCGAGGCGCTTGATACATGCCTTCGCCAATCGGCTCGTTGCGCTCGCTGCCGAGATCCCAATAGTAGACCTGGTCGGTAACATCGCCGCTGACTGGCTCGCCCATGGCATAGAGGGCGATGCCATATTCGTTGGGCGCGAGGAAACCATCGTTGGATTGGGCGAGCATGGTGGCGAAGGTCAGGGTGTCGCCTTCGTGGGCATGGATGACGAACTCGTAAGCGCCGCCGGGATGCGCGGGCGCCGGAGCATCGCCACCGACTGGCACAGCCGCGACTCCGCCTTCTGAATAGGGCATCGCCATCGACATAGCGTCGCCGTCATGACTATCAGCGAATACGCCGCCGCTACACATCAGCAGCAGCAGGGCAAAGAGGAAGATCAATCTACGCATTTTGAATGCTCCTGTAACTTCGAATTAGGCAGGCATACCTGCACTATAAGCATACATGCGGGCAGCTGTCTCACAATTAACAAACTATTACAAATGGCAAAGCCAATCGTTGCCGAGCAGTTGCCGCGCGGGGCCTCACGGCTGCCACAGCGTGGCTTCGATAAAGCGCTCGCCATCGCCATCGGGACGCTCGTTGATGTAGTAAGCCGCGACCACCGTCCCGTCATCGAGTACGACCGCCCGCACATAACCCATATCGGGGTTTGCGCCGCCGCCGCGCAGCACGATCTCGCCGCTCCAGGCGCTTCCGCCGTCCTCGCTGATTCGCGCGCAGATGGCATAGTTGTCGCGGTTGCCATACAGCAGCGCCAGCCGGCCATCAGGCAGCGCCAGCAAACAAGGTGGATTGCCGCTGTGCCCGGGCTTTTGAAACAGGATCGGCTGACTGATGCAGCGCCAGCTTTTGCCCAGATCATCCGAAGCGAACAGGTCGATATGGCTGCGCATATCCGCGCCGCTGCGACAACGCCGCGCGCACAGCAGACGCCCGTCCGCCAGCTGCAAGGAGCTCGGCATAATCGCGAAGTCGCCATGCGCATGCAAATCTGCGCCGACTTGCGAAAGCCGCTGAAAACTGCGTCCGCCATCGCGCGTGAGCACGCAGATGATGCGCCCCTCGCGCCCATCGGCTTTGTTGGCGGTCAGAAAAAGCATCGCTTCCTGCGCGCCCCCCACGATGATGTCGGTGCGGGCGGCGATACCCGTCTCGCCGAAGTCGGGCAGGCGAAACGGACCAGCCCAGCTGTGGCAGCGGTCGCATGAGACATAATAAAAGGAGAAAACGCCCCGCGCCAAGCCGGTGCGCGCCAGCATCAGCGCAGGTTCGGCACGCGAGAAGTCCAGCGGCGCAGGCGGCACGGTCGCTGTTTGCGCGTCCATGACCTCGGCCAGGCGCAGACCCGCCGCCAGGTGCTCGTCCGCCGATAATCCGCGTCCGCCTGGCAACGCGCCGTTGAATGGCTCGGTCTGCCAGCTGTGCCCGCCATCGAGGCTGCGCGCCTGCACATTGACGAAAGGCTGCTGCTTGTCGAGCGCATGACCCCGCTCGACCGTCCGGTGCGCGCCGACCGTGAAGCCGACCACAATTTCTTCGCCCCAGCGCCACATGCCATAATTGGCGGGCCAACCAGCGAAGCGACAGGGCTCGAGATAGACGACGACTTTTTTCACGAGCGCAGCCGGCACATCATCTGGCGGATCTCGCCCAGGTGGAAGGCGCTGTGCGCGATGATGCCCAGCAGGCTGGAAAGCTCGCGCGTGCCCTGCCACTCGTCCGCGCCGGCCAGGTGGCCTTTGATGCGCGCATAACTCGTCCGCAGGTCGGCTTGCAGGGTTGCCCAGTCCGCCTCGTCCACCGCGCTGACTGTCTGCCAGATTGCATCCCAGTTCACCCAGCTGACATCGCGCCCCAACATGCGCGCTTCTAGCACGCGCAGGTAATAGTCGATGTGCGCGACATGCGCGGCGATGGTGGCGCAGTCGCCCATAGGTTGCGAGGCAGCGGCGGCGGAGATTTGGGCGAGGCTTTCGAAGACCGTCTCGCCCTTGTCGAGGTAAGCGCCGCGGGCTTGCTCAAATGTTTCGGTGAGCA
>JAJDZQ010000147.1 GCA_022824565.1 Anaerolineae bacterium | reverse complement strand
GGATATTTTTTGTGCCGGCGGAGAAAACCAGCCAGGTCGCGAAACTAGGGTGCAGCTTATAGCGAATGATCTGGGACTTGTCCGCAACTATTGCAAACTCGCCGAAAGTCCATGCGGTCATCCGGCTTTACACCCCTGCCTATTCATGGCTGAGGACTGGACAGTTTTCCGAGGGCGCGCATGTGACGGTCTACCCCACCCCCCAACCCCCTCCCCGAAGCATCAGGGAGGGGGAGCGCATGTAGAGAAGATGAATTCTGATGCTCGATTTCTTGCAGATTAGCAATAATCGCACAGGTTTCTCGACGAGGCACCCTTCCCTATTGATATGGGGAAGGGCCGGGGATGGGGTAGAAAAACCTGTCCTATCCTCAGATCTTCATGGGGGGCTGGGGTGGGGTTGGCCTAGGTGATTTCCACTTGGCAAAATCCGCCTCAAGCTTTCAAGCGATCAAAGTACTGCTTGCGAAACTTGGCTACCTTGGGCGCGACCACATAGGCGCAATAACCCTGCCGCGAATTGTTGAGGAAGTAGCCCTGATGATAGCCCTCTGCGCTCCAGAATGTGCTGGCAGGGCTTACTTCTGTGACGATCTTGCTGTTGTACAAGCCTTCTTCATCGAGCCGCTGGATCGTCGCCTCGGCGATTTTTCGCTGCGCTTCGCTGTGATACCAGATGCCGGAGCGATACTGCGGACCGATATCTGGACCCTGGCGGTTGGGTGTGGTGGGGTCGTGCACAGTGAAAAAGATAGTCAAAATGTCCTGAAAACTCACCACTTCGTTATCAAAAGTCACTTGCACGACTTCGGCATGCCCGGTCAGCTTGCCGCAGACTTGTTCATAGGTCGGGTTTTTGACATGTCCGCCCATATATCCCGAAATCGCCGACGCGACTCCCGAAAGCTGGTTGTAGATCGCCTCGATACACCAAAAGCAGCCACCGCCCAATGTTGTTACTTCCGCGCTCATCGTGTCTTCTCCCTCTGTCCTTCTGTCTCGCCTGTCTATAGCACCATCATAAGTCAAGATGCGCGCTCATCGCCATGAACTGCCCGCGTCAGGCGCGCCCATTCAGCCAGCGACAAGGTTTCGGCGCGCCGCTGGGGATCGATATCTGCCCCGCGCAGCAAGCTCCCCGCCGCCGCCGCTTTGATGCCCAAGCCGCTGGAAAGCGAGTTCTTCAGTTGTTTGCGTTTTTGGCTGAAGCCGGCTCGCAGGACGCGGAAGAAAGCGGCCGCTCCCGGCACATTTACTGGCGGCTGAACATGCGTGTCGATGCGCACGATGGCGCTGTTGATATGGGGGCGTGGCACGAATACCGCCGGGCTCAGCTTGCCGATGATGCTCGCTCGTCCATAAAACTGCGCAGCCATTGACAGCAGATTCTGCGCGCCCTTTCCGCCCACGATGCGCTCGGCAACTTCGTATTGCATGGTCAGCACCAGCCGGCGTGGCGGCAATCGCGACTCGATAAAATGCCAAATGATGGCGCTGCTGATGTAATAGGGCACATTCGCCACCACGACATAATCGCCCGCGCCCAACAGCGCCACAATATCCAGCTTGAGGATGTCGCCGAAGACGAGATAGACATTGGTCGCATCGTCAAAGCGGTCTTCCAGGATTGGTTGCAAGCGCGCATCCAGTTCAATGGCATAGACTTGTTGGGCTTGTGCCGCCAGCCACTCTGTCAATGCGCCCGTGCCGGCACCAACTTCGACCACTGTGTCCGCCGCCGAGATTTCGGCTGACGCGACCAGCTTCGCCAGCGCGCCTGGATCGTGCATAAAATGCTGGCCCAAGCTCTTCTTGGGCAGCACCTGGTATTGTTCTAGCAGCGCTTTGGGGCTTTGCGACATGGCTCACCTCAGCTACCCAGTTGACCATAGACGCGCGATTCTGAGTAGGGCGGGTGTCGGGGGCGCGGTTCGTTTCTGCTACACTGGATTCACTGAACAGGTACGAATGCAACCATCATGCCCCTCGATTCTTTGGCTATCCCGCTCTTCATCTTTCTGCTGCGCGTTGGCAACAATGTGATCGGCACAGTCCGGCTCATCCTGGTTTCGCGAGGACGGCGCGCGTGGAGCTTTGGATTTGCGGCGTTGGAATCGTTGCTCTTCGCGTATACCGCTGGTCAAGTCATCACCGACCTGGAGAATTTGCCCAAGCTGGCGGCTTATGTGCTGGGCTTCGCAGTTGGCGGATTCGTCGGCGCGCAGGTGGAAAACCGCTTTGTCAAAGCCTATGAATGCATAACTACCATCACCTCGCGGGAAACAGCGCACACTATGGCGTTGGCGCTGCGAGAAGCTGGTCATGGTGTAACCGAGATCATGGGCGAAGGCGCGCACGGCGAGGTCGAAGAGTTGCGCATCATTGCGCATCGGCGCGACTTGCCGCAGGTCATCCGCATCATTCACGCGATCAAGCCAGATGCCTTTGTGACGGTGGAACATTCCGAATTCATACGCGGCGGTTGGATCCGCGCACACCGCAAGTGAGCAATTCCCGGTGATCAAAAAGATTGCTGGTGCGCCCGGCGGCTTTCTATTGTTCGCAGTAGCGAGCATGTTGATGTTCCTGTGGCTGCGGCTGCATCAACTGGATGCGATTCCGCTCTTCATTGACGAAGCGATCGCGGTCGATCGTGCGGATGATGTCCTGAGCGGCATATATTTGCAGCATGCATCGCAAGGCAAATTCTTGCAACCTTATCTGTACCTCCCCTTCCAAGCCCAACGGGGCGCATGGTTTGTCGCGCGCGCGGTTGCCCTGCTCGTGACTTGTCTGGGCATGGCGGCGGGATTGGCAATCGCTCGCTGCTATGGCGGCTTCCAGGCTGCCGCGCTGGCTGTCGCGCTCTTGTCGCTGTCGCCCATGCTCTTTTTCTTCCAGCGATTTTCTCTCGCCGATACCTTTTTGTCTGCGACTTTGCTGTTGTGGGTTTGTTCGCTGCTGCACTTGTACGAGCGTCAAGAGCCGAGTCTGCCAGCCATTGCTGTCTGTGCGGCGCTATTTATCATTTCGTTGTTGATCAAGGCGTCGGCGCTCTTTTTGCTGCCGCTGCCGCTGGTGCTGGCGTTGCTGCTGCCACGCTGGTCGATGCGGATGCGCGCGCAGGTGTTGGCGGGTTTGTACCTGGGCATGCTGGTTCTGTGGCTGCCGTTTGTGCTGGCGCTGGCATCGCGCGGCCTCGACTACTTCAGCCAGTTCTACAATTTAGGCTCGGCGACTATGGATTCGCTGCTGGATACAAGCCGCATTGCTGCCAACATTCGTTCAATGCTGGAGGGTTTGCTCGTCTATCATGGCGCGCCCTTCATCGTCTGTTTGCTGGCGCTCTCTGTGTTTGCGATTCGGCTGCGGCCGCGCATTATGCTATCGCTGCTGTCGGCGGGCATTGGCTTCGGGTTGGCGCAGATCTTGCTGGGTGGTGTTCGCTTTTTCCGCTATTTTTTGCCGATGATGCCTTTCTTTTTTCTGGTGGCGGGCATCGCACTTCCTGCGCTGAGCGAAGCTGCTGTCAATCGAAACCGGCGTAACCCGCTGCCGATCGCCTGGGCGCTGTTTTGTCTTTGGGCAGTCACTTTTGCCGCGCCTAGCTTGCACAGGCTCTATACCGATCCGGCTGCCGCGGAGTTGTCGTCCGGCGACCGCACCGCGTACTTTGAAACTGACTCGGCAGGGTTCGGAATTCCCGAGCTAGTAGAATTCCTGAACGACCTTGCGGCTGGAGCTGTTGTGCATGTCGAAGGCGCGGTCAGCAATTGCGCCAGCCTGCGCTTGTATGTGGAGCCTGCAGTGCGTGTGAAAGTGCGTTGCCCGAATGTATTGTCTGGCGATCGGCGCGCCAGATACTTGAATGCCTACTTGCCAGAACAGGCGGCGCGGCACGAAGACTACTATCTGGCATTGGAAGAGCCGGGAGTTGTCATGCGCGACCAGTTGACGACAGTCGATTTGACGGTCGTGGCAAAATTCGCCCGGCCCGGCGATAAGAGCGTCTTGCTGCTGCATCGCATCGAGTAACTGACGCGAGGCTAGTCTTCGTCCAAGGCTAGATCGACAAAATAGGTCGGATACGCCAGCAGCCGATGTACAGGGCATTTGCCGGCGATATCGCGCAGCCGCGCCAGCTGCTTGTCATCCAAATCGCCATGGAAAACCAGCGCCTCGCGGACTTCGTGCACAAACAGATCGTCGCCTGTGTGCGCGGGATAGTCGCGGCCACGGAAGCGCTCATAATCCAGCGCCACATCCACACCCTGCAAGTCCCAACCTTTGCGCTCAGCATAAAGCCGGCAAGTGATCGCCATGCAAGAGCCGAGCGCGCCCAGCATCATCTCGCCTGGCGTCGGTCCTGTGTCGCTGCCGCCAGCTTCCAGCGGTTCGTCGGCATGCCATTCGTGTCCGCGGATTCGGATTGTCGTGCGCGTTCCCTCGCCCAAAGTTAGTTCAACCGGCATGGTCTGCTCCGTTGTTGTCCAGTGGAAAAAGCAGGCTCAGTTCCAGCGAGAAGCCGGGCAGGGCAGTCCCGCCGTCCAGCACATCCTCGCGCCCGATGAGCCTGTGCTGCCTTTGCCCCTCATCACCCATTCGCCACTCTTCGACTGCGCTCTGCTCGGGCAATACCAGCCACACAAGAGTCGTGCCGTTTTCAAGATATGTGCGCGCCTTTCGCCGCATTTGCGCCATGCTATTGCTGGGCGATTTGATCTCGACCGCGATGTCGGGCATGGCTGGTATGCAAGAGTCCAACGAAAAGTCGTTCAGTCGAGCATAGCTGATGAAGGATACATCTGGTTGCAGGAAAGTTTCATGCGTGCGCGTGAGGCAATAACTCGCTTCTACATGAACTTCGCCCAGCCCGACTGCTTCAGCATAGATATCCATGTAGCGAGTGAATTTCGTAGCGATACGCGCGTGAATTCTGTTGGTCATCGGATCCTCGTGCAATTCGCCGTCAATCAAATAGAAATAGCGACCTTCGTTGGCGGGGTCGCATTCCAAAGCCCAGACATCCTCGACGGTATATTGTTTCGTTTTTGCGCGCGGCAATTCCCGAACCACCATGATTTGCCCCCTAGGTATCCAGTGGAAAAAGCAGGCTCAGTTCCAGCGAGAAGCCGGGCAGGGCTAGCTCGCCATGCAGCGCGCCATGGCGGTCGATGAAGACATGCTGCATCTCCCCATCCGCGTCCAACTGCCACTGCTCGACCGCCTGTCGTTCGGGGATGACCAGCCAGACGATGGTCGCGCCATGCCGCAAATAGGCAGCCG
>JAJDZQ010000050.1 GCA_022824565.1 Anaerolineae bacterium | reverse complement strand
TACGAGCCGAATGGGCGCGGCTGGGGCTGGCGCGGCAAGTGCAGGGGAAACGCATCGCCCTGGGCTTTGGCAGCCGCGGCATCGCCAGCATCGACACAATCGCCGCAGAACTGGTCGGCTTGGTCAAATCCAGCGGTGGCGACCCGTTCATCGTGCCAGCCATGGGCAGTCATGGCGGTGGCACGCCCGCAGGCCAAATCGAGGTGCTGGACGGACTCGGCATCAGCGAAGCGAGCATGGGCTGTCCCATTCATGCCACCATGGAAGTGGTGGACATGGGGCTAACCAGCGTCGGCGTCCGCGCCTATTTGGACAAAAATGTCGCCGGCGCAGATGGGCTGATCATCACCAACCGGACAAAAGTCCACACCGATTTTCATGGTCCGCACGAAAGCGGCTTGCTGAAGATGCTGGCGATCGGCCTGGGCAAAGAGACGGGCGCGCGGGCGATCCATCAGCATGGCGTGGTGGGCTTGCGCGATTATATGCCCGTGGTGGCAAAGCAGCTGCTGGCAAACAGCCCCTTCCTGGCTGGCTTCGGCGTCGTCGAGGACGGCTATCACGCCGTGGCGCATCTGGAAGGCTTTGGCGTCGACAGTGTGGTGGCGGGCGATCAGCGCTTGTTGCAGCGCTCGCGAGAATTGATGCCAAGCCTGCCGGTCGATGATATCGATGTGCTGATCATCGATGAGATCGGCAAAGACATCAGCGGCGCCGGGCTGGATACCAACATCATCGGCCGCTGGATGATCGATGGCGAGCCCGAGCCAGAAGCGCCGCGCGTCAAACGCATCGTCATCCTCGACCTGACGCCCGCCTCGCATGGCAATGCCACGGCTTATGGGCTGGCGGACTTTATGTCGCGCAAGCTCTTCGACAAAATCGACTTTCCCATCACCACCAAGAATCTGTATACGAGCGGCTTCCTGCTGCGCGGACGCATGCCACTGGTCTTTGAAAGCGATGAAGAGACCATCCAGGCCGCGCTCTTCGATGCCTTCCGCGCCGACCCCGGCCAGGCTGCCGATGCGCGCGTCGTGCGCATCAAAAATACGTTGGCTTTGGAGAATCTGTGGGTCAGCGCCAATGTCGCGGCTGAGCTGAACGGCGGGTAATCGCACCCCTCCCACAGCCCCTCCCCAAAGAGACCGCGTAGGGGCGAGGCGGCGACTCGCCCATTTAACCCCTCCCCCAGCCCCTCCCCGACGAGTCAGGGAGGGTAGCCAGTGCTGCTTCCCGACCCGACGGGTAAATTGATGGGGTGTGAAAAGCCCCTCCCTCATTTTGGGGGAGGGGTTTGGGGTGGGGGTCAGCCTCCCCCTGAACTGTTGTCGCGGGGATTGAGGGGGGTCAGCCTCCCCCTGACCTGTCGGGGGGACCGAGGGGGTCACATTGCCGCCAGGTTCTCAAAACTGATCGCCAGGCTCTCAAAAGGATCGCGCTGGCAGATATCTTGCTCAACCGCGTACCATTCCACGCCAGCCCGCCGGCAGGCCGCGAGAATGCCTGGGAAGTTCATATTGCCTTCGCCCACCTCGGCCATCGCCTGCTGCGGTCGGTAATCCTTCCCCCCACCGCTTTGGGGTGACAACATGACCATATCTTTTAGATGCACCACTGGCATGCGCCCGGCCAGCCGATCAATCCATGCGGCCGGGTCTGCGCCGCCATGTTGAACCCAATAGGTGTCCAACTCGGCTTGCAGGTAGCGCGGGTCGCTTTCGTCAAACAGAATCTCCAGCCCGGCGCGCCCGTCAAATTTCACGAACTCGAAGCTGTGATTGTGATAGCTGAAAGTCATATCGGCCTGCGCCAGCCGCTCGCCGATTTGGCTGCCCAGCGCCGCAAAACGCTTGTAGCCAGCGGCCGATTCGCGAAAAGCCGCAGGCATGCTGCCGATGGCGATGTGGCGGCAATCCCACAGCTGGTGCTGGGCGATGACGGCATCCAGGTCGTTCTGCAAGCGGTCGAAAGCAATGTGCGTGTTGCAGATGCGCAAGCCATTGTCATTGACGATCTGCTTGACATCCGCATCAGAGATAGCGCCGATGGCAGAGACCTGCACGGCACGATAGCCGATCTCGCGGATTTTGCGCATGCTGCGCGCGAAGTCTTCGCGTGTCTGCGTGTGCTGGCGGATGGTGTAGAGTTGCGCGGCGACAAGCGATGTATCCATGAAAGTTCTCTCCTATTGTTGGCGAAACGCTACTGGAGCTATTCTAACCCCCTCGGTACCCCCGACAGGTCAGGGGGAAGCTGACCCCCACCCCAAACCCCTCCCCCAAAATGAGGGAGGGGCTTTTCACACCCCATCAATCCACCTGTCGGGTCAGGGGGAAGTGCAACCCCCTCGCCCCCCCGATAGCCGCGCGTAGGGGAGGGGCTGGGGGAGGGGTCGGCTACCCTCTACGTCCCGACGGGGAGGGGCTGGGGGAGGGGTTGGCTACCCTCCGTCCCGACTGGAAAGGGGGCTACGATACCGCGCCAGCACCGGCAGCATGCGCCCGACCGCCTCGCGCAAGATTGACAAGTCTTCCAGCATGGTGATGCGCACATAATCGCGCCATTTTTCACCAAAAGCCGTGCCCGGGAAGATCAATACGCGCGCTTCTTTCAACAGCAAATAAGACAGCTCGGCAGCATGTATGCCGGTGGTCGAGCAATCCGCCCACACAAAAAGCCCACCGCGCGGCTCTCCGAAAGCGAATCCCATCTGCCGCAAGCCCTCCAGAAGCGCCGCCCGCCGCTGCGTATAGATATCCAGGTATTCGGCCACGCAATCCTGGGGACCGGTGATAGCGGCCAGGCCCGCCCACTGCGACACGCTGGCGACAGGTCCTGTGGTCAGCTGCTTGATGCGCGTCATGGCATCGATAACATCGGCCGGCGCCGCCACATAGCCACAGCGCCAGCCGGTCATCGCGTAGGCTTTGGAGAAGGCATCGAGCGTGATGGTGCGCGACGCCATGCCGGGCAGCGAACCGATGCTGAAATGACGCCAGGGCGGATAGACGATCTTGCCATATATCTCATCGACGATGACGACCAGATCGTGGCGGATCGCCAGCTCGGCGATAGCGCGCAGACGGTCTTCGGTGACTATGCCGGCTGTCGGATTGCTGGGCGTTACGATGAGCAAGGCTTTGGTTGCTGGCGTGATAGCAGCTTCCAGCGCCTGGGCAGACAAGTTGAAGGCATCTTCGCGCATGGTCGGCACCAGCTGCATGATGCCGCCAGCGCGTTTGATGGCGTCATCGTAGGAGCTGTAGCGCGGATCGGGCACCAGGATGTGGTCGCCGGGATCGATGACAGCCTGCACAGCCAGAAAGAGCCCCTCCTGCCCACCGGTGGTCACCATGACATTATGGCTTCCAACCGGCAAACCATTTTGCTGGCGCAGGTGATCGGCAATCGCCTCGCGCAGAGCCGGCAGGCCCGCGACTGCTGTTGCGCCCGTGTGGCCAGCGCGCAGGGCACGTTCGGCAGCGGCTACGATATGTGGCGGGGTGGGCAGGTCGGGGTCGCCGCGTCCCAGCGCTATCACGCCATCCAGTTCGCGCGCCATTTCCATCAGGGCATAACGCAGCTGTGTGCCATCTGCCGCCAGCTCGCGGATGCGCTGCGGGATTTTGGGATTGTGATTCATCCGTTGCCTCCCGCCTGCAGCCAAGCCAAGCCCGCCCATTGCGAAACAGCCGTTGTACAGATGGTGATCGCTTGCTTGCCCGCCCGCAAACGCAAAGCCGCCGCCGAGCCGGCCATCCAGCCCAGCCGCCAGCCCGCCAGCCCCTGCGAAAGCGAATCGATGGTCACCACACGTTCCGCAAGCCGCTCGTCTTGCGCCGGATGAAAGTCGTCGGCAACGCAAAAACTTTTGTCCCAGATGATCCACCAGTCGGCAGCTTGCGCCTGCCGCAGCAAGCCCAAGACAGCGGCGCGGTCATCATCGGGCCGCAGGTAGAGCAGGCGCAGGGCAGCCTCTGGTGTATGGACGACATGCCCGTCCAGCAACTGCAGCGGACCGCGGATCAGTGTGTCATCGCCCAGGCAAAGCACCGCGCCACCCGGCTTTGTCAACAGAGTCAAAGCCACATAACGCGCCTCGGTGCTGCCACAGGTTATGGTGACTTCGCTGGCGTCCACGGTCACAGCCCAGCGCTCGCGCAGATGGTTGGCCACCCAGGCGCGCAGCTCGGGGATGCCGGGGCGGTCGGTGTAGTGTGTTTCTCCACGCGCCAAGGCGGCGACTGCTGCATCAATGACAGGCTGTGGCGTTGGCGGACATGCTGGCGGCGGGCGCAACGCAGCCAATGTGGCAACGCGCCTCGCCAGCGGCCGGCTCAAGGTTTGTGGCGGGCTCATAGTCCGAGGCGGTTCACAGCAGCAGGTCGCTCAGGTTGACGCCTGGCGCGAGCATGGGCGCGATATTGCCGCCCGCCGAGGTCATGATCAAGGTGATGCCCGGACCATAGCCAGCGCGGGGGCTATCGCCTTGCGCGACCACGCCGATGCCCACCGCATTGCGCAGATAGCCATGATTCCAGCTGCTGTCATAGTCGGTCAGCGCAACGACATCGCCCAGACGCAGCTCGTGCAAGCCCGCCTCTTGCAGGGCAGCGCGGTCGGCCGTCTGAATGTGGATCGAGCCGCCATCGCTGACCAAGCCTGCTCCCGCGCCCAGCAAATGCGGCGGCACCTGCGCCACCACTGGCACCGCCAATTTGCCTTCGTCTGTGGTGGCGACTTCCAGCGCATCGACCAATTCTGGCGAGCAGCCTTTGAGCATGATATCGGGATGGTCGTCGAACTTGAGGCCAGTGCCTTTGGCTTTGATGACGATTTTGTCGCCGATAGCCAGCCCTTCGCGCACAGCCTGGTCGAAGTGGATGATGACATGTTCGCTGAAGCGCCCCGTTTTGCCGGTGACCGTGCCGCGAGCTTTGCTGGCGTTGCCGGTCATGACAATCGCCGTATTGCCCACACAGGACAGCACATTCAGCCCGCGGTTGCCAGTGGCATCGTCCAGCTTGACACTGACACCCGGATGCACGCAATCGGCCAGCCAGCCATAGGCGCTGTCGCCCACCGAGACATTGTAGACGATGCTGCCATAGGCAGGCAGCAGGAAGGGCGTGCCATCAGCCGCCAGCGAATATGGCATGGCCGGCAACGGCGGCATGCGCGGCGGGGTGATAACGCCCTGCACCGATAGGCTGATCACCTGGTTTGCGTTGTTTTTTGCGCTCATGCTGCCTCTCGGATATTCAGATAATTGGCGATATTGGCTGCGGGGTCGATGACCCACTCAATACAAGGCTCGGCACAGGTCAGCAAAGTCAGGATGCCGGGACCATGCCCCGTCATCACCGAATCGCCATGAATGCACAAGCCGATGGTTACGGCACCGGGTTTGTAGCCGCGTCCATAGCGATGGTCGGCGTGATTGACCACGACCAGGTCGCCCAGTCGCATTTGGTCAATGCCGAGATCGGCCATCAGCGCTCGGTCGCCCGACATCAAATCCTGGTCGACAAAGTCGGGGTTCAACTCTGCGCCGCTGCCCATGATGCGGATAGGCAGTTCCATGGTGACGGGGATGCGGATTTTGCGCTCGTCCACAGCTTCGATAGGCAGGCTTTCGATCAAACGCGGGCTGCATTTTTTGAGCGTGATGTGCGGATAGTCGGTAAATTGCAAGCCCTGCCCCACCGTGCGGATTTGTACGGCATCGCCCACTGCGATCAAGTCGGCGGCTTCTGGCGGAAAGTCGACCAACAGGCGCGCGTGCTCGCCAGTTACAATGCCTTCTGTGCCTTTGGCCAAGCCGCTCATCAAAAATGCGCGATTGCCCATGCAAGTGAGGTAGTGCATGGCATAGTCGGCATCGAGGTCGGGATGGGCGATAGACGCGCCTGGCTCGAGGTGGTCGGCTGCCCAGCCAAAAGCGGCATCACCGACGCGCGCGTTATAAATAAAGCCGGACATGCCGGGCAAGATGGTGGCTTGTCCATCGGCCTGGGGGATATAGCCGCGCACTGTCGGCTGGCTGACAAAACCGACGACCGCCATTTCGACCAGCTGCGCGGCGTTGGTGGCTAGTGCCATAGAGATCTCCTCGTATAAAAAGTTGCTTGCTAGAGCATCGCGCGGACTGTAACAGCTTTGGCGCACAAGCGCAAAACCACACCGCCGACCCCACTCCCCAGCCC
>JAJDZQ010000146.1 GCA_022824565.1 Anaerolineae bacterium | reverse complement strand
GAGGGGGGTTGCCTGCTTCCCCCTGACTCGTCGGGGGGATTGAGGGGGCAGCCTACTCCAGCGTGAGCGTCCCGATATCGACTTCCCGGCGGAATCTCGTTTCGGTGTCAACGATGAGGCCGCTTACACTTTTGCCCGTTTCATAATTGTAAACAATCAGCTTCGCTTGATAGTCGCCGGCGGGCAGCGCCGAAACATCCATGCGGTGCACCTGTGACGAATCGTAGATGACTCTGTCCGCGCCGAATGCCCGCTCGCCTTCCACGTTGACCAATTGCAGCGAGAAGGAATGCAGATCTTCGACCAGCTCCCGCCACAGAAATTGCAATTCCAGCATGCGCCCATCCAGCGACAAGAAAAATGTGGACAGGCGGATGCCGTTGTCGTACTGGATTCGCAGCGGCTCTTCGCTCCAGACCACTTCGCAGGATACGCCGCGCCGCACCATAAGCTCCACATGGATGGCGGCGGTCTCCAGGCGCAGATCGCAGGACACAAAGTCGTCCGCCAGCCAATCCCGATAAGCCTGGACGAGGCTGTCGGGGACAGTTTGCGGGTCATGCGCCAGCAGCAGGGCGACGCGGGCCTTGACGATTCGCTGCGCCTGCTTGCGACTATTTTCGCTCGCCAGCTCAAAGCGGGTTTCGCTGTGTGGCGTACGCAGTGTTACCAAGGACTCGTCCAACAAAGTCAGTGTGGAAACAAAATCGTCGAGCAAGAGTGTGGGCCTGGATGCAAGCAATGCCTGCAACGCGCGGTCGGCAACAGCTAAGGGTTGGCTCGCATCACAAGCCAGCGGCAAGTCATCTACGCGAAAGACGCTGACATAGTTATCATCAAAGACCGACGGCAGATAATCAAAGGTCGCGAAAATCGTCTGTTGAGCAATCCGTGTGCGATGGTAAATGATATGCGTGAAGCCGTGGGCGCGCAGCTCTTCCACAGCGGCCAGGTAGTCCGATTTGTTGGCAGCTGCGCAAAGCTGAAAATCGCCATCAAACCAGGCGCTCAATAGCAAGTTGCTTTCGATGGTGGCATAGGCATGCGAAGGCGTGCGCGATGCCAAACCTTCGGCATGCGGGATGCGATTGAAAGTCTGGAAGTAGCCATATTCTTTCGAGCGATTCCTGCCCATCGGCAAGTGGATCAGGCGCAGGTCGTCGGCGCTGCCCTCGCCCTCCAGCCAGTCGATCCAAGCCAGCCGTTGCGAATCGCGGGAGATCATCCATCTTGTTATGCTGTAATTCTCGACGCAGATGACCAGCAGAACCGCGGCGACTGCGGCGAGTCGCAGGCGGGCGGAAAGCGAGCCGAGCAGCCAATCCAGGCTGAGGCAGAATAGCGCCGCCCAGGGCAGCAAGATGCCGATTTGGAAATTGGAAATATCCCAGAATGCCTCGAATATCCAGGGCAGCAATCTGTCCAGCGCGTACTTCGGCAGAGGGATGTTTGCAAATTGTGTGCCGCCAATGGTCAAGAAGCTGCCCAGGCGCAAGACGATGAACAGCGAGGCAAGAACCAGCCAGGGCAGCAATTGTCGCCGGCGTCGGCTGCGCAGGAGACACAGGCTGACTACCATAATTGGCAGATATCCCAGATAGCCATCGGCAACCTTCCACAGCCTGCCTTCTGCAAATAGCCGCGCCTTGACCCGCCACATCAGCGGATGATCGGTATTCACAAACAGCAACAACAGGTCATTGTGTTGTTCCTCGCCGCTGCGCTTGTCCAGCGCCTCGTCCAGCAAAGCGCGATCGGCGATCATAGGAACCAGGCGCGGCAGGCTGATTGCGCCCGCCACCAGCAGAATCAGCCCAAGCAACTGCCAAAAGCGCGCATCGCGCCAGCGAGTCTGCGCCAGGAACAGCGCGTATATGCTCAATGTCATCATCAAGCAGACGAAGACATACATGCCGATGAAGGCAGTGAACCCTGCGGCGATGCCGGCAAAGATGCTCCAGCGCCACTGTCCCTCGTGCACAGCCCGCTGCAGACAATAGAGCGCCAGGGGAATCGTGGCCATCAGCGCCATATCCGGATGATCTTGATGTTTCAGCACAAAGGTGCTCATGCCAAAGACAAATGCGCCGGCGCAGGCGACAACCGGGCGTGAAACCAGACGCAGCAAAAACACATACGCCGATAACAGGTTGGCAGCGATGATCAACAAATAGGTCAATACATAGGCGTTGACGGGCGGCAAGACCTGCTGCAGCCCGCCAAATACCAGCATGTGTGGCAAGCTGAAATTGTGATAAGCCAGCGACAATTCATTGGGATGAAAAAGCAAGTCGGTATGAAAAAAATCGGCGCGGCCAGCCAGCAACTCGCCGCCATACCAGGCATCCCAGTATTTCATGAAGATGTCGCTGGGACCAGTCAGCGCGCGCCAGGTGTCCACATCGCCGACGAGCGCCAGACTCGGGTGTGTCATCACGATGAGGGCGACAGGCGCGGCGATGATAAACAGCCAGTGCCGACGCGCAACTTGTGCGAGTCGCCTGAAAGACGGCGCTGTCTGCCCGAGCATCAGGCGCTTTCCAGCCAGCGCGAAGCCTCTTTGGCGAAGTAGCTGACGATCATGTCGGCGCCGGCGCGTTTGATGCTGATGAGGCTTTCCAGCGCTGCGCCAGGCAGCTCCAGCCAGCCCATTTTTGCCGCTGCCTGCAACATGGCATATTCGCCGCTGACCTGGTAGGCGGCCAGCGGCAGCAGACAGCTTTCGCGGGCATCGCGGATGATATCCAGGTTGGGCAGCGCCGGCTTGATGAGCAGCATGTCTGCGCCCTGCTCGATATCCAAAGCGATTTCTTTTTGCGCCTCGCGCCGATTGGCCGGGTCGATCTGATACTGGGCGCGGTCGCCAAAACCGGGCGGGCTCTCGGCTGCATCGCGAAATGGTCCATAAAATACGCTGGCGGCTTTGGCGGCATAACTCATGATGGCCGTATGCGCGAAGCCTTCTGCATCCAGCGCCCTGCGTATCGCGCCGACCATGCCGTCCAACATGCCCGAAGGCGCGATGATATCGGCGCCAGCGCGAGCATGCACCACCGATGCCCGCCCCAGCAAATCCAACGTGGCGTCATTGAGCAGGTAGCCAGCCGGCAAGCGCGGATTGTAGCGCTCGTGCGCGGGGCTGTTGATGATGCCACAATGCCCGTGATCGGTATATTCACAAAAGCACATGTCGCTGATGACCAGCAGAGCGGGCGCTGCTGCTTTGATAGCGCGGATGGCTTTGGGGATGATGCCAGCGTCATGGAAATTGTCGCTGCCAATCGCATCTTTTTGCGCCGGGATGCCAAACAAGATCACCGCCGGGATGCCCAACCGGGAGATTTCTCGCGCTTCTTCTGCCAGCAGGTCGGCCGTCAGTTGCGCCTGCCCCGGCATGGATTCGATAGGGATGCGCAGATTCTCACCGTGACGAACGAAAAGCGGATAGATAAAATCGGCGGGCTGCAGAATCGTTTCGCGCACCAGGCGGCGGATTGCGGGAGTCAAGCGCAGGCGGCGCGGACGCTTGACGAGGCTCACCAAGTCTCCCAATGCACGATGTCTTCATAGCTGTTGCGCCCGCCAGCCTGGAGAGGTTGGGTTGCGGCGGCGGCATCGGCCGGATAACCGAAAGAAATGACCAGGCGCGTCTGCATATCGGCCGGCATGCCCAGCAGCTCGCGCGCTTCGTCAGGCTCGTAGATCGTGCCCAGGCAAGAGCCAATGCCCAGATCGGTGGCCGCCAGCTGCATGTAGGCCGCGCTCTGCCCCGAGTCGAAGAAATGCCACAGGGTGCGCTCGTTTTGCACCGGGACGGCGATGACGATGCACAGCGCCGCGCCAGCCACATGCCCCATCCCGGCGCCGGTTTGGGCGAGTTTTTGTAAGCGCGCGCGGTCTTGCACAGCGATGAAATGCCAAGGTTGGCTGTTCTTGGAGCTTTGTGCGCGCCGCCCCGCCCGCAAGATGCGCTCAATATGCGCGGGCTGCAGCGGCTCGTCGCGGAATGCACGGATGGCGCGTTTGCTGTGGATGGCCTGCCAGACTTCCATGATACCCTGTCCTCTATAGTCGTTTGTGTACATTTTACACGCCGTTGCCCGCGAGGCAAAGCGCCGCTCGGGCAGGCACCAGGGCATCAAAAGGAATCGCGCAAGGGATGGCTCTTGAGCTGCCTAAACGAATCATTGCGGCATGCTGGGCGAGACGAGTCTCGCGCCGAGTCGGAATCCCGGTGTATGCGTTGGCAATCTAGCTATTAGACGCGATTGCCTGGATGAAACGGCGCTTCATCAAAATCATTCGCGTATTGAATTGCGCAAGCTGCGCTTCCAAATACAATGGCTTATTGTGCTGCTTGCGATATCTCTGAATTATGCGAGGGGTCAATATGGACTTCAAGAAGCTCTTTCCAAAATCCCGTCTGATGTGGCTGCTCGGTGTTCTAATTAGCCTGCTTGCGCTGCCTTTCGGCGTGCAGGCGCAAGATTGGCCCGAAAATGTAACGTATTCCAACATCACCACGAGCAGCCTTACCATGTCCTGGGACGTGGTCGACGGGGCGACAGGTTATGAATACATTCGAAGGCTTCCTTCCGATGGGCCAGTCCAGTCGATTGCGGGCGGCAGCACATCTACCATCACAATCAGCGGCCTGGGTTCTGCCACATTTTATGGATTCCAGCTGCGCACTGTGGTCGGCAACCAAAAATCAAACTGGACTCCAGTGAACACTCAATATACAAAGCCAAAGCCGCCAAGAAATCTGCGGACAATTTGTGTGGCTGGCACCACTACGCAAGTCGCCTGGGATGCGCCGGATTTAAGCGACCGAAACAGCGTAGCGACCCCGCCACTCAATTATGAGATCAAGATTAACAACGGCAACTGGCAAGCCCAATCGTCTTCGCGGGGCCGCCTGATTACCCAACTGGCTTTGAATACAACATATACATTCCGTGTTCGCGCGCTGCTGCCAAATGCTATCGGCGACGAAACGAGCGCCCAAGTAACCACCGAAGCTGTGCATATTGAACCGCCGACGAATTTGCAAACCTCCGATATCACCAGCAGCTCCATCACGCTAACCTGGAATGCCAGCACCACCAGCACAGTCACTGCTTATGAAGTCAGCTCCGATGGTGGCGCAACCTGGGTCGATTCTGGCAGCGACCTCACCCACAGCTTCACAAGCCTGAATGAATATACCAGCTATAGGCTGCGTGTTCGCGCGAAAAGCGCCACCGCCAACTCCTGCCCTGTCATTGCGGAGGCGGCGAAAACCTTGTCGAACTCGCCGACGGGCTTGAGCACCAGCGGCATCACCCAAACGGCTATCACCCTGTCCTGGACGAAAGTCAACGGCGTCACCGCCTACAAGGTGCGCAAAGACACCGACAGTTGGGCGACCCTGGGCGATGTCGCGACTCACCAATTCACCGGGTTGACTGCCGATACCACCTACAGCCTGCAAGTCCTCGCCGTCCATCAGCATGGCGATTCCGATATTGCATCCACAAGCGCCAAGACCTTGATCAATGTGCCAGCCGCGCCATCGGGCTTGGCAACCAGCGGCATCACCGAAACCGGCATCACGCTATCCTGGACGAAATCTGCCACCGCCACCGCCTACAAGGTGCGCAAGGCCAGCGGTGATAGCTGGACGACCCTGGGCGATGTCGCGACATACAACTTCACGGGCTTGAGCGCCGGGACGAGCTATAGCCTGCAAGTCCTCGCCAACAACGCCGGCGGCGATTCTGCCTCTGTTTCTATCGATGCCAGCACCCTGCCCGTCGCGCCAACGGGCTTGGCTACCAGCGGCATCACGCAAACCGCTATCACCCTGTCCTGGACAAAGTCGACTGGCGCGACCGCCTACAAGGTGCGCAAGGGCACGGATAGTTGGACGACGCTGGGCGATGTCGCGACCTATACATTCAGCGGCTTGGATGCCAACACGGCTTATACCTTGCAAGTCCTCGCCAGCAATGCCGGCGGCGATTCTGCCTCTGCGTCCAGCAGCGCAACGACGCTACCCAACGCGCCGTCCGCGCCAACGAGCTTGACAACCAGCGGCATCTCGCAGACGGGCATCACCCTGGCCTGGACGAAAGCGACTGGCGCAACCGCCTACAAGGTGCGCAAGGGCACGGATAGTTGGACGACCCTGGGCGATGTCGCGACATACAACTTCACTGGCTTGAGCGCCGGGACGAGCTACAGCCTGCAAGTCCTCGCCAGCAACGCCGGTGGCGACTCCGCTGCCGCTTCTATCGATGCCAGCACCCTGCCAGCTGTGCCAACCGGATTGACCACCAGCGGCATCACCCAGACATCGATCACCTTGAACTGGACGAAATCGACTGGCGCAACTGGCTACCAGGTGAACGGCGGGGCGCTCACAGATTGGACGACGTTGGGCGATGTGGCGACCTATACTTTCACCGGTTTGACCGCCAACACACAATATACAGTGCAGGTGCGGGCGCAGAATACGGGCGGGACGTCCAGCGCGGCATCAAGCGACGCCACGACGCTGCCCGATGCGCCGGGCGCGCCGACCGGTTTGACTACCAGCGGCATCTCGCAGACGTCCATTACCTTGAATTGGACGAAGCCAGCCGGGGGAACCGGCTATCAGGTGAATGGCGGGGCGCTGTCTGCCTGGACGAATACCGGCGATGTGGCGACTTATACCTTTACAGGCTTGAGCGCAAACACGCAATACACATTGCAGCTGCGGTCGCTGAACTCGGGCGGGAATTCGGGCGCGGTATCCGCAGCCGCCAAGACTTTGCCCAACTCGCCCAGTAGCCCGACAACTTCCGCGGTCACGAACAACAGCATCAAGTTGAGCTGGACAGCCAGCGCTGGCGGCGCCGACAGCTACGAAGTCAGCAGCGACAGCTCGACCTGGGTGGATTCGGGCGGCAGCGATACCGAACATACCTTTAGCGGCTTGGATGCCGATACAGCCTACACATTGCAAGTGCGGGCGAAAAATAGCAGCGGGGTTTCGGCGGCGGTTTCTGCGGCAGCCCGGACCCTGGTCAACCCGCCGGGCACCCCGACGAGCTTGAGCACCAGCGGCATCACGCAGACGGCCATCACCTTGAATTGGACGAAGCACGCCGAGGCAACCGGCTATCAGGTAAATGGCGGGACGCTGTCCGCCTGGACGAATGCCGGCGATGTGGCAACTTACGAATTCACCGGGCTTAGCGCCAACACGCAATACACCTTGCAGGTGCGGGCGCAGAACCAGGGCGGGAACTCGAGCGCGGTATCTACGGCCACCAAGACCTTGCCCAACGCGCCCACCAGCCCGTCAACTTCCGCGATCACGAACAACAGCATCAAGTTGAGCTGGACAGCCAGCGTTGGCGGTGCCGACAGCTACGAAGTCAGCAGCGACAGCTCGACCTGGGTAGATTCGGGCGGCAGCGATACCGAACATACCTTTAGTGGCTTGGATGCCGATACAGCCTACACATTGCAAGTGCGGGCGAAAAATAGCGCCGGAGTTTCGACAGCAGTTTCTGTGGCAGCCCGGACCTTGGCAAACGCGCCAGCCGCGCCGACCGGTTTGACGACCAGCGGCATCACGCAATCCGCTATCACGCTTTCCTGGACGAAATCGACAGGCGCAACCGCATACAAAGTCCGCAAAGACAGCGGCGATAGCTGGACGACGCTGGGCGATGTCGCGACTTATACATTCAGCAGCTTGACACTCAACACGCAATATACACTGCAAGTCATCGCCAACAACGCTGGCGGCGATTCTGCTGCCGCGTCCATCAACGCCAGGACCCTGCCCAATGCGCCCGCCGCGCCGACCGGTTTGAGCAGCAGCGGCATCACGCAAACATCGATCACCCTGTCCTGGACGAAATCGACAGGCGCAACCGCCTACAAGGTGCGCACGGGCACAACGGGCTCGTTCACAGTCCTCGGCGATGTCGCGACCTATACTTTCACCGGCTTGACCGCCAATACGGCCTACACCTTGCAAGTCCTGGCCAGCAATGCCGGCGGCGATTCCAGCACTGCGCAAATATCTGCGACGACTAACAATGTGCCGCCACCAGCCACGCCAGCCGCGCCAACCGGCTTGAGCACCAGTGGCATCACGCAGACGGCCATCACGCTGGACTGGACGAAATCGACTGGGGCAACCGCTTACACAGTCCGCATAGACACGGATTTCTGGACGCCGCTGGGCGATGTCGCGACCTATACTTTCAGCGGCTTGACTGCCGATACCGCCTACAGCCTGGAAGTGCTGGCCAGCAATGACGGCGGCGATTCGGCCTCTGCGTCCATCAACGCCCGTACCCTGCCCAATTTGCCAGCCGCGCCGACGAGCTTGAGCGCCAGCAACTACACGCCGACAAGCATCACCCTGGGCTGGACAAAATCGACTGGGGCAACCGCCTACAAAGTCCGCAAAGACAGCGGCGATAGCTGGACGATCCTGGGCGATGTCGCGACTTATCAATTCACCGGCTTGACAGCCAATACGCAATATACGTTGGAAGTGGTGGCCAACAATGCCGGTGGCGATTCTGCTGCCGCGTCCATCAATGAAAGCACATTGCCCGCCATGCCAATTGGCTTGACGACCAGCGGCATCACGCAGACGGCCATCACCCTGTCCTGGACGAAATCGACTGGCGCCACTGGCTACGATGTCCAAGGCGGTACGCTCAACAGTTGGACCGATGTCGGCGATGTCGACACCTATACCTTCAGCGGGCTGACTGTCAATACGCAGTACGACCTGATCGTCAGAGCCAAGAACAGCGATGGGACAACCGCTGGCGCTTCCATAACCACACGGACGCTCACGCAGCAAGCGAACGCGCTTGCCAGCCCCTCTGGTGTGAATACCAGCGGCATCACGAAAACCGCTATCACCCTGAACTGGACCAAGGTCAGCGACGCCACGAGCTACGAGGTCGATGGCGGCGTGCTCACCGGCTGGACGGATATCGGAGATGTCGCTGCCTACACCTTCAGCGGGCTGGATGACAACACGCAATACAGCCTGCAAGTGCGCGCCAAAGACTCCCAGCGCACCTCGGTGTCCGTTTCCGTTACAGCACAGACCTTGCTCAATGTCAACGCGCCCCAGAACTTGCGAGCCAGCGAGATTGAAGACACGCAAGTTACCTTGCAATGGTCCGATCCGGTCGAACCGCAAAGTTTGCAGATTCAAGCCGCGATGAATTATCAGGTTCGAGGCGGCATGGTATCGAGCTGGACGAATGTTGGCGGTGTCAACAGCTACATATTTGTTGGCTTGAGCCCCAATACGCGATACAACCTGCAAGTTCGGGCGCACCAGAGCAACGTATACTCGCCTCCAGCCGAGGTATTAGCGCAAACGCGCAGCCCGTTACTGGGTAGTCCGGGGCAGGGATCGCAGCCATCGCAGCCATCGCAGCCATCGGCGCCATCGGGCGGTGCCGGCGCTGAAGACACTCGCGACTCCAGCAGCTCCACCGAAAGCGACACCTTCACCGAGCCGAGCGAGCCTATTCGATCGACTGGACCCGCCTTCAACTGCAATGACGAACAGAAAGCAATGATCAGCATCAGCCCACAGCCGCCCGGATTGAATGTACAATGCGTCGGTCCCAACGGCGTCGGCGACCCCGGAGTAGTTGCTCGCGGCGTTGTTTTGGGTGTGGATGTCTGGGGCTGGGTGCGCGATTTCGAGGTCTGCTTCAAGCCAGCCGGCGCGGTGGTCTTCCTGGATGCCTCCTTTAGCCCGCGCCGCCTGACAGAAATTGGTCTGTATAGCCGCGCTGGCATGACCTGTGCGCAGCTGGCTCGCCCTGGCACCCTGGTGCTGTTGAGCGAGCCTGCCAGCGACCAGCCGCCAGCTACCGCGCCCGATACCAGTTCCCCAGCCGCTACGGTCAGCAATTGTCAGGTGCAGACCCTCGATAACATCAACTTCCGCGCCACGCCGGGCGGTCAGATTATCGTAGTCCTGGGGCACGGCCTCACCCTGACAGTCTATGAAAAGCAGGGAGACTGGTACAACGCTGACTTCTTTGGGCAGCGGGGCTGGCTGCATGCGGATTCTGTGAGCACGATCGGGGATTGCGGCTAAACCAGCGCAATTCCCTCCTTCCCAAATCCCGCCTCGCTGGGTCGGTGTCTACGCGATCGATAATGGGGGGAGCGCAGGTGAGGGCCTACCCCACCCCCAGCCCCCTCCCCGAAGCATCAAGGAGGGGGAGCGCATGCAGAGAAAAAGAATTCTGATGCGCAATTTCTTGCAGATTAGCCAGGTTTGCGCTGGTTTCTTCGACGAGTCTCCTTTCCCTATTGATATAGGGAAGGACCGGGGATGGGGGGCTTGCTGGGCGAGTCACCGCCTCGCCCCTACCGATGCACAGGCTCTTCGGGCATTTGCTCCCCTCCCTTCGTTCTGGGGGATGGGGGCTTGTTGAGATTTCAATGAATCACCACTCCCCATAAGAACTCTCTGTGTCTTGTCGCTCAGCTGTGGTTACAATCTGGCGCGAACCTGGAGGCTCGGAATGGCGCTAATTTGGGCGGGCATCATCTTGTTTGGCGGCAGCATCGTACAGGGCACCATCGGCTTTGCGCTGGGCATGATCGCCGTGCCGCTGCTGGTCGAGGCGGGCTACAGCTTGTCGCAGGCGGTGGCGCTGACCACCCTGGCGATCGGCATCCAGGTGGCATTCGGTGTCTGGCAGCTGCGCGAGCACATCCCCTGGGACGATGTCAAACTGGCGGCGCTGCTGCGTTATTTGACCGTGCCACTGGGCATCTGGCTGTTGCTGCAGATTGAAAACATGGACGCAAACGCCGTCGAACGGCTGGTCGGCTGTGGCGTGCTGCTCGGCGTGGGCTTGCGCATGCTGGCGCGTGGGCAGAAGGCGCGCGATTTGCCGCTGTCGATCTCGGCCGCCGCCTTTGCGCTGAGCGGAATCTTGCAGGGGCTGGTCGCCATGGGCGGTCCGCCATTGGTGCTGTGGATGACAACGCGCAGCTTCGACGCGCACCAGGCACGGGCTTTTACCAAGACGCTTTTCCTTTTGAATGCGCCGCTGCAAGTGCTGCTGCTGCTCTTGCTTTCACAAACCATGAACGCGCAGGTGCTGGGCACGGCGCTGCTGCTGACACCGCTGATCTTCGCAGGTACGACGATCGGCGTGCGCATCGGCAACCGCTTGTCCAAAGCGCGCTTGAATGCGATCGCGCTGGCGCTGCTGGCGCTGATCGGCTTGAACGCCATTTTCTAGTGGTCCGCTGTGGAGAGGCAACATGGACGATCGCCAGGCGCTATCTTTCAGCCGCGAAGACATGCGCGAAATCGGTTATGCCGTCATCGACTCGCTGTTGGATTATTACGATTCGCGCGGCCAGCGGCGAGTCGCGCCCCGGCTAGATCAGGCCGCCCTGGAGGCGATCTTGCGCGAGCCGCTGCCAAGAGAAGCATCCGACTGGCGCGATGTGCTGGCGCAATTTCAGCAACAAGTTGTCGAAGCGACCAACCATGTTGATCATCCGCGCTTCTTTGCATACATCCCGCTGGCGAACAACTTCATCGGCGTGATGGCAGATGCGCTGGCAGCCGGGCACAACATCTTCAACGCGGTGTGGCTGCAAGGACCGGGCGCGGCGCAAATTGAACGGCTGACGGTCGACTGGCTGCGGCAGATCATGCATTTGCCCGCCCAGGCCGGCGGCACATTCGTCAGTGGCGGCTCGGTAGCCAATCTGTCGGCGCTGGCTGTGGCGCGCAAAGTCTGGCTGGATGACGATATGTCAGGCGCAGTCGTCTATTGCTCCGATCAACTGCACTTCGCCATTTCGCGAGGCTTGCGGGTGTTGGGCTTCGCCGATGAGCAACTGCGGATCTTGCCCAGTGACGAGAATTATCGCTTGTCGCCGGAGACCTTGCGCGCAGCTGTACAGGCCGATCGCGCGGCAGGCTTGCGCCCCTTTTGCGTGGCGGCCATCGCAGGCACCACCAGCACTGGCGCAGTCGACCCGCTGGATGCGCTGGCCGATACCTGCGCCGAAGAAAACTTGTGGCTGCATGTCGACGGAGCCTATGGCGCGCCAGCCATCTTGACCGAGCCGGGAGCGCGGGCTTTGCGGGGGCTGGGCCGCGTGCATTCCCTGGCTTTGGACGCCCATAAGTGGCTCTTCCAGCCTATCGAATGCGGCTGTGTGCTGGTGCGCGAGCGGCAATGGCTGCAGCAGACCTTCGCGGCATCGGGCGAATATCTCAAAGACATGGAGCAGCCGGGCGAAGAAAGAAACTACGGCTATCTGGGCATCCAGCTGACCCGTCAATTCCGCGCGTTGAAATTGTGGATGAGCTTCAAGGTCTTCGGTCTGGACGCCATCAGCGAGGCGATCGCCCAGGGCTTTGCCAATGCCGAGCTGGCCGAGCGGCTGCTGCGCGAAGCCGGCTGTTGGCAGATCGTCACGCCGGCGCAGATGGCCATCGTGACATTCCGCTATATCCCGACCCATGGCGATGCGGCGTTGGCTGA